>DASRHM010000096.1:0-54369 GCA_035650575.1 Dehalococcoidia bacterium | reverse complement strand
CGCGGCTGCGCGCGCTGCGCGACCACGCGCGCCACGAGCCGCTCGAGATCCGGCATCGCCGCGAGCGCCGCCGCCACCCGCCCCCGCCGCGACGCGCTCTCGTGGAGCGCCGCCACCGCGTCCAGCCGCGCCTCGATCGCGGCGACGTCGCGCAGTGGCTGCGCGAGCCGCCGGCGGAGCAGCCGCGCCCCCATCGTCGTCCGCGTCAGGTCGAGCGTGTCGAGCAACGATCCCTCTCGCCGCAGCTCGCGCCCCGCCGCGAAAATCTCCAGGTTGCGCAGCGTGTGCCCGTCGAGCGCCACGTGCGCGTCCGGCTGATCCGCCCGGACCGACGTGATCAGCGCCGCCGCCGCGGCCTGGTTCTCGCGCAGGTACAGCAGCACCGCCGCGCACGCCGCCACCGCCGGCGACCCGCGCGCCAGCCCGAACGCCTCGGGCGACGCCACGCGCAGCTGCTCCTGCAGCGTCACCTCCGCGAGGTCCGCGTCGAACCACAGCGGCTCGCAGCGCGTGACGTTGAGCGCCGGTTCCAGCCACGCCGGCGGCTCGATGCCGTCCGGCAGCAGCACCTCGGCCGGCCGCAGCCGCGCGAGCGCGCCCGCCGCCTCCTCCGCCGCCATCGCCCCGGCGACGAACTCCCTGGTGCTGATATCGACCCACGCGAGCCCTGCGCCACGCGCCCACGGCGGGTCGCCCCTGCGCCCGCGGTCCGGCGCCAGGCACGCCAGGTAATTGTTCGCCCGCTCGTCGAGCAGGCTCGCCTCGACGACCGTCCCCGGCGTCACGACGCGCGTCACCGCCCGTTCGACGAGCCCCTTCGACGACGCCGGGTCCCCCGTCTGGTCGCAGATCGCGACCTTGTAGCCCTTCGCGATCAGCTTCGCGAGATACCCCTCGACGGCGTGGTACGGGATCCCGGCGAGCGGCACGCGCAGCCCCTTCCCCATCGGCTTCGACGTCAGCGTCAGGTCGAGCTCGCGCGCGCACAGCTCGGCGTCGTCGTCGAACGTCTCGTAGAAGTCGCCGAGCCGGAAGAACACGATCGCGTGCGGGTACCGCCGCTTGACGTCCAGGTACTGCCGCCGGATCGGGGTGAGGCCGTCCATGCGAGCGCGATTGTACCCCGGTGGTGCGAGGAACGACGGGGGAGGAGCGGGGATCGGGGAGTGCATGGTGAGAGGTGAGGGCGGCGCCGAACGCGCGCGTGCGGGGCCCGCCTCTGCTGGGTGCCGTTTCCTGGCTGCCGGGCGCCGGGACGCGCGCCCGCTACGCCGCGTCGCTCTCCTCCGCGGACCCCTCGCCCGCGAGGAGCGCCAGGATCGCGTCCGCGTCCATCGGCTGCGCGAAGTAGAACCCCTGCCCCAGTTCGCAGTCCAGCGTCTGCAGCCGCGCCAGCTGGTCGTTCCGCTCGATCCCCTCCGCCACCAGCTCGAGGTCCAGCGTCTTCCCCAGCTCGATGATCGCGCGCGTCAGCTCCTTGCTCCGCACGATCGCGCCCATGTCGTCGATGAACGACTTGTCGATCTTCAGCAGGTCGAACGGGAACTCCCGCAGGTAGCTCAGCGATGAGTATCCCGTCCCGAAGTCGTCGATCGCCAGCCGGACGCCCAGCGCCTTCAGCTCCCGCAGCCGCGCGAGCATCGGCGCCACGTCCTGCATCATCACGCTCTCCGTGATCTCCAGGATCAGACGCGAAGGATCCAGCCCGCTGTCGGCGAGCGCCCTCGCCACGTCCTCGACGAACCCGGCGTGCTGCAGCTGCTTCACCGATACGTTGACGCTGATCGTCCAGTCCGTGCGCGCGGGCTGCGCCTCCTGCCAGGCCCGCGCCTGCCGGCACGCCTCCCGCAGCACCCACCGCCCGAGCCCGAGGATCGCCCCGGACTCCTCCGCCAGCGCGATGAACTCCGCCGGCGGGATCGTCCCGCGCCGCGGGTGCCGCCAGCGCACCAGCGCCTCCACGCCGAACAGGTGCCCGTCCTTCAGCAGCACCATCGGCTGATACTGCAGCACGAACTCCTCGCGCTCGACGGCGCGCTGCAGGTCCGCGAGCAGCTCGAGCCGCTCCATCATCGAGACCTGCATACTCTCCTCGAACACCTCGTAACGCCCCTTGCCGTGCGACTTCGCCACGTACATCGCCACGTCCGCGTCCCGCAGCAGCGCGTCCGCCTCCGTCGCCTCGCCCGGCGCGCTCACCGCGATGCCGACGCTCGCCCGCACGATCAATTCCTTGCCCTCGAGCCGGAACGGCGGCTCCAGGTGCTCGAAGATCCGCTGCGTCACCGCGGTCGCGTCCTCCACCGCCGCCACGTCCTCGAGCAGGATCGCGAACTCGTCCCCACCCAGCCGCGCCACGGTGTCGCCCGGCCGCAGGCATGCCTGCACCCGCTCCGCCACCTGCGTCAGCAGCTGGTCGCCCGCCGAGTGCCCCAGCGAGTCGTTCACGCCCTTGAAGTTGTCCAGGTCCATGAACAGCACCGCGACGAGTTGCCCCGTCCGCGTCGCCCGGATCAGCGCGTGCCCCAGCCGGTCCGCGAAGCGCGTCCGGTTGGCCAGCTGCGTCAGCGGGTCGTGCAGCGCCTGGTGCCGCAGCTGCTGCTCCAGGCTCTTCCGCTCCGTTACGTCCCGGATGTTCAGCACGAAGCCGCCGATCGCCGGGTTCGTGCACTGGTCCGTGCCGATGAACTCCAGGTCGCGCCACGCGCCGTCCCGGCGTCGCACGCGCGCCTCCGCCGTCGCCGTGCTTCCCGGGTTGTGCGAGGCGTCGCTCAGCACCGCCAGCACCCGCGCCACGTCGTCGATGTGGATCAGCTCCGCCAGCCGCGTCCCAAGAATCTCCGCCGCCGCGTACCCCAGCACGCGCTCGATCGATGGGCTCTGGTAGCGCACCGTCGTGTCCGGCTCGATCACCGTGATCAGGTCCGATGCGTTCTGCACCAGCGAGCGGAACCGCTCTTCGCTCTGGCGCATCGCCTCCGCCGCCAGCCAGCGCTCCGTGACGTCGTGCGAGTTGTGCACGATGCCGCCGACCGCCGGCTCGTGGAGCAGGTTGTTGGCCGTCGTCTCGACGTATCGCCACGTCCCGTCGCGGTGTCGCACCCGCACTGTCGTCGGCGGATGCTCCCCCGGCTGGTCGATCACCGCCGCCAGCGACTGCGCCGCGCGCGGCGCGTCGTCCGGGTGCAGCAGCGTCAGGATGTTCGTCCCCAGCCAGTCATCCGGTGCGTAGCCCAGGATCCGCTCGACCGCCGGGCTCGTGTACTGCAGCGTCCCCTCCGCGTCGATGATCGTGATCAGGTCCGACCCGTTCTGCACCAGCGACCGGAAGCGCTCTTCGCTCCGCCGCAGGTCCTCGCGCGACTGCTCCAGGTCGCGGTACAGCCGCAGCCCATGGATCGCCGTCGCCGCCTGCGACGCCAGCGCCTTCAGGAAGTTCACCTCGTCGTCGTCCAGCGCCCGCCGCGTCGAGGACGAGAACGACACCGACCCCACCGCCCGGTTCTGAAACACGATCGGCAGGATCGCGAGCGACAGGACGTGCGCGCGCTCCCAGTATTTCTGCAGGTACGGCAGTTCCTCGCGGATCAGCGCGACTTCCGGCTTCTGCGCCAGGTCCGGGTCGTAGGCGTCCGCCACGCGGATCACCGCGTCCTGTCGCGCCAGCGCGATCGCGAGCTGGATCTCGCCCTGGTCCCGTCCCTCGCGGCTGCGCAGGTAGCGCGTTGCCGTATCGGTCGACGAGTAGCGCGCCATGTTCATCGCGCGCTCCGCCACCCGCTCGCATGCCGCGTCGAACGTCGCGAGCACCACCCAGTCGAATCCCGATGCCTTCGCCAGCGCCGTCGCCAGCCGGCCGACGACGCTGTCCGCGTCGCGCGCCTCGCTGAACGTCCGCGCCACGTCCGCCAGCGCCTCCAGCTGCTGCCGCTGCCGCGTCCGCCGCTCTGCGTCGAGCAGGTTGCTCACCAGGTGCCCGAGCAGCGGCCGCACCAGCCCCAGCAGCTCGACTTGCTCCGCCGTCGGCCCCGCCGGCCACGGCCCCCGCACGATCAGCAGCTCGGAGTTGCTCTCGTCGCCCGGCAACACGGTCAGCGCATGCGTCGCCGGGCGCCCCGGCGTCATCGCCCCGCCGCCGGAGACGATGCGGTCCTTCGCCGTGAACGACGCCACCGTGAGTTCCGGATGGCTCGCCAGCTCACGCCAGGCGATCCAGTAGCCCTTCTGCTTGATCTCGTACGCCTCTGGGTCGCACGGGCAGCCCAGCCGCACGAAGTGCGGGTCGCCCGCGCGCAGCACGTACGCGTCCTCGGCGCCCAGCAGTTCGGCGATGATCCGGCAGCTCGCCTCGATGTCGGCGGTCTCCGGCTCCCGACTGTCCGCAATGCGCGCAAGCGCGTTCAGTTTCGAGAGCAATGTGCCCTTCCCCGCATGACCCGCGGCCGGCCCCCACCGGCCTAAGATGAAGATCGGTCGCGACGCGAGCCGGTTTATGGGTGTCTGCACCGTCCCGGTTGCCGCCATCGCTATAATTTGGAGCCTCGTGGCGGCCTGCGCCGCGGAGCGTTCCCGAAAGGCGCCTCCACCCTGTGGACTATGTGCCAGTACCCATGGCCGTTGCCGATGCGGAAAGGCGCCGCGGCGCGGCGAGGTACCGCGTCGACATCGCCTCGGCTCGCGTCACGCCCGGGGGCATCTCCGGCCGGCCGGCGAGTAGCCTGACGGTGAGCGGCCGGACGTCGGTGGGGGCCCGATGCTAACTTCAGCACGAAGGGCCGGGCTCTCCCTACGGTCGCAGGCGGCAGCGCCCGGGGCAGCAGCCCGCCCAGCGCGCGCAGCGTCCTGGCGACCCGAAAAGCCGGGGATCGCAAGCCAGGACCGAACCGAGGAGTGGCACGTCTCCTGTCGGATCCCTACCCGATCAGCACGGATGAGGTGAGATGAACAAGTACGTCTACCTGTTCCACGAGGGCCACAAGGACCAGAAGGACCTGCTCGGCGGCAAGGGCGCGAACCTCGCCGAGATGACGAACCTCGGCCTGCCCGTGCCGCCCGGCTTCACCATCACGACCGAAGCGTGCAACGCCTACAGCGCGTCCGGCGGCAAGTTCCCCGACGGCATGATGGACGAGGTGCAGGCCGCCCTCGCGAAGGTCGAGGAGGCGGCCGGCAAGCGCCTGGGCGACCCGAAAACGCCGCTCCTCGTCTCCGTCCGCTCGGGCGCCAAGTTCTCCATGCCGGGAATGATGGACACCGTGCTCAACCTCGGGCTCAACGAGCGGACGCTGCAGGGCCTCGTCGAGGCGACGGGGGACGAGCGTTTCGCCCTCGACGCGTACCGTCGCTTCATCATGATGTTCTCGGACATCGTCCTGCGCCTCGAGCGTCGCGCCTTTGACCGCATGTTCGACGAGGCGAAGCGACAGGCCGGCGTCGGGGAGGACTGGCAGCTCGCGCCGGACGTCCTGCGCGGCGTCGTGCGCGACTTCAAGGAGCACGTCCGCAAGCAGACCGGCCGTGACTTCCCCGACGAGCCGATGGACCAGCTCGAGCTGGCGATCCGAGCCGTCTTCGATTCCTGGAACAACGAACGGGCGATCCGCTACCGCGAGATCGAGAAGATCCCCCACGACCTCGGCACCGCGGTGAACGTGCAGACGATGGTGTTCGGGAACATGGGCAACGACTCCGGCACCGGCGTCGCCTTCACGCGCGACCCAGGCTCCGGCGAGAACGAGATGTGGGGCGAGTACCTGGTCAACGCGCAGGGCGAGGACGTCGTCGCCGGGATCCGTACCCCGACGCCGCTCGCCGGGCTGAAGAAGGACTTCCCGCAGCTCTATGACCAGTTCGTCGAGATCAGCCGCAAGCTCGAGCAGCACTACCACGACGCGATGGACATCGAGTTCACGTTCGAGAAGGGGCGCCTGTACTTCCTGCAGTGCCGCGTCGGCAAGCGCACCTCGCGCGCGGCCGTCAAGATCGCCGTCGACATGGTGCGCGAAGGGCTGATCGACAAGCGGGAGGCGCTGCAGCGCGTGCAGCCGCAGCGGCTCGATGACCTGCTGCACCCGCACGTCGACCCCCGCGTGAAGACCGTGCCGCTCGCCGAGGTCGCGAAGGACGTCGGCGCAGTGCTCGCGGACAAGCCCGCGGTCGTCTACGTCGACGGCGACCAGGTGCGGACGATGGGTGCCGTGACATGGAAGGAGATGCCGGCCGCGGAGCGCGAGGCGCTGCTCGGCCGCGCGCGCTTCATCGACATCGCGCACGGGCTGCCGGCGTCGCCCGGTGCGGCGGTCGGCGTCGCGGTCTTCGACCCGGACACCGCCGCGGCGCGCGGCCTCGGCCGCGGCAACGAGGACATCATCCTCGTCCGCGCGGAGACGTCGCCGGACGACATCCACGGCATGCAGGCGGCGCAAGGCATCCTCACGGAGCGCGGCGGCATGAGCAGCCACGCGGCGCTCGTCGCGCGCGGCTTCGGCAAGCCGTGCGTGAGCGGCTGCGAAGCGATCGCCGTGGACGAGGATCAGCGCGCGTTCACGGTCGCCGGCGTCACCATCGCCGAAGGGCAGACGCTGACGATCGATGGCTCGAGCGGCTCCGTGCTGCTCGGCATCATCCCCGCCGCCGAGGCCGAGTTGTTCCCGGAGCTGAGCGATTTCCTGCGATGGGCGGACGAGGCGCGCCGCCTCAAGGTGCGCGCGAACGCCGACACGCCGAACGACGCCGCGAAGGCCGTCGAGTTCGGCGCCGAGGGGATCGGGCTCTGCCGCACCGAGCACATGTTCCTCGCGAAGGAGCGGCTGCCGGTCGTGCGCGAGATGATCCTCGCGGCGGCGGACGCGAAGAACCTGGAGACCGAGGCGGACGCGCTGCGCGCCGAGCTGGAGTCGGCGTCGGGCGAGAAGAAGGCGCGCACCGAGGAGCGCCTGCACGACGTCCTCGGCCGCATGGAGGGCCCGATGGGGCGCTACCTCGGGGCGCTCGAGCGGATCCTGCCGATGCAGCAGGGCGACTTCGAGCAGATCTTCCGCGTGATGGCGGGCAAGCCCGTGACGATCCGGCTGATCGACCCGCCGATGCACGAGTTCCTGCCCGACCACGATGCGCTGCTCGAGGAAGTGACGCGGCTGCGCATCGAGTCCCCGGGCTCGCCGGAGCTGAAGGAGCGGGAGGCGCTGCTGGCGAACGTCAACGCCGTGCGCGAGCAGAACCCGATGCTCGGGCTGCGCGGCTGCCGGCTCGGCATCCTCTACCCCGAGATCAACGAGATGCAGGTGAAGGCGATCTTCCGCGCGGCGATCAAGCTCGCCGGCGAGGGCATCGACGTGATGCCGGAGATCATGATCCCGCTCGTCGGGTTCGAGACGGAGCTGAGGCACCTGCGCTCGCTGCTCGAGGCGACGGCGCGGCGCGAGATGGAATCCGCGGGCAAGCAGATCCCCTACCAGTTCGGCACGATGATCGAACTGCCGCGCGCCGCGCTCACGGCCGCGCAGATCGCGGAGACGGCGGAGTTCTTCTCCTTCGGCACGAACGACCTCACGCAGACGACCCTCGGCGTGAGCCGCGACGACGCCGAGGGCAAGTTCCTCGCGAAGTACATCGACATGGGCATCCTCAAGGAGAACCCGTTCGAGACGATCGACCAGGCCGGGGTCGGCTCGATCATCAAGCAGGCGATCGCCGGCGGACGGCAGACGCGGGCGAGCCTCAAGCTCGGCATCTGCGGCGAGCACGGCGGCGAGCCGAAGTCCGTGGAGTTCTTCCACCGCATCGGGCTGGACTACGTGAGCTGCTCTCCGTTCCGCGTGCCGATCGCGCGGCTCGCGGCGGCGCAGGCGGCGCTCGGTGACGGCGGCGAGCGCGACCGCTAGCGTGGGCGAGTGATCAATTTGTCACACGTGTGACTAATTGATCAGTGACGCATGTCGCTTGGCGATCGCGTGCGGCCGGAGCTACGACCGCTGCCGCCTCGCGCTCACTGCATGGAGCGCCTACACTCGGATCGATGCCCGCCCGCAGCCCCCTGCAGCGCCTGCTCCGCCTGCTCGACCTCGAACGGCTGGACCGCGACCTGTTCCTCGGCGACCCAGGCGAAGGGCAGCACCGCCTGTTCGGCGGGCTGGTCGCCGCGCAGTCCGTGATCGCGGCGTACCGCACGGTCGAGGAAGGGTCGATCCACTCGTTGCACGCGTACTTCCTGCGGCCCGGCCGCTACGATGTGCCCATTCGTTATGTCGTCTACCGAATCCGCGACGGCCGGACGTTCACGAGCCGGGATGTGGTCGCGTATCAGTCCGGCGAGGCGATCTTCAGCCTCTCGAGCAGCTTCACGAAGCCCGAGGAGGGGATCTCGCACCAGGCGCCGGCGCCCGAGCTGCCGGGGCCGGAGGGGCTGCCGCCGTGGGAGTTCGCCCGCCCGGACCGCCGCGAGGACGCGGAGATGATGCAGCGCTGGGAGCGCGAGAGCCCGGTGGAGATGCGCTCCGTCGACCTCGCGGGCGCGGCCCCGGTGGACGACATGCCCCGGCGTCGCGTGTGGATGCGCGTGCGCGGCACGATGCCGGAGGACCCTTCGATCCATGCGGCGCTACTCACCTACGCGAGCGACCGCGGCGTCATCGCCACCGCCCGCATCCCCCACGGCGGGCGGCGCGGGGGCTGGGCCTCGGCGAGCCTCGACCATGCGATCTGGTTCCACCGTCCGCCGGCGTTCGACGACTGGCTCCTCTACACGAGCGAGAGCCCGGTGGCGCACAACGCGCGGGCGCTGATCTTCGGGCAGATGTACCGCCGCGACGGCACGCGCGTGGCCTCGGTGGTGCAGGAAGGCCTGATCCGCACACCGCGCCCGTAGCGCCGCTCCGCCCTCCGGCGGAGGCTGCGGCCGTCCAATGACGCCCGAGAAAACCCGCCCGTGGTGCGATTCGGCGCGCGCCCTTGCACGCGACAATCAGGGCGCGAAAGGGGTGAGGTCATGGACACGCTGTACACACTGGCAGTGAACGGCCTGGCGGCGCGGGGGTTCGACGACCGCAACCGCCGGGGCGCGGCGCAGAAGGACCGGGCGGCGGCGGCACGGGAGAAGGTCGAGCGTGCGGAGCGGCAGCAGGCGATCGAGCGCTACCGGCTGTCCCTCCTCGAGCCGCTCTTCTTCAGCTACGGGATCATCGCGGTCTAGCAGCGCGCATTTCGTCGCCGCCGCGCCCGGGACCGCCGGGGGTGCTTGACGACGGCGGGCGATGCGCGCGGGCGCCGTCCGGGGTACCATGCGCGCATGAGCGACAACGGCCATACGAACGGCGGCGGGGACCTGGCGGCCGAACTGCGGCGCTGGGAGCAGACGACGCTGAGGAGAGCGCTGGAGCGCGGGGGCGAGCGCCAGCCGGAGTTCGCGACGACGTCCACCGAGACGCGCCGCCTCTACACCCCGCTCGACACGGCCGACGACAATTACGACGCGGACATCGGCGAGCCGGGCGAGTACCCGTACACGCGCGGCGTGCAGCCGACGATGTACCGCGGCCGGCTCTGGAGCATCCGCCAGTACGCGGGCTTCGGCACCGCGACCGAATCCAACGAGCGCTTCAAGTTCCTCCTCTCGCAGGGCCAGACGGGGCTCTCGGTGGCATTCGACCTGCCGACGCAGATCGGCATGGACTCCGACGACCCGAACGCCGAGGCGGAGATCGGGCAGGTCGGCGTCGCGATCGACTCGCTGGCGGATATGGAGGACATGTTCTCGGGCATCCCGCTCGACCGTGTCTCGACCTCGATGACGATCAACGCGCCGGCGCCGGTGCTGGTCGCGATGTACATGGCGGTCGCCGAGAAGCAGGGCGTGCCTTCGGGCGACATCATGGGGACGGCGCAGAACGACGTGCTCAAGGAGTACGTGGCGCGGGGGACGTACATCTACCCGCCGCGGCCGTCGCTGCGCTTCGCCGCGGACCTGATCACCTACTGCGCGCGCTACGCGCCGAAGTTCAACTCGATCAGCGTGAGCGGCTACCACATCCGCGATGCCGGCTCGACGGCGGCGCAGGAGATCGGCTTCGCGTTCGCGAACGCGATCGCGTACCTGGAGGCGTGCCAGCGGTCGGGGGTGGACGTCGACGAGGTGGCGCCGCGCATCTCGTGGATCTTCAACACGCACAACAACTTCTTCGAGGAAGTGGCGAAGTACCGGGCGCTGCGCCGGATGTGGGCGAAGCTGCTGCGGGAGCGCTTCGGCGCGCAGAACCCGAACTCGTGGAAGCTGCGCACGCACATCCAGACCGGCGGCGCCACGCTGACCGCGCAGCAGCCTGAGAACAACATCGTCCGCGCGGCGGTGCAGGCGATGGCGTCGGTGCTGGGCGGGGTGCAGTCGATGGCGCTCTCCTGCTACGACGAGGCGCTGGCGATCCCGACCGAGGAGGCGCAGCGCATCGCCGTGCGCACGCAGCAGATCATCGCGCACGAGACGGGCGTCACGGACACCGTCGACCCGCTCGGCGGATCGTACTACGTGGAGACGCTGACCGACGAGATCGAGCGCAGGGCGCAGGAGTACATCGAGCGGGTCGAGGACATGGGCGGGGCCGTGGCGGCGATCGAGGCCGGGTACGTCCAGGCGGAGATCCAGGAGGCGGCGGTGCGCCAGCAGCGGGAGATCGAGTCCGGCGCGCGCGTCGTCGTCGGCGTCAACCGGTTCAAGAGCGAGGAGGAACCGGAGCCGACGATCTTCCGAGTGGACGCCGAGCGGGCGCGGGCGCAGATCGCGCGGCTGCGGCGGGTGCGGGCGGAGCGCGACGGCGCGCAGGCGCAGGCGGCGCTGCGGCGGCTGTCCGACGCCGCGCGCGGCGACGAGAACCTGATGCCGCCGATCCTCGAGGCGGTGCGGGCATATGCGACCCTGGGCGAGATCTGCGGCGAACTGCGCCAGGTGTGGGGCGAGTACCGCCCGCCCACGGTCGTCTAACGCAGGTCCGTCGGGCACTCCGGACGTTCTTCCAGGGCGACGCGCGAGATCGCTCCCTTCGCTCAGGATGCCGGCCAGCATGGCGGGGAGCACCCAGTGCCGAGTCGCGTCCGAGATCGCGGACAGCGGCCGCGGCCAGCGATCACTCCTGACGCCCTATGTCAGACAGGGGATTGAGCGGCTCCGACGCGGGAGAGGAGAATGGCGGTTGCGGCGCTCGCCGCACATCGCCGAGCAGGAAAGGAGCCCTCCGATGGCGAACGTAAAGCCGATACCGGACGGATACCACAGCGTGACCCCGTACCTGTACATCAAGGGCGCGGCGCAGGCGATCGACTTCTACAAGCGGGCGTTCGGCGCGCGCGAGCGCATGCGGATGGCGGGCCCGGACGGCACGGTCGGGCACGCGGAGATCCAGATCGGCGACTCGGTGGTCATGCTCGCGGACGCGCCGGCGACGGCCGCCGACGCACGCAAGGGCGTCACGTCCTCGCTGCTGATCTACACCGAGGACGTCGACGCGATGTGGAAGCGCGCGCTGGACGCCGGCGCGACCGAGGTGCAGCCGCTCGAGAACAAGTTCTACGGCGACCGGATGGGGATGGTGCGCGACCCGTTCGGGCACGAGTGGTCGCTCGGGACGCACATCGAAGACGTGAGCCCGCAGGAGATGGAGCGGCGGATGGCCGCGATGCCGGCGTCGAGCGCCTGACCGCGCGTCCTGCCGGGCGGGCCTTCGGGCAGGCGGGCGTATAATCGCCGCCGTGGGCGCGCTCGCGAAGAAGCTGCAGGTCCGCGAAGGCCAACGCGTGCTGGTCCTCGGTGCGCCGCAGGGCTACGCGGCGACGCTCGCCGCCGATGCCCCTGCATCGGTGCAGGTGGCGCATCGATCGACCGGCACGTACGACGTCGTGCAGCTCTTCGTAACCACGCGGGCGGCGTTCCACGAGCGGCTGGCGGCGGCGCGCAAGGCGCTGAAGCCGGACGGCGTGCTCTGGGTGTGCTGGCCGAAGCAATCGGCGCACGCGCCGACGGACCTCACGCGCGACGTCATCCGCGGGGAGGCGGAGGCGGAGGGGATGCGGCCGGTCGCGGGGGTCGCCGTGGACGAGACGTGGTCGGCGCTGCGACTGAAGCCGCTGTAGCTGATCGACCGATGACGAGCCGGATTCGCGGGGGACGGGCCTTCGGCCGCGTCCCCTGCGCCCGCGTCCGCGAGGTCTCAGCGCGCCTTCTTGCTAGTCCGACCGCGGCGCATCGGTTACAGTCTCCGCCGATCGGCGGGGTACACCGGTTCGCACTGCGGAGGACAGATGGGAGAGAAACGTCTCGAGGGCCGGGTGGCCGTCGTCACGGGGGCATCGCGCGGCATCGGCCGGGCGTGCGCGGAGGAGTTGGCGCGCGAGGGCGCGGCGGTCGTCGTCAACTACTTCCAGAGCCAGGAGCCGGCGGAGGAGCTGGTCGGCGAGATCGTCTCGCAGGGCGGGCGCGCCATCGCGGTGCGCGCCGGCGTCGGGCACCCTGACGACTGCAAGGCGCTGATCGACAAGACGATCGAGACGTACGGGCAGATCGACATCCTGGTGAACAACGCCGGGGTGAACCGCGACCGGACGCTGAAGCGCCTGAGCGTCGAGGAGTGGAACGAGGTCATCAACACCGACCTGAACAGCGCGTTCTACTGCACGTCGGCGGCGATCCCGCACATGGTGGAGCGCAACTACGGGCGGATCATCGTCATGTCGAGCATCATCGGCCAGATGGGGAACGTGGGGCAGGCGAACTACGCGGCGGCGAAAGCGGGGCTGATCGCCTTCGCGAAGTCGGCGGCGAAGGAGCTGGCGCGCAACAACATCACCGTGAACGCGATGTGCCCCGGCTTCGTCGAGACGGACATGGTGATCGCGCTGAGCGACGAGGTGAAGGCGAACCTGCTGAAGCAGATCCCGATCGGGCGCTTCGGACGGCCGGAGGAGGTCGCGGCGTTCGTGCGCTTCCTGGTCACCGAGGGCGACTGGATCACGGGGCAGCAATTCAACCCGAACGGCGGGCAGTACATGTGATGGTGGCTCGCCGCCGGTCGCCGTCACCGGTCACCGCTGAGTAGTCGGCGGGGATCTCCGTTTGCCCCGAGTCGCATGGCTTCCTCGTACCGGGCGCGGCGGCTATGTTGTGCTCCGCCGCTGAGGCGGGACAAGGAGGCACGATGAAGATCGAGACGATGGCGAGCATCGACCTGTCGCGGACGGCGGAGGACGCGAAGGCCGCGGAGGCGCTCGGCTACGACGGGCTGCTGACGCCCGAGACGGGGCACGACCCGTTCCTGCCGCTGCTGATCGCAGGCGAGCACACGTCGAAGGTGACGCTGGGGACGGCGGTGGCGATCGCCTTTCCGCGCAGCCCCATGGTGACCGCGCAGATGGCGTGGGACCTGCAGAAGTTCACGAACGGGCGCTTCCTGCTGGGACTGGGGACCCAGGTGAAGGGCCACAACGTGCGGCGCTACGGCACGCCGTGGGACTCGCCGCCGGGCCCGCGCCTGCGCGAGTACATCCAGATGATCCGCGCGATCTGGGACTGCTGGCAGAACGGCACGAAGCCGGCATACCGGGGCAAGCACTACGAGTTCACGCTGATGTCGCCGTTCTTCAACCCGGGGCCGATCGAGCATCCGTACATCCCGATCTACATCTCGGCGGTGAATCCGTATAACGCCCGGCTGGCGGGCGAGCTGTGCGACGGGCTGCGGCTGCACGGCTTCAACACGCCGAAGTACCTGAAGGAGGTGCTGATGCCGGCGGTCGAAGAAGGCGCGAAGAAGGCCGGGCGCTCGGTGAAGGACGTCGACATCGCGGGGCTCGGGTTCCTGATCACCGGCCGGACGCAGTCCGACCTGACGAAGGCGGCGGAGCCGGTGCGCCGGCAGATCGCGTTCTACGCCTCGACGCCGTCGTACGCTCCGGTGATGGACGTGCACGGCTGGCACGACGTGTTCGAGCGGCTGTTCGAGATGTCGCGTCGGGGCGAGTGGGCAGCGATGTCCGAGCTAATCACGGACGACATGCTCGAGGAGTTCTGCACGATCGCGACGTACGACGAGCTGGTGCCGAAAGTGTTGAAGCACTACGGCGGCATCACGACGCGCGCGGCGTTCTCGATCCCCGTGCGGTCGCCGGAGGACGAGGCGACCCTGAAGTCGATGATCGCGCAGCTTCAGGCGGCGTAGCTGTCCGCTCGTCGCCGGGCGAGCGTGGGAGTCATGGGAGCGGCGGCGCAACGGTTTCGCAACTCGCCCGCGACTTCGCCCGCTATACTCGGTCGGACTGATCACGAGAGCGGGGCGGGACATGCGGCGGGTGGTGCGGACGTCCGCCGCCCTCGCGCTGATCGCGGCGCTGGCGCTGGCGATCGCGGGATGCAAGGGCGGCAAGAGCAGCAGCGATACGACCGCGACGGCGCAAGCTGGCGGTGCGGCACGCACGGCGCCGGCGGGCAAGACCTCGGCGCCGGAGAGCGCGGGCGGCGGCGGCGACGTGGCGAGCGCCGACGAACTGGACGCCGTGGCGTCCCGGTTCGAGCGCAGCATCTTCAAAGCCGACTACCGCCTGAGCAGCAGCGGCGGCGATAACCCGTTCGACGGCGCGATGACGCTCTACAAGAGCGGGAACGACCGCTTCCGGTTCGACATCAACGCGACGCAGGACGGGCAGCCGGTGCAGCTCGTGCTCATCGATACAGCGGACGTATCCGCGTTCTGCCTGCAGAACGCGGGAGACCTGGGGGCGTTGCTCGGGGTGCCAGACGACCAGGGGGTGTGCTTCCGCAACGATCCTACGGCAGGCGCGGGCGGGATCCAGGACCTGGCGGACTCGTTCAAGAACCTTTCGAGCGCGGACGTGAACGTCACGGGCAAGAGCAGCCGGCAGATCCTGGGACAGGACACGACGTGCTACGCCTACACGGACAACCGTACGGGCGACGTGAGCGAGACGTGCTTCAGCGGCGACGGCGTGCCGCTCTACGACAAGACGACAAGCGGCGCAGAGACGACGACGATCGAGGCGACACAGGTCGCCGGGAGCGTCGCGGACGGCGACTTCACTCCGCCGTACGAATTGCGGGACCTGCCGTCGACGGGGTAGCCGGGCGGCGGGGTGGGCGCCGGCGCCGGAGCGCCATGGTCGGAAACGGCGAGACGCCCGGGAAGTTCCTCCCGGGCGCCGTTGCGTCATGCGCGGCGCGCTCAGGGAGCGGGCATGCCGGGCGACGATTCGCCGCGGCCGGCCGTGGCCACCGACGAGGGGCAGCTCACGGAACCGTCGGTCGAGATCGCGCAGTCCGGCGGGAGCGGCGGGGCCTCCGGCGGGAGGAGCGGGCACGGGACACCCGTCGCGGGCGCGTCGGGCGCGGGGACCGGCGGCGCGCAGGGCGTCGGCTGGCACACGATGGTCGACGGCATGGGCTGCCTGGCGTCACCCGGATCTGCACCCGGGTTCAGCTCGGGGACGGTGCACGGGACTGACGTCGGGCACGGGACGGGCTCGCTCGAGCCGTCCGGCGCGGGGGCCGAGGGCCCACACGGCGGCGGCACGGGGATGCCCGGGCAAGCATGCACCGGCTGAACCTCGATGCCCGCGGCTGGCGTTGCATCAGATGGCACAGGCGGTGGCTCGACGATGCCGCATGGCGGCGGGCACTTCGGCGTCGGATGCACCAGCGCAATCGCCGGGTCCTGCGGTGCGAGCATCGGGCAGGCGCAGACGTCATCTGCCACGCACGGCGGAAGCTCACAGTACGGCTCGGTTTGCCCGGAGGCGCCGTCGCGCCCTGGTGCGGCGCCCGGCGCAGACCCTCCGCCGCCCGGGACGGCCGGCGGCGGCACGACCGTCACCGGCATCGGCGCGGGCTCGATGCATTCCGGCGGGAGGCACCGCACGGGCGCGCCGTCCGGCGGCCGCTCGCACGCATACGGGCCGGCGGGGCGGGCGTCGGGATAGCACGCGTCGATGCCGATCGCGGCGCACGGCGTCGCAACGACGTCCGGCGATGCGCAGACGACGTCCGGCGCGTCACAGGGGGCGATGCAGTCGGCCTCCGGCGGGCAGGCCGCGTCGGCGCAGGCGTGGGCCTCCTCGCAGGTCAGCTCCGGCTCGAGCGAGGGCGTCGCGCAGATATCGATGCAGATGGCCTCGCTCGTCGCGTCGGTCCCGCCGCCGCGCTCGGCGAGCGCCACGGAGCCGACGACGGCGAGGGCCAGCGCGGGCACGGCTGCGAGCGCAGCCCAGCGATGCAGTCTCATCCCGTCCTCCCTTCCTCGGGGATAAGACGCGTGCTGCGCGAGAAAAGTTCCGGCGGGCGCCGAAAAAGGTTGACGCCTATACTGCGCGCGATGCTCGCGATCCCGCGACCGGGGCCGTCCGATGACCGGTGTGCCGGATGATCGGCACGCGCACCGGCGTGGTGGCCGCGCTGCTGCTATCGCTCGGCGCGCTGGCGCTCGGGATTGCGGCGCTGATGGCAAACGTGCGACGGGACGATGCGCCCGTCGGGCGGCTGGTGCAGACGCGGATGACGAACGCGTCCTCGGGCGACCCGGTGCTGTTCCCGGTCGACGACTTCTACGCGTCCGTCGAGGCGGGGAAGCTGCGGGCCCTCTACGTGTATCCGCCGGGTTACTTCGGCCAGATGCGCGGCTGCCGGGTGGTGTGGGACAGCGGCGCGACGCTTGACCGCGGCGGGCGGCGCTTCGGTCCGGGGCTGTTCATCGACCCGTGCAGCGGCGCGCGGTTCGGCCGCGACGGCGCGCTGCTCGAGGGGCCGGCGGACCGCGGGCTCGACGAGTTTCCGACGACGCCGACGGTCGACGGCATCCTCGTCGACACGCGGCACCTGCGCTGCGGGGCACTGCCGGCCTCGACGGCGACGCCGGCGCGCGACGAGACGCCGCAGCCGACGCCGACGCCGCGCAAGGAATGTCCGCGCGTCTCGCCGAACGGGACGCGCTAGGCGGGCGAGGGCGCTACGGTGTCGCGCGCATCTGCGCCCCGTGCTCGGCGAGATGCTCGACGGGACCGGCGAACATCTCACGCACGGACTGCGTGACGGCGTAGTTGGTCTTGACGATCGCCAGCTCGGCGTCGCTCACCTCATCGAGCAGGCGGAGCAGGCGCGCACAATGCCGGTCGTAGTCGGCGAGCACGGATTCGCGCGTCGCGTTGCGGGCGCCGCGGCGGATGCGCATCTCGTTGATCCGGTAGCCGAGCGGCATCAGAAAACGCGGGACGCTCGCCTGCTTGCCGCGCCGGGCCGCTTCGATGATGCCGGCGCTGAAGGCGACCCCGGAGGCGAGGTGCCATGCGAGCTCGCCGCAGGTGAACGCCGGATTACCGCTGGGCGTGCGCCAGCGGTCGTCGTCGATCGCGGCGACGAGCTCGCGGTAGGCGGCGCGCGTGCGCTCCAGGCCGGCGCGGATCGCGGCCTTGTCCAGCGCAGGAGAGGTCATCGTCTCGGTCATGCGGGCACCTCCATGAGAAGGCGAGCCTACGCGCTGCGCGGACCGGGGGTCAATCGTCTGCGGCCATGCCGGCGTGAGGCGAGCGCGCGTCAGGCGGGAGCGCGGCCGGCAACCGCGAGATCGCGGGCGTGGCGGCGGATCTCGTGGTCGCCCCAGGCTTCGAGCAGGCGCCGCAGCGGGCCGAGCTTGCGCGGCAGGTCGGGGTAGGTGATGTCGCCGCGGATGATCTCGGTCATGTAGCGCCAGAAGGCGTTGTTGTACTTCAGCATCAGCACGCTGAACGACGGCAGGCGCTGCAGCACCGCGTGCAGCCGGCGCGACGCGAGGATCTCCTCCGCCATCGCGGCATCGAGGGCGCGCTGATAGCCGCCCAGGTCCGGCGCCTGCTCGGCGAGATAGCGCAGCCCTTCCGCCGCCGCGAGGCGACCGCTGACGAACGCCGCCCAGATGCCCTCGCCGGAGAGCGGATCGACGAGCGCGGCGGCGTCGCCGGTGAGCATCAGCGGGCCCCGCACGACGGGCTGGCCGTCGCGGCGCAGCGGGAGCTGGTACCCGCGATGGTCCGTGAGGCGTGACTCCTCGAAGCCGTAGTAGGCGCAGTAGCGCGCGAGCCGCGCGCGCAGCGTCGGGCCGGTGGACTTCCAGCCGCCGACGCCGATGTTGAGGTGGTCGCCCTTCGGGAAGACCCAGCCGTAGCCGCCGGGGATGCCGGCGAGGTCGAGGGCAATGAAGCGCTCCCAGCGCGACATGAGCGCCGCATCGGCGGGGTAGTTGGCCTCGAACGCGACGGCGTGCTCGAACGCGGGCGCGAGTCCGGCGGCCTTCGCCGACTGGCCGTTCACGCCGTCGGCGCCGACGAGCACCGGGGCTTCAAAGCGGCCGCCGCCCGCTTCGACCGTCGCGCCGCGGCCCTCGAGCGCGATCGACGTGACGGCGCAGCCGTCGCGCACCTCGGCCCCCGCAGCGGCTGCCTGACCGAGCAGGTAATGGTCGAGCCGGGCGCGCTGCGTCATGCGGGCGAGGAGCGACGACGACGTGCGCTCGAACCGGCGCCCGAGGTCGACGCTGACGCGGACGCCGTAGACCTCGCGCTCCGTGACGGGCGCGAGGTCGACGCCAGCCTCGCGGTCGGCGCGAAAGGTGACGCCGCCGCCGCACGGCTTGTCGCGCGGGAAGCGCGCGCGGTCGAGCACGAGCACGCGGGCGCCGCCGGCGGCCAGCACGCGCGCGGCGGTGCTGCCGGCGGGGCCGGCGCCGATGACGATCGCGTCGTAGCGGGCGGTCATGTCCCTGGAAGTGTACGAGGCGACGCGCCGGGGCGGATCAGGCGGTGCGAGGCCGATGCCGGCGCGCGCAGGCCGGTCGTCGCGCGACGGCGGGTCGGACGCCGCGCCGCTCGTCTCAGCGGAGGGCGATGATGGCGGCGGCGAGGAGCATGCCTTCGGCGCCGATCGCCGCGAGGAGCAGGACGTAGCCGACCATGCGCTCCCAGGAGTGGGCGACGAAGCCGAGGACGACGTTCACGAGCAGGAGGGCGATGCCGGTCATCGGCAGCTTCAGCAGCTCGCTCCGGGCGCCGATGCGCGTGACGCCGCTGAGCTGGGGGAAGGAGAGGGCGATACTGTCGGGCAGGCCAGGGTACTGGCGGTAGATGTAGGCGAACATCGCGAAGAAGGTCGCGAAGGCGGCGAGCACGAGCGCCTGCGCGGTGCGGTCGTCCCAGAAGGGCTGCGCGGCCAGGTAGAGGCGCTCGGGCGCCTGCGGCACCGCGACGAGCGACCCGAGGCGCTGCTGGGCCTGCACCGCCTCGGCGAACGCGACCTCGTCCTCGACGCTGATCGCGTACGACTGCGACGGCGTGACGATATAGAGCAGGTCGCGCGGCGAGCGGTGGGTCGAGTAGAAGAGCGTGTCGCCGATGCCGCCTTCGACGTCCGCGCGGCCGACGTGGTGGCCCATCCAGCTGACGCCGGCGATATGCGGGTTCGGCAGTTCGCGCCCGGGGACGAGGCGCTCGATCTGCGGCAGCGGGACGAGCTGCCGCATGTCGCCCCAGGTGATGGCGAGCGCGTTGCGATCGATCGTGTAGCGCATCGTGCCGACGCTGTACGTCCAGTAGGCGTAGAGGAGGCCCATGAAGAAGAACACCGACGCCACGACGTAGAGCGCGATGACGCCGAGCGAGACATCGAGCGTGACGCCGCGGACGACGAGCACGAGCGCCAGGACGAAGCACCATGCGGCGAACGCGCCGCCGACGATCGTGCCGGTGGTGCGGGGAGGGCGGAACTCCATCTCAGGCGTTGAGCCGCGCGGCGGCGGGCGCGGAAGCCTCCTCGCCGGTGATCGGCACGGGCACGACCCAGCCGGCGTAGGCCGGGTTGCGGCCGCGGATGGCGTCGAAGAAGAGCGCCTGCAGCTTGCGCGTCACCGGGCCGATGCCGCCGTCGCCGACCTTGCGGTTGTCCACCTCGATCACGGGCGAGAGGTGCGCCGCGGTCCCGGTCATGAAGCACTCGTCGGCGACGTAGAGCTCGGTGCGGTCGATCGTGCGCTCGATGACCTCGAGACCGAGCTCCTTGCGCGCCAGCTCCATGACGGAGGCGAGCGTGATGCCTTCGAGCACGTTGTCGCTGCGCTCGGGGGTGATCAGGCGGCCGTGGCGGAGGATGACGACGTTCTCCCCCGAGCCCTCGGAGACGTGGCCGTCGTCGTTGAGCATGATCGCCTCGTCGAAGCCGGCCTGCATGGCCTCGGTCTTGGCGAGCGCGGAGTTGACGTAGAGGCCGGTGACCTTCGCACGCGCCGGGATCGACGTGTCGGGCACGCGGCGCCAGGAGGAGGTCATGCAGCGGATGCCGCTCTCGAGGTCGAGGTAGTTGCCGAACGGGAGGACGAAGAGCAGGTAGTCATCGGCGACGTCGTGGAGGCGCGGGCCGATCACCTCGCCGCTCTTGTAGGCGATCGGGCGGATGTAGACATCTTCGGTAAAGCCGCAGCGGGCCACGACCTCGACGCAGTTCTGCGTGAGCTCGTCGACCGAGGCGGGGAGGTCGATGTGCATGACGCGCGCGGAGAGCTTGATGCGCTCGAAGTGCTCGCGCGGGCGAAAGAGGAGGATGGCGCCGCGCTCGTCGCTCCAGTTGCCGCGAATGCCCTCGAAGACGCCGGTGCCGTAGAGGAACGCATGCGTCATTACCGGCAGCTTCGCCTCCTCCAGCGGGACAATGCGCTTCTGGAAGTAGGCATACGACGTCGGCATCGCTGCGCGTCCTTTCTATCGGGGAGTGAGGCGATTATAGGCGGAGCAACGGGGGCCGGACAAGAAACGCCCGTGACGGGAAGCTCCTACCCCGTGCGGCGCGGGTCACGCTAGACTTACGCCGCAGACGCGAGATCGGATGCGCGGAGGCCGCCAAGCACCGATGATCGAGCGCTATTCCCGGCCGCAGATGGCGGCGATCTGGACGGAGGAGGGCAAGCTCGACCGCTGGCTTGCCGTCGAGATCGCCGTGGTCGACGCATGGGCGGAAGCCGGGCGCGTGCCGGCGGACGACGCCGCGAAGGTGCGCCGCGCGCGCTACAACCTGGCCGACGTCGCCAAGTACCAGGCCGAGACCCACCACGACGTGACGGCGTTCATTCGCTCAGTATCGGACTCGCTCGGGCCGGAAGGGCGCTGGGTGCACCTGGGGCTGACGTCGCAGGACGTGTGGGACACGGCGACGGCGCTGCAGCTGCGCGACGCAGCGGCGATCCTGGAGGAAGACCTGGCGGCGCTGCGGGAAGCGATCGAGCGGCGGGCGGTCGAGTTCAAGGACACGCTGACGATCGGGCGGTCGCACGGCGTGCACGCGGAACCGACGACGTTCGGGCTGAAGCTCGCGGGGTGGGCTTCGGAGGTGCGCCGCGACGAGCAGCGGCTCGCGGACGCGAAGGCGCAGGTGTCGTACGGAAAGATCAGCGGCGCCGTCGGGACGCACGCGACGGTGCCGCCCGACGTCGAGGAGAAGGTGTGCGCGCGGCTCGGCATCGCCGTCGAGCCGATCAGCACGCAGGTCGTGGCGCGCGACCGGCACGCGCAGTTCATCGGGACGCTGGCGCTGATCGCGGCTTCGCTGGAGCGCTTCGCGACGGAGATCCGGCACCTGCAACGCACGGAGGTGCTGGAGGCGGAGGAGCCGTTCAGCGAGGGGCAGACGGGGTCGAGCGCGATGCCGCACAAGCGGAATCCGGAGCTGTGCGAGCGCGTCTGCGGGCTGGCGCGCGTGATCCGCGGGCACGCGGTGACAGCGCTCGAGAACGTGGCGCTGTGGCACGAGCGGGACATCTCGCACTCATCGACGGAGCGCATCATCTTCCCGGACGCGTGCACGCTGCTCGACTACATGCTGGCGCTGTTCACCGGCGTCGTGCAGGGACTGCAGGTGTACCCGGAGCGGATGCGCGAGAACCTGGAGCTGACGCAGGGGCTGGTGTTCTCGCAGCGCGTGCTGCTGGCGCTGATCGATGCCGGGATGTCGCGCCAGGACGCGTACAAGATCGTGCAGGCGGCGTCGATGCGGGCGTGGAAGGAGCGCGTGCCCTTCCGCTCGCTGCTCGAGGCGGACGCCGACGTGACGGCGCGGCTGGACGGGGGCGCGCTCGACGCGATCTTCGACTACGGCTACTACACGCGGTTCGTGGACGACAGCTTCCGGCGCCTCGGACTCGCGTGAAGCTCGACCTGCGGGGTCCGAAGACCCTCAGCCAGATCATCGACTTCACGTTCCGGGTGTACTCGGCGAACTTCGTGCGGCTGTTCTCGATCGCGCTGATCGTGGCGCCGCTGCAGATGCTGAGCGTCGTCGCGCAGCGGCAGATCAACGACCAGGCGACGGCGCAGGGCGTGGCGGCGCTGCTCAACGTCCCCGTCGCGCTCGTCGGGCTGATCGCGACGGGCGCGATCGTGGCGGCGGTGGACGACCTGTCGGGCGGCACGCCGCCGGCGTTCGGGCGCGCGCTCGATGCCGCGTTCGCGCGCTTCGTGGACCTGCTGCTGACGGCGCTGCTCGCGGCGGCGCTGGTGGCGCTGGCGGCGCTGTCCTGGCCGTGGCTCGCGCTGTGGTGGCTCATCCGCCGCGACGCGACGATCGACGGCGCGCGCAACTGGTGGCTGGTGGCGATCCCGTTCGCGCTCCCGGTCTACCTCGCCGTCCGCTGGGTGTTCGCGACGCAGGGGGTGATGCTCGAGGGCGGGCGCAACTGGCGCGCGCTCGACGCGAGCGCGACGGTGGTCCGCGGGCGCTGGTGGCGGACGCTGGGGATCCTCGTCGTGGTTGGGCTGATCGAGGGGGCGGCGCTGGGGATGGGCGCGGTGGGCGCGTTCGCGCCGCCCGTCATCGATGCGGTGCTGACGGGCGCGCTCGTGGCGCTCGTGCTACCGTTTGCAGGGACGGCACAGACCTTCTTGTACTACGACGAGAAAGCGAGGAGTTATGTCGACCGCCGTACTGATCAACTCCCCACTGCCTGACGTCACCTACCGCGGCAAGGTCCGCGACACATACGACCTCGGCGACCGGCTCCTGATCGTGGCGACGGACCGCATCTCGGCGTTCGACGTGGTGCTGCCGACAGGCATCCCGGACAAGGGGCGCGTGCTCAGCCGCATGTCGGCATGGTGGTTCGAGCGCACGTCGCAGGTCGTGCCGAACCACTTCCTGCGGCTCGCCGACGGGACGGCGGCGGACGAGCTGCCGTTCGAGCTGCCGCGGGAGCTGCTGGGCCGCTCGACGATCGTGCGCAAGGCGAAGCGGGTCGACGTCGAGTGCATCGTGCGCGGCTACCTCGCCGGCTCGGCATGGGAGGAGTACCGGCAGTACGGCACGGTGAACGGCGTGCGGATGGAGAAGGGGCTGCAGGAGAGCCAGCAGTTGCCGGAGCCGATGTTCACGCCGACCACGAAGGCGGAGCAGGGCCACGACGAGCCGATGACGCTCTCCGACCTGATCCAGGAGGTGGGGCCGGAGCCGGCACAGGTGCTGAAGCTGCGCTCGCTGGCGCTGTATGAGTTCGCGGCGGCGTACGCGCGCGAGCGGGGGATCATCATCGCCGACACGAAGTTCGAGTTCGGCTGGCACGACGACGAGCTGATCGTGATCGATGAGATCCTGACGCCGGACTCGAGCCGGTTCTGGGACGCGGCGACCTACCAGCCGGGGAAGGCGCAGCCGAGCTTCGATAAGCAGTACGTGCGGGACTGGCTGAAGCAGTCCGGCTGGAACCAGGAGCCACCGGCTCCCGACCTGCCGCCGGACGTCGTGCAGGGCACGGCGGATCGCTATCGCGAGGCGTACGAGCGGATCACCGGGGAGCCGTTCCCGGCTGAGGGCTGAGGCGAGTAAAGCCAGCTCGACGACGGCGCTCGACACAGAAGTCGGTTGCGAAGGCAGCACGCTGCCGGGGCGCCCGGCTGCGGGCCAGCCCGCGAGGGACGGGCGCCGCGGCGCGGCTACTTTTTCTCGAGCGACTCGAGGCGGCGGAAGATGTCGTAGTCGACCGTGATGTGGTCGACGACGAGCGTCAGCACCAGGCCGAGGGCGAGCACGATGGCGCCGATCACCGCGAGCGCGCCGGTATCGTTGGCGGCGCCGATGCCGAGCAGGACCGCGCCGACCGCAGCGACAATGGCGCCGAGCGCCGGCGCGGCGTGACCTCGTTCGTCGCGGTGCACCCGCCGCAGTTGCCGTCCGACATGCATGATCCACCTCCTGCGGGGGCTATCGTACCATCGTCGCTTGACCGAGTGCGGCGCGTCGTCAATCCTGCCGCCGATGTTCCTCGCCCGCGTCTACGTGACGCTGAAGCCGACCGTAAACGACCCCGAGGGCCTGACGATCCGGGGCGGCCTGCACGCGCTCGGGTTCTCCGCGGTCGACTCCGTGCGCTCTGGCAAGTACATGGAGATCCGCATCGACGCCGCGGACCGCGCGGCTGCGGAAGAGCAGGTGCGCGAGATGTGCCGGAAGCTGCTCGCGAATCCGGTGATCGAGGACTTCCGGTTCGAGGTCGAGGCGGCGGGCTGAGCGCCGGTCGCAGGTGAGTGTGCGCGCTGCCGGCGCTCCGGGAAGGCCCCGCGGACCCGACTCGAGGCGAGCGATTGCCGACACGAGGCGGGGGACGGCCTCGTCGCCTAGCCTCGTTGTGCGGCGTCCTCCATGAAGCGTCGGATGGCATCGATGTGCCCCCTGGGGTCGAGGCCTACGGACATCGTGTTCAGGCTCACGTGCGTCGCGCCCATCTCCCGCCAGCCGGCGAGCGCCTCCGCCCATTCGGGCTCCGGCGTGTTGAACAAGCTGATGCGCCCCTCGATGCCGATGTCCTCGGGCCGGCGGCCGGCGTCGCGCGCGTAGCCGCGCAGGCGCTCGATCGTCTCCTTCGTCTGCGGGTTCGGGCGGCTCTGGGGGAACCAGCCGTCGCCGATGCGGCCGATGCGCCGGAGCACGGGTTCGGCGGTGCCGCCCATCCAGATCGGGATCGGACGCTGCACGGGCATCGGGTTGATGCCCGCTTTCGCGATGCTGTGGTAACGGCCTTCGAAGTCGACCACGGGCTGCGTCCAGAGCCGGCGCAGGAGCGCGACCTGCTCCTCGATGCGCCGGCCGCGGTTGCGAAAGTCCTGGCCGAGCGCCTCGTACTCGACGAAGTTCCAGCCGATGCCGACGCCGAGGCGCAGGCGGCCGCCGGAGAGCACGTCGACCTCGGCCGCCTGCTTGGCGACGAGGGCGGTCTGGCGCTGCGGGAGGATGAGGATGCCGGTGACCAGCTCGAGCTTCGAGAACGCGGCCAGGTAGCCGAAGAGCACGAACGGCTCGTGGAAGGGCGTCTCATGGGTGTAGGGCGGGCGGAAGCGACCCTCGAACCGTTCCGGCTGCGCGCCGAGCACGTGGTCGAAGACGAGGACGTGCGCGTAGCCGAGGGCCTCGGCGGCCTGCACGTAGTCGCGGATCACGGCGGGGTCGTTGCCGATCTCCGTCTGCGGGAATACGACGCCGGTGTTCATTCGCTGCCTCCCTGCATTCCTATCTGCTCCGCGGCCACCGCCGCCGCGCCGATTGCGCCCACAAAGCCCGGCTCGGGCGCGACGCACGTCTCGATGCGGAAGCGCTGCGCCATCTCGATGATGCCGGACGCGAGCGCGCCGTTTCCATGCACGAAGCCGCCGGCGAGCACGAGCCGCGGCGCGCCGGCGACGAGCGCGCGCGACGCCGCGATCTGGGCGATGTTCTCGGCGTGGAGATTGAGCAGGGCCGCGAGCACGTCGTCCGGGCTGCCGCCCTCGCGGGCGAGGTGCGCGGCGGTGAGGTCGGGGCCGATGCGCCCGACGCCGCCGGCGTAGGCATCGGCGATCATGAGGTCGGCGTTGCGCCGGTCGCCGCGCTCGGCGCGCGTGACCAGTTCTTCATATGACAGCGACGGCTCGATGCGGCGGGCGATGCCCGCAAAGGAGCCGCCGCCGAGGGCGGTGCCGCCGAGGTGCGTCGCTGTCCCGTCGCGGACGAGCGCGAAGGCCGTGCCGGTGCCGAGCAGCGCCAGCACGAATGGCTGCGCCGCGAGCGCCGGCATGAGCAGCAGGACGCCCCGCGCGCCGGCATCGATCTCGGGGACGGTGACGGCGCGCGGTCCACGCAGCCCCGGTGGCCGGGCGCCCGTCACGCCGACGACGCGCGCGGCGAGCACGGCTTCGAGCGCGCCCGCCGGGTCGCCGGTCGCGCGCGCGCGCAGGCACATGCGGCCGTCGCGCACGGCGACGGACTTGGTCAGCGTCAGGCCGCCATCGACGCCGGCGACGCCGTCCGGCAGTCCGCGCGGCGCGGCGACCTCGCCGTCGCGCAGCGTGTGCGGGGTGCCCGTCACGCCGCCTCCTCGATCAGCGCGCGGGCGACGTCGGGCTGCTCGAGCAGCGTCAGCGGCGTGCCATCGAGCGGCATCGAGACGATGATCGCGTCGACGCCGAGCGCCTTGTGCGTGCGGGCGAGCTCACGGGCGGCATCGACCCCTTCCGGCGGCGCGACCTGCGCGAGGAATGGGAACGGGGCGTCGGGGTTGTACCGGGCGCGCGCGGCCATGACCTTCGCGCGCGTCTCGGCGAGCTGTTCCGGCGTGCGCGTGATCGCGATGAAGCCGTCACAGTAGCGCGCCGCGCGCCGGAAGCCGGCGTCGTTGATGCCGCCGGCGTAGATCGGCGGGCCGCCGGGCGTGAGGGGCATGATCGTCCCGGCGGGCGGGAGATCATAGTAGCGGCCGTGAAACGCCGTCTCCGGCGAGGTCCAGCAGTGGCGGATAGCGCGGATCGCCTCGTTGAGCCGGCCGCCGCGGTCATCGAACGGCACGCCGGCCGCGGCGAACTCCTCGACGACCCAGCCGGCGCCGGCGCCGACGATCAGGCGTCCGCCGGAGAGGTCGTCGAGCGTGGCCAGCTCGCGCGCCATGAGCCAGGGCGGACGCAGGGCGATCTGGCTGACGCTGGTGCCGAGCCGGACGCGGCTGGTCACGGCGGCGACATGCGCGAGGGCGACCCAGGGGTCGGCCATCGGCGCGTAGGGGTGCGGCTTGTCGAGCGGCACGGCGACGCGCTCGCTCAGCCAGACCGAATCGAAGCCCAGGGCCTCGGCGCGCTCCGCGCGCGTCCGCAGGGCGCCATCGAGCGCGGGACCGATCTTGACGCCGACCTTCATGCGCCTCCTTTCGCGTCGTGCGGCTCATTCTGCGCGGCGGCGGGGCATAGGGCGAGCGATCGGTTTGTCAACGGTCGCTGCCATAGGACTGATATATCCTGAGGGAAGCGCCGAATTGACACGCGCCGCGCCCGTCCGGGAAGCTTCCGGGGGCGGAGATCCGCCGCGGACGGCAGACGCCGGGAGCAAGAACGATGCCACGAGCGATCTGGAAGGGCGCAGTGAGCTTCGGGATGGTATCCATCCCGATCAAGCTCTACACGGCGACGGAAGAGAAGGACGTCGCGTTTCACCTGCTGCACAAGAAGGACCACGAGCGGATCAAGACGCAGCGCTGGTGCCCGGCGGACGAGGAAGTCGTCGAGTGGAACGACGTCGTGCGCGGGTACGAGATCGCGCCGGACCAGTACGTCGTGATGGAGCCGGAGGATTTCGAGAAGGTGCCCGTGGACACGACGCACACGATCGAGATCACGGACTTCGTGCCGCTCGAGCAGATCGACCCGATCTACTACCAGAAGACGTACTACCTGGAGCCGGAGAAGGTCGGCGGCAAGCCGTTCGCGCTGCTGCGCGAGGTGTTGAAGGACTCGAAGCTCGTGGCGCTGGCGAAGGTGACGCTGCGTCAGAAGGAGCAGCTCTGCACGCTGCGGATCTACGAGGACACGCTGGCGCTGGAGACGATGTTCTACCCGGACGAGATCCGCAGCACCGAGAGCCTCGAAGTGCCCGAGGTCGAGAAGGTGGGGGAGCGCGAGCTCAAGATGGCCAAGTCGCTCGTCGAGATGCTGACGGGCGACTTCGAGCCGGAGAAGTACCACGACAACTACCGCGAGGCGCTGCTCGAGCTGATCGAAGCGAAGTCGGAGGGCCAGGAGATCAAGCGCCCGGCGCCGGCCGCCGGCAAGGTCACCGACCTGATGGAGGCGCTGCGCGCGAGCATCGAGCAGGCGCGGCGCGACCGCGGCGAAGGCGCAGCCGAGGCAGAAGCCGAGGAGGAGCCGGCGAAGCCGGCCCGACGCCGCCGCGCGGGGTGATCTCCCCGCGCGTTAGCCGTACCCTCACGCCATGACCGCAACGCCCATCGCCGGGCGCATGCCCGAACGCATCGCGCCGATGCTCGCGATGCGCGCGTCCGAGCCCTTCGACTCACCCGACTGCATCTTCGAGCTGATGTGGGGCGGCGTGCGCGCGGCGCTCCGCATCGCGGGCGGGGCCGTCCGGCTCACCGGGCGCAACGGGCTCGACCTGGGCGGCGTCTTCCCGGAGCTGTTGCGGCTGGCGCCACAGGTGTCGGCGCGGGAAGCGCTGCTCGACGGCGAACTCGTCGCGATCGACGGCGACGGGCAGCCGGCGTTCGACCTGCTCCGACCGCGCCTGGGCGCGCTGGCGATGCCGGAGGCCGGCGGCAAGCGGAGGTTCGAGGGGCAGGTCGCGTTCCAGGCGTTCGACCTGCTCTGGTTCGACGGGCGGTCGATGCTCGACCGCCCCCTGTGGCAGCGCAAGAACCGGCTGCACGAGATCATCGCGCCGACGACGGAGATCGCGGCGGTGGACTTCGTGGAGGACGAGGGGACGATGTTCTTCGAGGCGGTCGTCGAGCGGCGGCTCGAGGGGATCGTCGCGAAGCAGAAGACGAGCACGTACACGCCGGGGCGCCGGTCGAAGGCGTGGCTCGAGGTGCGGGCGCTGCAGGCAGGCGACTTCGTCGTCGGCGGGTATACGTTTGGTGGCGCCCGACGGAAGGGCGAGCCCTTCAGCCAGTTGTTGCTCGGCGCGTACGAGGATGACGGGCGCTTCGAGTACGTCGGCGCGGTGAGCGGCGGCCTGAGCGACGCGGAGGCGAAGGAGCTGGTGGCGCGGCTCGAGACGATGGTGGCGCCCGAACCGGCGTTCATCGACCCGCCCGTGGTGCCACGGCTGATCTACTGGACGCGGCCGGAGCTGGTGTGCCACGTGCGGTTCAGCGAGTGGTCGAAGGACGGATACCTGCGCTTCCCGATCTTCAACGCGCTGCGGCCGGACATCGACGCGCGCGACTGCGTGCTGGATTAGGCGTGCGCGCAGCCCTGGCCCAGGCCTCGCCACGGCGGCCGGGGGCGGACCTGCCGCCCGCGGGCGGCGCGCTTCACGTCATCCAGCACTTCCGCGCGCATTCAACGCTGGGAGACGTCGTGCGGGGTGCCCTACTTCGGAGGTGCGACCTCGAGGTCGCGCAGATAGCGCCCGTAGCGTTCGAGCGCGGCGACGGCCCGGACGGCGCGCTCCGGGTAGTGGTACGCCGGGACGTGCGCCGCATCGAGCATCAGGCGGCCGCGGGCGACGGCGTCGCCGCCCATGTAGACGCCGACCACAGGCTTGTCGTGCATGCGCGCGAGGTGCGTGATCGCGCGGGCGGTGCGCTCGGGCTCGGTGACGGCCTGCGGCGTGAGCAGCGCGAGCACGGCGTCGACGCCGGGATCCTCGAGCGCGATGGCGATCGCGGTCTGATAGCGGTCGGCAGCGGCATCGCCAAGCACATCGATCGGGTTGGCGGATGACGCGGCGGCCGGGAGCGCCTCAGCGAGCTTGTCGCGCGAGACGGGCGAGAGGCGCGCGAGCTCCAGTCCGTAGCGCTCGACGGCGTCGACGGCCATGACGCCGGGACCGCCGGCGTTGGTGACGATGGCGACGCGCGGGCCGGGCGGCAGGGGAAGGTACGAGAACGCGAGCGTGTAGTCGAACAGCTCTTCCATGGTGTAGGCGCGGGTGACGCCGGCCTGGCGCAGGGCGGCATCGACGACCACGTCGGAGGCGGCGAGCGCGCCCGTATGCGAGGTGGCCGCGCGAGCGCCGGACGCGCTGCGCCCGACCTTCATCACGACGAGCGGCTTCTGCGCCGTGACGCGCCGGGCGCAGTCCAGGAACGCGCGCCCGTCGGTGAACCCCTCCAGGTAGCCGACGATCAGCCGCGTTTGCGGGTCATCGCAGAGATAGCCGAGCAGGTCGACCTCGGAGACGTCAGCCATGTTGCCCAGCGAGACGAACTTCGAGAAGCCGACGTCGATCGCGCGCGCCCAGTCGAGGATCGCCGTCGCCATGGCGCCGGACTGGCTGATCACGGCGACCTCGTACTGGAAGGGCGCCGACTCGGAGAACGTCGCGTTGAGGCTGGCGTAGGTGTTGATGATGCCGAGCGAGTTCGGGCCGATGAGGCGCATGCCGCCGGCCCGCGCGCGCTCGCGCAGCTTCGCTTCGCGCGCCGCGCCCTCGGCGCCGGTCTCGCGGAAGCCGGCGGTGATGATCACCGCCGCGGGGACGGCCTTGCGCACGCACTCATCGATCACGGTCTCGACCGCGGCGTTCGGGACGGTGATGACGGCGAGGTCCACGGGCGCGGGGACCGCGTCGACGTGCGCGTAGGCGGGGAGGCCAAGGACGGACTCGGCGTTCGGGTTCACGGGGAAGATCGGCCCCGGGAAGCGCGCGCGGGTGAGGTTGTCGAGCAGGACGTAGCCGAGCTTCAGCGGGTTCCGCGACGCGCCGACGACGGCGATGCTGCGCGGCGTGAAGAAGCAGTCGAGCGCGGAGGTCATGCGCTGATCCTACTCGCCGCCGGGGGCAGGCGCCTCGCGCCTGCGGGCGCCGGCGCCGCCGTCCTTCCGCTCGACCGCCGCCTTCAGGTTCGCGAGCCCGGACACGAGCGCGTACTCGAAGCCCTGGTTGCGCAGCCCGAACGTGATGATGCGGAAGAACGTGTAGCGAAACCCGAACGGGGTCAGGAGCGCGATCACCTCCGTGTATGCCTCGCGCGGCTCCAGCCGGTACGTGAGCCAGCACGGGATGCCGCTGATGGTGACGCGCAGGTCGATCGCGCGGTCGGGGTCACGCCGCAGCACCTGGAAGGTCTCGCCGGCGTGCGCCGAGGCGGACGCGAGGTCGCGCTCGATCGCGGCATAAATCTCGTGCGGGGGCGCGTCGATCGCGAAGGCTTTCTCGATTGGCATCCTGCACTCCGGCGATCGCGCGAATTGGCGGCCGGCATCGTCCGTACGGATAATACGCCGGTATCTCATGCTACGACGATCCCCCGTGAGTCCACGGCTCGCCTTCCTGCTCGCGCTCGCCGCGGCGCTGATCCCGGCGTTCGCGTGCGGGAGCGGTGCCCGCCGCGGGGGCGCGCCGGAGCCGACGCCAACGCCGGGGCGCGGGCCGATCGTGATCGCGGCGGGGCAGCCCATCACGATCGGCGTCTCAGCGGCGCTGAGCGGCGACCAGGTGAACCTGGGGTCGGACATCGCGGACGCGGCGACGCTCGCCGCCGACGACTTCGGCGGGAACGTGCGCGGCCATCCGATCGTGATCAGCCGCAAGGACGATGGCTGCACCGACGCGCAGAAGGCGGTTTCGGTCGCGCGGTCGCTGATCGCGGAGGACACGGTTGCCGGCGTGATAGGGCCCATGTGCACGACCGGGGCGCAGGCGGCGGATTCGGTGTACGACGCGGCGGAAGTCGTGCACATCTCGCCCTCGGCGACGCGCGTGGAGCTTTCGGCGCAGGGCGAGCGGTTCTTCTTCCGGACGTCGTGGCGCGACGACGTCCAGGCGAGGACGCAGGCGGAGTACCTGCGAACGGCGGCGAACGCCGGCAACGTCGTGGTGATCGACGACGCGGAGCCGTATGGCGTCGCGCTGGCGGACGCGTTCGCCACGGCGTTCCAGGAGGCGGGGGGCACGGTGATCGGCCGCGAGCGCTTCGAGCGCGGCGACACCGACTTCACGTCGCTCGCATCGCGGATCAGCGTCATGAACCCGCAGGCGGTGGTGTACGAGGGGCTGAACCCGGAGGCGGCGCTCCTGGTGAAGGCGCTGCGGCAGGCGCTGTACCTGGGGACGTTCGTGGCGCCGGACGGCGTCTTCAGCGTGCGCGACTACCTGCAGGCCGCCGGCGCGGCGACCGAAGGCTCGATCATCAGCGGCGGGCCGGTGCCGGACGCCGCGTTCGTGCTGCGCTTCCAGGCGCGCTTCCAGCGCGTACCCGGCACGGCGTTCGTGCTGCAGGCGCACGACGCCGTTACGGCGCTGCTGCGGGCGGTCGACGCCTCGGCGCAGGTCGCGGCCGACGGCGCGATGACGGTCGACCGCGCGAAGCTCGCCGATACGCTCCGCTCGCGGACGTTCAGCGGCCTCACCGGGCCGATCTCGTTCGACGCGAACGGCGACCGCGTCGGCGAGACGCCCGACGAGCTCGGACTCGTGCTCTACCGCGTGACCGACGGCAGGTTCGAGCCGGTGCGCTAGGCTAGGCGGCCCGCCGCGTCTGCTCGAGCTCCTCGAGCGCGCGGGACAGCGCTTCGTTCAGCAGCCGGATCGTCTCGTCACGGTCGCCGATCTCCGCGCGCAGCTCGCGCACGACATCGTGCTGCACGCGCCGCCCGTGCGGCTTTGCGTCCTCGTGATCGTCGCGTTCCATCATGCGGCCATCGTCGCGCCGGCGCGTCGCGCGCGCCATGAGCGAACCCCCGCATTCGCGTCGCAATCGGGTGACAGCGCCGGGCCTGTCCGAAGCTGCGTTACGCGACGTTTACGGAGAGTTTCCTCACCGTGCGCACGGCGGTAACGGCGCGACGCGGCGGCCGATCGATATTCGAGGTGACGGCGCGGGCGCGGGCCGCGCGCACGGAACGAGGAGGCGGACGAATGTCGAAGAAGTTGTGGGCGCTGGCGGCGGTGCTGGGCGCGGCGGCGCTGGCGGTCGCGGCGGTGGCGCCCGGCGCGTTGGCAGCCGAGCCGACGCCGGCGACGAACGCCGTCATCGGCGGCACGGGCGTGCTCGACGCGCGCGGCGACGGGCTGGTGGCGGTGAAGGGCGCCATGGACTACCACGCGTCCGGGACGGAGGCGGTCCTGCTGGTGAAGGACGAAGGCGGCAACGCGTTCATCAACGTGTCGGGCTACGGCACGACGTTCCACTGGAACGGGTTCACCGCGTACGCGGGGTTCCACGGGACGGCGCACATCATCGGCGGCGACGTCGCGGTGATCCTCGTCGGCCGGGACCTGAACGTGGACGTGGCGGGGCGCGGCTGGGCCTACCTGAAGGGCAACGGCTCGTACTTCGTCAACGGCCACGGCCCGTTCCCGTGGTCGCCGGACGGCAACTTCGCCGCGGTGACGCCCGACTAGCGGGCGGGCGCGCGGCGTGACGGCGGGCGGAGGGACCCCTCCGCCCGCCTTCCGCGTCTCGGACAAGCCGCCGATCCCACAATTTCCGCGCGTTTTACATACTTCACACACGGCACGGCCGGCCGCGCGCGACGATACCTATGCGACGGCACGAGAGGTGAGATGACCACAGCACGCATCGTCATCGTCGACGACGACGAAAGCATCCGCGAGCTGGCCTCGCTCTACCTCCGGAAGGAGGGGTTCGAGGTCTTGTGCGTCGCGGACGGCGCTTCGGCGCCGGAGCAGGTCCGTCGCGCAAATCCGAGCCTGGTCGTGCTCGACGTGATGCTGCCGGGGAAGACGGGCTTCGACGTCTGCCGCGAGCTGCGGCAGGAGACCAACGTCCCCATCATCATGCTCACCGCGCGCGATGAGGACGTGGACAAGATCGTCGGGCTCGAACTGGGGGCCGACGACTACCTGACCAAGCCGTTCAACCCGCGCGAACTGGTAGCGCGGGTGAAGGCGATCCTGCGGCGCGCAGACGCCGCGCCGGGGCAGCCGGCGGGCCCGGTGCTGCGCGTCGGCGGCCTGGTCGTGGACAAGCGGCGTCGCGAGGTGCGGCTGGGCGACCGCGAGATCGCGTTTCGGACGAAAGAGTTCGACCTGCTGGCGGCGCTCGCAGAAAACGCGGGGATCGTGCTGACGCGCGAGCAGTTGCTCGACCGCGTCTGGGGGTACAGCTTCTACGGCGAAACGCGCACGGTGGATGTGCACGTCCAGCACGTGCGCGCGAAGCTGGCAGGTGGCGGCGTGGGCATCCAGACCGTGCGCGGCGTGGGCTACAAGCTCGTGGAAGAAGGGCGCTAGCGCATGTTCCGCAGCCTGCGTTCGCGGCTGATCCTCTCGTTCGGGGCGATCGTGCTGATCACGCTCGCGTCTGCGGGCATCGCGCTGTTCGCGCGGCTCGGCGGCTATCGCGACCAGCTCGCGACGAGCACGCTGCGGCAGGTCGCGCAGCCGATTTACTACAACCTCACGCTGTCGTCGCCGGCGACGGTCGCGCAGGGGCAGCGGCTGCGGCGCGAGCTGACCGCGTACCTGGAGGCGCAGCAGAAGGACAGCAACGTCACGGTGCTGCTGATCAACCAGGATGGCGGCGTGATCCCGGAGAGCACGACCGACGCGGACCTGCTCGACGAGCACTTCGACGTCGTCGCGCCCGCGGCGCGCGGCCCGAATTTCAAGGAACTCCCGCAGCAGCGGCATACGACGAGCGACGGACGGACGCTCCTCTACGTGACGGTGCCGATGCCCGCATCCGTCCGCGCGCAGCCGGCGGGGATCAGTGAAATCATCGTCGCAACGCCGGCGACCCGGCCGGGCGACGTGTTCCGCGACCTGATGCCGCGGCTGATGTTCGCGGGGGGCATCGCGCTGGCGGCGGCGCTGGTCGTCGGGCTGGTCCTCTGGGCCTCGCTCTATCGCCCGCTCGGGCGCGTCACGACGGGGATCCGCGCGGTGGCGCGGGGCCGCTACCGGGAGCGCGTGCCGGAGTCGGGGCCCACGGAGGTCCGGGAGCTGGCGGCGGACGTGAACGCCATGGCCGATGCCGTCGAGGGCTCGCAGCAGACCCTGCGCGCGTTCCTGGCCAACGTCTCGCACGAGCTGAAGACGCCGCTCACGTCGATCCGCGGCTTCGCGCAGGCGCTGAGCGACGGCACGCTGACGACGCCCGAAGAGCGGGATCGGGCGGCACGCGTGATCGACGCCGAGTCGCGGCGCGTGCTGCACCTCGTCGAGGAGCTGCTCGACCTGTCGCGCATCGAGTCGGGGCAGCAGCGGATGGATCTGGCGCCGGTCGCGCTGTCCGAGCTGCTGAAGCAGGTCGAAGACGTCTTCGCGATGCGCGCGCAGGAGTCGGGCGTCACGCTCGCGGTGGTGCCGCCGGCGCCGGACGCCGTCGTGCGCGCCGACTTCGACCGCATCGACCAGGTGCTGGGGAACCTCGTCGACAACGCGTTCCGCCACACGCCGCGCGGCGGGCGCATCGAGGTCTCGGCCGCGCGGGCGCGCCACGGGATGGCCGAAGTGCGCGTCGCGGACAACGGTGCCGGCATCGCGCCCGGAGACCTGCCGCACGTCTTCGACCGCTTCTACCGGGGCAGCGGCGAGGCATCGAACGGCGGCAGCGGCCTGGGGCTGGCGATCTCCCGCGAGATCGTGCGCGCGCACGGCGGCGAGATCCGCGCCGAGCGCGCGCCGGACGGCGGGGCGATCTTCACGTTCTCGCTGGCGCTGGCGCCCGCGGCGGCAACCGTGCCGGACGCCGGGGCGACGGTTGCGCCGGCGGCGCCGCTCGCCCGCGGTCAGGATCCGGGCGTTTCGGGCGGCAGGTAGTACGCGCGGAAGGTCAGCGCGCCGCCGCGCCGCCCTTCGGTGATCGTGCCACCGGGGTAGCGGCGCACGACCTCGTCGAGCAGGTCCATGTACGGCTCGAGGAAGACGAACGCCGAGGCGCGCGCGCGGTCGGCGCCGAGCGGCACCTCCTCGCCCTCGGGGATGCCGCCGAACTCGCGCGAGCGGTCGATCCCCGCGGCGTGGGGCGCGAGGAAGCGGCGCGTCTCGTAGTCGAAGCTCCACCGGTAGCTGTAGAAGTAGACGAGGGTGCCCGGCGGCAGCGTCGCGATGTACTTCGAGGCGGCATCGTCCTCGAAGGGGTACACGCTCATCACGTCGGGGTCGTGCTGCATCGCATCGAAATACTGGCGGACGTCCGTCACGCCGACGTAGAGCATGATCGCGGCGACCGCGGCCGCGGCGATCCATCGCCGCGCGCCTTCGCCCTGGACGACGGCGCGCTGCCACGCCCAGGCGATGGGAAGCGCCGCGAGGAGGGCGACGAACGGCGCGAGGCCGAGCGTGCGGCGAAAGAGCCCGTCGCCCACCGTGAGGAGCGCGCCGAACGGCAGGACGATCAGCGCCGCGAGGACGATGGCGTACTCGCTCCGGCGCCAGTTCCAGAGCGCGACGCCGAGCCCGACGAGCGCGAGCAGGAAGGTGATCGGGTCGACGACGGGCCGGCCGCCGCTCGCGAGCCCGTCGCCCAGGTCGATGCGGTCGCCGCGCACGAGCGCCCGCTCCCACTCGCCGGCGCGGTCGACCAGGATCTTCGCCCTGCCCCAGAGCCCGGAGTCCGCCCACTTCTGGCAGGCCGGATCGACGCCCTCCTTGGCGCAGGACGTCACCGCGATCACCTTTTGGTGAAAGCGGTACGTCTCGCCGTGGTCGAGCACGTACTGCGCCATCGGCAGCGCGACGAGCAGCGCCGCCGCGGCGAATACGACGGCGCCGCCGGCGACGCGGACGCGCTCATCGCCCCGGGCGCGCGCGAACGCCCAGGCGAGCGGCACGAACGCGACTGGGACGAAGAGCAGATAGGCGTTGTACGTGTAGACGCCGACCCCGAGCAGGGCGCCCGCGAGCGCGAGCAGCACGACGCTGCGCGAGCGGAGCGCGGCGAAGAGCGCGACGAGGACGAGCATCTCGACGAAGGGCCAGGCCGTGACCATGAACCCCGTGCGGCTGAGGTGCAGGTGCCAGGTCATCACGGCCAGGAACAGCGCCGCGAACGCCCCGACCGTGCGGTTGAACATCAGCGCAAAGGCGGCATAGGCGAGCGGGATCGTGGCGACGCCGAACAGCGCCATGGAGAGGCGGATGGTGAACGTGTCCTGTGGCAGGAACTTGAAGAGCAGTGCGGTGAAGTAGAGCGGCCCCGTCGGCTGACCGAGGGCGCTGATCACGTACGGCCCGATCCAGCCCTCATGCAGGACGCGCCCGGCGTCGATGCCGGTGAGCGCCTCGTCGCCGTGAAGGCCGAGGGGCACGGTGCCGAGGTGCCAGATGCGGATGACGGCGGCGAGCGCGGTCAGCGAAACGGCAAGCGCGAGGTCGAGCGCCCGCACGTCGACGCGGGCCAGGACGCGTCCGACGAGGGCGTCCAGGTCGCGGAGGCGGACACCCGCCCCGGGCGGCGCGGTGGCCGCCGGGCGTCGCTCGGCGCCGCTCGCGGGCGCGCTCGACCTTCGCATCGCGCGCCCATGGTATCGGCCGCGCCCCAGGTTGGATATCGCGCCGGCCGGGGCTCGGTTAGGATGGGGCGAACACGAGCGAGGTGCGCATGACCGAACGCGCGATGCGGGCGCTTCGCGTCCCGGTGAAGCAGTTGCGCCGCGAGTGCAGCCTTTCGAGCCTCCGGTTCAGGACGACCGCCGACCTGCGGCCCATCGAGGGCACCGTGGGGCAGGATCGCGCGGTCAACGCGATGGACTTCGGCCTCAGCATCGAGGCGGACGGTTACAACCTGTACGTCGCGGGGCCGACGGGCACCGGGCGGATGACGGAGCTGCGGATGCAGCTCGAGCGGATCGCCGCGACGCGCCCGCCGGCGCGGGACTGGTGCTACGTGTTCAACTTCAGCGAGCCCGCGCGGCCGCGTGCGCTGAGCCTGCCCGCGGGGCTGGGGCACAAGCTCGGCCATGACATCGACGATCTCGTCGCGAACGTGCGCCGCGAGGTCCCGAAGGCGTTCGAGAGCGACGAGTACGCCCAGCGGCGAGACCAGATCAACCGCGACATCCAGGGCCAGCGCGAGCAGTTCTTCCAGGCGCTGCAGCGGGAGGCGGACGCGCGCGAGCTGACGGTGAACGTGACGCCGATGGGGATCAGCACGGTGCCGGTCATCGACGGACGGCCGATCACGCGCGAGCAGTTCGAGCTGCTGCCGGACGCGCACAAGCGCCGGATCCAGGAGCGCACGGCGGAGCTGGAGTCGATCATCGCCCAGATGGCGCCGCAGCTGCGGCGGCTCGACCGGGGCGCCGCCCAGCTCCTCGCGGAGCTCGACTCGCAGGTGATGCGCCTGATCACGACGCCGATGCTCGAAGAGCTGAAGCGCGAGTACCACGAGGAGGGGGAGGTCGTCGAGTTCATCGATGCGGTGGGCAAGGACATGCTCGCGCATATCCAGGAGTTCCGCGGGAGCGAGGAGGAGCCGGCGCAGCGGATGTTGCCGATGCTGGCGGCAGCGCACGAGGAAGTCTTCGAGCGCTACAAGGTCAACGTCATCGTCACGCACGAGGGGGCGACGAGCGCGCCCGTGGTGTTCGAGGATAGCCCGTCGTACTACCGGCTGTTCGGGCGCGTGGACTACCGCCCGACGCTGGGCTCGATGGTCACGGACCACACGATGATCAAGCCGGGCGCGCTGCACCGGGCGAACGGCGGCTTCCTGGTGATCGATGCGCTGGACGCGATCTCGCAGCCGCTGGTGTGGGAGACGCTGAAGCGGGCGTTGCGGACCCGCGTGGCGCGCATCGAGAACATGGGGGAGCAACTGAGCATCCTGCCGACCTCGTCGCTCTCGCCGGAGCCGCTGCCGCTCAACGTGAAGGTGGCGCTGATCGGCACGCCGCGCATCTTCCAGATCCTGCAGCTCGCGGACGACGAGTTCCGCAAGCTCTTCAAGGCGAAGGCCGACTTCAGCACGGAGGTGGAGCGCATCAACGGCCACGTGGAGCTGTATGCGCGGTTCGTGGCGAAGCAGGTGACGGACAAGGGGATGCGCCATTTCGACCGGACGGGCGTCGCGCGCATCGTCGAGTACAGCTCGCGGCTCGTCTCGGACCAGGAGAAGCTTTCGCTGCGGATGCTCGACATCGTGGACATGCTCGTCGAGGCGGACTACTGGGCGTGCAGCGAAGGCGCGTCCGTCGTAACGGCGGCGCACGTGGACCGCGCGATCGAGGAGAAGGTCTACCGCTCGAACCTGGTCGAGGAGCGGATCCAGGAGCTGATCACCAACGGGACGCTGAAGGTGGACGTCACGGGCGCCGTCGTCGGGCAGGTGAACGGCCTGTCGGTATACGACCTGGGCGACTACACGTTCGGGCGGCCATCGCGGATCACGGCGCGCGTCAGCCTGGGCCGCGGCCAGGTGATCAACCTCGAGCGCGAGATCGCGAAGAGCGGCCCGTCGCACAGCAAGGGCTTCCTGATCCTCAACGGCTACATCAACGGCAAGTTCGCGCACCGGCAGCCGCTGTCGTTCGCGGCGAGCCTGACGTTCGAGCAGGTGTACGACGAGGTGGACGGCGACAGCGCGTCGTCCACTGAACTGTACGCCCTGCTCTCCGCGATCACCGACGTGCCGCTGCGCCAGAACATCGCCGTCACGGGCTCGGTGAACCAGCTCGGGGAGGTGCAGGCGATCGGCGGGGTGAACGAGAAGATCGAAGGCTTCTACGCGGTCTGCAAGGCGCGCGGGCTCACCGGCGACCAGGGCGTGATCATCCCGAAGGACAACGTGCGCAACCTGATGCTGAAGCCGGAGGTCGTGCAGGCGATCAAGGAGGGGCGGTTCCACGTCTGGGCCGTGTCGAACGTCGAGCAGGGCATCGAGCTGCTCACCGGCATGCCGGCGGGAAAGCTGCGGAAGAACGACACCTACCCGGAAGGGACATTGTTCCGCAAGGTGACGGACTGCCTGGAGGCGATGACGCGCCGGGCGATCGAGGTGAACCGTGCGGCCCAGCGCGAGCTGATGACGCCCGGATCGACGAGCGCGGACGGACGGAAGCGCGAGCCCGAGCCGGCCGGCGTCGACGGCGCCGGGACGGCGCCGAAGCGGCCGCGCGACCCGCGCACGAACGGCCGGCGGCGCTCACCGCCGAAGCGGCCGCGGGCGTGAAGACGCGCACCGAGCGCTCGGCGGGCGGCGTCGTCTTCCGCGAGCGGCCGGACGGCGGCGCCGACGTCGTACTCATCCTGACGCACGAAGGGCGCTGGCAACTGCCCAAGGGCTGGATCGAGGACGGCGAGACGGCGGAGGCAACGGCGGTGCGGGAGGTGCGCGAGGAAGCCGGCATCGACGCTGACGTGATCGCGCCGATCGACACGATCGAGTACTGGTACCGCTCGACGTACGAACCGGAGCCGGCGCGCGTCCACAAGTTCGTCCAGGTCTTCCTGTTGCGCTACCGCGGCGGTGCGACGGAGGATCACGACAGCGAGGTACAGGACGCGCGCTGGCACGACATCGGCGAGGCGGAACGCGTGCTGGCATTCGAGGACGAGCGGCGGATGGTGCGCGCCGCGCGGGAGGCGCTCGAGCGCCTGCGGCAGGAGATGACGTGATGTCCGACGCCGAGAGCATCGCCCCGGTGCGAGGGCCGGCGCTGGCCACGCACGGCATGGTGGCGTCGGAGCACCCGCTGGCGACGCAGGCGGGACTCGCCGTCCTGCGCGCGGGCGGTAACGCGTTCGACGCGGCGCTCGCCGTATCGGCCGTGCTCACGGTGGTGAAGCCGCACCGCAGCCATCTCGGCGGCGATGCCTTCGTGCTCGTGCGGCCGGCGGACAGCGGCGAGGTGACGGCGGTCTGCTCCGGCGGCAAGGCGCCGGCCGCCGCGACGCGCGAGCGCTACGCCGGCGGCATCCCGGCGCACGGCGGCGCCGCGTGCGCGGTGCCCGGGCTCGTCGATGCGTGGCAGGTGATCAGCGACCGCTGGTGCTCGCGCCCGCTGGCGGCGCTGCTCGAGCCGGCCGTCGGCTACGCGCGAGAGGGGTTCGGGGTGTCGCGCGAACTGGCGGCGACGCTCGACAACGCGCGCGGATTCTTCGCGAAGTACCCGGGGATGGCGCGGGCGCTGTTCGTCGACGGGGCGCCGCCACGCTTCGGGGCGCGCTTCCGCCAGCCGGACCTCGCGCGCACGCTGGAGACGATCGCGCGCGAAGGCCGCGCCGGGTTCTACGAAGGGCCCGTCGCGCGCCGCATCGCCGAGGACGTGCAATCTGCCGGCGGCTGCCTGACGGCGGAGGATCTTTCCGCGCACCGCGCGGACGTGCTCGAGCCGCTGGCGGCGGAGTATCGCGGCTGCACCGTCTATGAGACGCCCCCGAATTCGCAGGGCGTGATCCTGCTCGAAGAGCTGCGGATCCTCGAAGGGTTCGACCTCGCCGGCTGGGGGCGCCTGTCCGCCGATGCGCTGCACCACATGATCGAGGCGAAGAAGCTGGCCTTCGAGGACCGGCGCCGGTACGCGGGCGACCCGGCCGAGACGGGCTTCGACGCACGCAGCCTGTTGACGGACGCCCACATCGCCGCGCGGCGGGCGGCGATCGACCGGCGGCGCGCGGCCCCGAGCGCGGAGCCGGTCGCGCCGTCGGACACGACGTCGTTCGTCGTCGTCGATGGGGCGGGGAACGTCTGCTCGTTCATCCAGAGCATCTTCGCCCACTTCGGGGCGGCGGTGGCTATCGAGGGCACCGGCATCATCATGAACAACCGCATGACCGGCTTCTCGCTCGACCCGGCGAGCCCGAACGCGCTCGCGCCCGGGAAGCGGACGATGCACACGCTGAACACCTGGCTGGCCGAGCGCGACGGCCGGCCGTGGCTCGTCGGCAACACGCCGGGCGCGGACTTCCAGGTGCAGACCAACCTGCAGGTGCTCACGGCGATCATCGACCACGGTCTCGACCCGCAGGCGGCGGTCGATGCGCCGCGCTGGGGCCACACACCGGACGCCGTGCTCGTCGAGGCCGGCATCCCGGAGGCAACGCAGCTCGAGCTGGCGGCGCGCGGGCACGTGCTGCGCCCGGTGGCACGCGCGACGAACCCGACGGGGCGCGCGCAGTGCATCGAGATCCGCGACGACGGTGTGCTCATCGGCGGCAGCGACTCACGGGGCGAGGGGTCGGCCGCGGGCTGGTGACGCGACGGCGGCGCGATGCGAAAGGCCCGGAGCATGAGCTCCGGGCCTTCGTGCCGGCGTCCGGCGCGCCTTCGCCTACTGGCTGACGGCGCGGACGTTGATGGCGCGGCTGCGGCGCGGGTCGCGCTCGTCCTGCGCCTTGTCGAACTCGACGGTCTGGCCCTCGCTCAGGTCGTCGAACATCACTCCCTGGACCGCGGAGGTGTGGAAGAAGATGTCTTCGCTGGCGCCGTCCGGGCGGATGAAGCCGAAGCCCCGGTCGCGCGCGAGCCGCTTGATCTGTCCTGTTGCCATGTTCTGGTGTTCTCCGATGTGTCCGACCGCCGTGGGCTTCCGTGCTTCCGGCAACGGGCCGGCGACCCCTGCGACGTATCTGCGCCTGCTTTCCGCCGCGCGCGAGCGCCCGGCGACCGCTTCCCTTACGTCGTCGAGTGCGTCGGCAGAACCGTGGCGTACAGGAGACTGCGTGAGAGGTGGTGTCTCACCATACCAGACGGGGGATGCGCGGCACCAGCGGCGCCGGGGCGCATATCCGGGCGGGCGGCCGCCCTGCTAGCATGACCGCAGGGAGTGAAGAGGCGGCCAATGGCGGAACCGACGTTCCATTTCTCGCCGCGGGCCAACCGCGCACACGAGATTCGCTGGCAGCCGTGGGGCGCCGAGGCGTTCGCCGAGGCGACGCGCGAGGACAAGCCGGTGCTGCTCGGCATCTCGGCCGTGTGGTGCCACTGGTGCCACGTGATGGACGAGACGTCGTATTCCGACGACGACGTCATCAGGCTGATCAACGAGCGCTTCGTCGCCGTGCGGGTGGACAACGACCAGCGCCCGGACATCAACGCGCGCTACAACATGGGCGGCTGGCCGACGACGGCGTTCCTGACGCCCGCGGGCGAGGTGATGGCGGGCATGACGTACGTGCCGCCGGACCAGATGCGCGACATCCTGCAGCAGGTGAGCTCGTACTACCGCGACAACCGCGCGAGCATCGAGGCGAAAATCGCCGAGATCAACGCGGACCGGGCGCGGGCGCAGGAGGCGGCGCCAGGAGAGCTTTCGGACCAGATCTTCCGGGACGCGCTCGACTCGGTGACCGACGCCTACGACCCGGTGTTCGGCGGCTTCGGGAACGAGCCCAAGTTCCCGCACGCGGACGCGATCGAGCTCCTGCTGCACGCGTACCTGCGCGACGGCGATCGCGACGCGCTGCACATGGCGCGCAAGACGCTCGAGTACATGTGCAAGGGCGGGACGTACGACCAGCAGTGGGGCGGCTTCTTCCGTTACTCGACCAAGCGGGACTGGAGCGTGCCGCACTTCGAGAAGATGCTCGAGGACAACGCGCTGCTGCTGCGCTGCCTGCTCAAGCTCTTCCGCATCAGCGACGGCGACTGGCAGCGGCGCTACATCGACTCGACGATCGCGTATCTCGATGCCTGGCTCAGCGACCGGATCACGGGCGCGTTCTACGGCTCGCAGGACGCCGACGAGGAGTTCTACGCGCTGCCGGCGGAGGAGCGGCGGACGCGCGCGGCGCCGTACGTCGACCACACCGCCTACACGAGCTGGAACGCGATGGCGATCGGCGCCTGGCTCGAGGCGTCATGGACGCGCGGGCGGCCGGAGCTGCGCGACCGGGCGCTGAAGGCGCTCGACTTCCTGTGGTCCTCGCTGCGCGATGACGACCACGGGATGTACCGGTACCTCGCGCCGGACGGGCCGAAGATCCCCGGGTTGCTGGGCGACCAGGCGTGGACGATCGCCGCGCTGGTGGACGCCTTCGAGGCGACGGGCGACGCGGCGCACGCCGAGCGCGCGCGGATCCTGATCGACCGCATGGCGGCGAACCTCCGCTCGGGCAGCGGCGCGTTCTTCGACACGCCCGCCTCGGACGCGCCCGGGCGCCTGTCGATGCGTCAGAAGCCGGTGAAGGAGAACGCGGTGGCGGCGATGGCGCTGATCCGCTTCGCGCGCGCGACGCGGGCGCCCGAATACGAAGCGATGGCGCGCGCGGCGCTCGCGGAGTTCGCCGACGTCGTCGCCAGCCAGGGCTATTTCGCGTCGGACTATGCGCGCGCCGTGGACTTGCTGCTGAACCCGGGCGCCGACGTGCGCATCATCGCCGCGGGCGGTCGCGCGGTGGACGGCGCGCGGCCGTTGCACGCCGCGGCCCTCGCGCTCGAGGTGCCGGACCGCACGGTGCGCATCATCGACTCCGGCGACGCCGGCGCGCTCAGGGCGGAGGGCCTGCCGGCGGAGCCGTCCCCCGCGGCATACGTCTGCTACGGGACGCTCTGCTCCGCGCCGGTGACGTCGCCCGGCGACCTCATCGAGATCACGCAGCGCACGCGGCAGGCGTACGAGGCGACGCGACGGGCCGAGCCGCTCGCCGGGCCGCGCGGCGGCGGGATGGCCGGAGACTAGGGCGAGTCCCGGCGGGCCTCATGCCGCCCGGGCGCCGGCCGATGGTATCGGCAGGGGGTTGAGATGGCGAGAGCACACGACCAGAACATCGGCGGGCCGACGGCGCGGTACGCCGGCAGCGCGGAGCCGGCGCCGGGCACATGGGCGCGCGTGAAGCTGGGGATCGGCCTCGTCGCACTGGCGGCGCTGGTCCTGTTCCTGTTCCAGAACCTGCAGCAGGTGGACATCCATTTCCTGTGGTTCGACTGGACGACGCGCATGATCTGGGCGCTCATCGGCGCCGCCATCGCGGGCGGCATCGCGATGGCGGTGTTCGCGACGATGCGCCGGCGCCGGCGCGACGCGGCGTAACACGCAGGAGGGCGGACTCGCGTCCGCCCTCCGTGTCTGCACTGAGGCCGGCGCGCCCTACAGCGCCTCGATGATCGTCGAGATGCCCATGCCGACGCCGATGCACTGCGTCGCCAGGCCGTAGCGCTTGCCGCTGCGGCGCAGTTCGTGCGCGACCGTCGAGACGAGCCGCGCGCCGGTCGCGCCGAGCGGGTGGCCGATGGCGATCGAGCCGCCGTTGACGTTGACGCGGTCGAGCGGGATGCCGAGCTCCTTGCAAGAGGGCAGGACCTGCGCCGCGAACGCCTCGTTGAACTCGACGCGGTCGATCTGGTCGGCGGTGATGCCGGCGTGCTTCATCGCCTTGTGGGTCGCGGGCACCGGGCCCAGGCCCATCACCTGCGGCTTCACGCCGGCGACGCCCATGCCGACGATGCGGGCGAGCGGCTCGAGACCGAGCTCGAGCGCCTTCTGCTCGCTCATCAGCAGCGCCGCCGAGATGCCGTCGTTGGTGGGGCAGGAGTTGCCGGCGGTGATGCGCAGCTCCTGGTTCCCGAAGCTCTGGATGCCGGCGACCGGCTTGAGCTGCGAGAGCGTCTCCATGTTCGTGCCCGGGCGCAGGCACTCGTCGCGGTCGAAGACCATCATCTTGCCGCGCTCATCCGGGAGCCAGTTGCCCTGGTCGTCGAAGACGGGCTGCTCGACTTCGAGCGGGATGACCTCGTCCTTGTAAATGCCCCGTTCGTAGGCGGCGGCGGTCTTCTTGTGGCTCTGGACCGCGAACTCGTCCATCTCCTCGCGCGACAGGTTGTAGACCTCGGCGACGTTCTGGGCGGTCTGCGTCATCGACGTGATCGCCGGCGCGTCGAGGATGTAGTCGGGGAACTTCACCGAGAAGTATTTGTCGTGGTCGGGATGCATGTTGCGCTGCATCTCGTTCGACTTCGCCAGGTTCTTGTTGAACTCGGTCACGCGCGTGCGGGTGGCGCCGTTGCGGCTGCCGCCGCCGAGCGTGCGGCCCATGCGCTCGATGCCGAGGGCGATCCCGCACTGGGTCGCGCCGACGGCGATGGACTGGGCGACGCGGTGCAGCGTCTCCATGCTGGAGCCGCACTGGCGGTTGGTATCGAACGAGCACACCTCGGCCGGCAGCCCCGCGAGGCGCGAGACGGCGTTGGCGCCGATGAGGATGAGCTCGCCGGCGCCCATGACATTGCCGAGGCCGACGTCCTCGATCATCCAGGGACTGACCTTGGGGTTGCGCTCGAGCAGGGCGCGCATCACGTGGGCGCCGGCTTCGTCGAGCCGGGTGGCGACCAGCGCTCCACGGCCGCCGCGCCCGAAGGCCGAGCGCACGCCATCGACGAGGACTACGTTCTGGAGTTGCATGGTGTTCCTTCCTTCAGCAGAGGTGGGCGCCGCCCGGGCGGTCGCCGCAGGACGCCCGAGAAGGATAGCCCAGCCGCCGCGCAGGGGCGACCGCCAGCGGAATTGCCACCCGAACGCAATGTCCGGACGCTGGCGGCGCCCGGCCCAGGCGCCGATACCGATCCGGAGGGGGCGTGACGCAGGCGACGGTCCACGACCGCACCTACCTGAGGTTCCGGCTCGAAGAAGAGACCGGGCGCGCGCGGCGCTACGGCCACCCCTTCGGCCTGCTCGTATTCGAAGCAGTGCCGGCGACGGACGCGCTGCCCATCCGCATGAAGGTGAAGCAGGCGCTCGCCGCGATCCAGGCGACGGTACGCGGCTCGGACGTCATCGCCCAGGTGTACGAGGACATGCTGGTGGTGCTGCTGGTGGAGACGGAGCCGCAGGGCGTGCACGACGCGCTGTTCCGCATCCGGAGCCGGATCACGCGGGCGGCGGGCAAGTGGCAGGTGACGCTGCTCACATTCCCCGACCACGCGGCGCAGATCGCGGCGCTGCCCTTCGCGCAGGCGGCGTAACCTCCGCGAGCCTTCGTCTCGGTCGAAGGGCCCGGGGAATCCCACGCTGGCGGCGGAGATCGCATCGCCGACGCGCCGCTCGGGTGTTCACTTCCAACGAAGCGTGTGGGGGGCCCAACACCCGGCGGGGCTGCGCCCCTGCGCCGTGCAGTCGGAGCACGGTGCCGCCGTGAGCAACGCTGCGCGTTCCGCTGCTATCGAGCGGGCACGATGCGAGCTGCTCTCGCGAGTGCCCTCTGACCGTCCGGGCCGCGCGGCGGTATGCTGGGCGCCATCTCGCACGAGGAGGCGGACGATGACGCTGCGATACGAGGTGAGCGAGCACATCGCCACGGTCACGCTGGACCGCCCGGAGGTGAAGAACGCCCTCAACCGCGAGCTGTACGGACGGCTCGAGGAGGCGTTTCGCGAGGCGCACCGCGACCCGGAGGTGCGTTGTGTCATCGTGACGGGAGCGGGGACCGCGTTCTGCTCCGGCGACGACGTGCGCGAGATCATGCTGGCGCCGAACGCCGAGACGCCGGCGACCCGCCCGCGCGAGCCGAAGCCGCGGCCGACGCCGGCGGCCATGGCGGTGCTGGAGTGCGACACGCCAGTGATCGCGGCCGTGAACGGGGCCGCCGTCGGCTGGGGTATGGACCTGACGCTCTTCTGCGACATCCGGATCGCGAGCGACCAGGCGCGCTTCGGCGAGCTGTTCATCAAGCGGGGGCTGGTGTCGGACGTGGGCGGGCTGTGGCGGCTGCCGCAGATCGTCGGGCCGTCGAAGGCGGCGGAGCTGCTGTTCACCGGCGACATCATCGACGCGCGCGAGGCGGAGCGGATCGGCCTCGTGTCGCGCGTCGTGGCGCACGACGAGCTGATGCCGGCGGCGCGCGAGCTGGCGGCGAAGATCGCCGCGAACCCGCCGATCGCGATGCGCTACCTGAAGCAGGGACTGCGCATGTCCGCGCCCGGCGACGTGCGCGAGGTCGGCGCGTACGTCATGCAGTCGCTCGCGTATCTCTTCACGACGGAGGACCACCGCGAGGGCGCACTGAGCTTCGTCGAGAAGCGGGCGCCGGTGTTCAAGGGGCGGTAGCTCCGTCAGGCGGCGGAAGTGGAGGCCGCGACGGCGGAGAGCGCCTCGATCATCTCCGCCCGCGTCGGGCCTGCGGGGACGACCGGCGGGCGCGAGTCGCGCGTCTGCCAGTAGGCGAAGACGCGCGCGGTCAACTCGGCATCGCCGAGGACGGCGTTCGGGGACGACAGCAGGTTGAGCGCACGGAAGAAGGCGCGGCTCACCTTCGCGTCGATGCGCGTCAGCGGCAGCAGGCCTTCGGTGATGAGTGAGGTCGTGATGTCGGTGCCGGCGCCGCCGGTGGCGCGCGCGAGGCGGCTCGCCTCGTCCTGGGCGACGCTCGCCTGGTACCACGGCGTCACGTCCTCCTCGGCGGCGACGTGGAGCGCGAGCGCGAGCGCCTCGAGGTCGGCGCCGTGCGCGGTGATGCCCTGCGTGAGCGCCTGGGCCATGACGCCGGCGAGCGAGCAGCCGCGGCCGTAGAGCGGGTTGGTGCAGATGAGCGCGTCGCCAACGGCGGCGAAGCCGAGCACCGAGGGGCGGCCATCGACGACGAGCGCGCGGGTGCGGTTCACCAGGCCGGCCATGGCGTGCGTCTCGGCGATCGGCTCGGCGACGGCGGGGTCGACCCAGGGGCGCGCGGCGGGCAGCAGCCCAGCGGCGGCTTCGAATCCCGCGCGCGAGATGAGCGCGCGCAGCTCCTTGTCCTCGGTGCCGACCGCGATCGTGACGGAGAACGTGCGGTTGTCGCCGCGGAAGATGCCGTAGCCGAGGTAGCCGAGCGTGCCACCGTTGAACGCCTGCGGGTCCGGCTCGGCGGCCCCATCGCGCAGGCGGTAGAAGCGCGAGAGATAGACCATGCCGGCGTCGTGCTTCTCCTCCGGCACGGCGACGCCGATATCGGCGAGCAGCGTCTTCATCGAAGAGTGGCGCCCGCCCGCGTCGACGACGAGATCGGCGTCGATGTCGCCCGCAGAAGTACGCAGGCCGACGACGCGTGACGGCGACGACCCCGGCGCGACGGCGAGCCCCGTGACGCGCACGCCGTCGCGGAGCTCGACGAGGTCCGTGCGCAGCGCCGCGCGCCGCAGCGCCCACTCGAACGTCGTGCGGCGGGACGCGAGGAGCGTCATGTCCTCGTCACCAGGCTGCGGCGAGGGGTCATCGAGCGTGTCTGGCGCGATGTCGCGCCAGCCGACCTCGATGCAGCCGGCGTCGAGCAGCTCCTGGCGCACGTGCGGGAGATGGTCGCGCAGGAGGTTGCGCAGACGCGCGAGGAAGGCGTGCGGGTGGCGCACCTGCGGCGCGCCGCGGCGGTTCCAGGTGAAGGCCTCGCCCGGCGTCGCGGGCAGCGGCGTCGCGTCGCGCTCGATGACCAGCGTGCGGTGGCCGGCCTCGGCGAGGAACAGTGCGGACATCAGCCCGCCGATGCCGGCGCCGGTGATGACAATCTTCATCGTGCCCCCGTCCCTGCCATCCATCCCCGGCGGTAGACGATAATGCGGCAAGTCAGTTATAACTGACTTATGGCAGCCGGGTCAACGGACATCGTACCCGCCACTACTCCGCGCCGGCGGCTGCCGGCCGGGGAGCGGCGGCAGCAGATCCTGTCGGTCGCGCAGGACGCGTTCATGCGGGCGGGCTACCGCGGCACGACGGCGCTGGAGATCGGACGCGCGGCGGGCGTCTCGGAGAAGCTGGTCCTCAAGCACTTCGGCAGCAAGGAAGGGCTGTTCCGCGCCGCGGTCGTCGAGCCGATGCTCGACCTGATGGTGCGCGCCAACGAGGACGCGCGCGCGCGCATGGCCGGCGGCGGCGAGGATGACTCACCTGAGCAGGCGTTCCAGCGCGTGCACCGCTTCCTCGCCACGTGGGCGGCGCTCGTGCGCGAGCAGGCGCCGCTGATCTTCGCGTTCATCGCGGAGATGCGCGAATTCCCGGAGGTGGCGGCGCAGCTCGGCGCGCTGTTCGAGCAGCAGGTGCGCGAGACGACGGACATCCTGTCGCTCGCGATGCGCACCGAGGCATTCCGTCCCTTTGACCCGCGCGTCGCCTTCCTGTCCGCGCTGGGCGCGGCGACGATGGCGGCGCTCACGGGCGACGACGTCGACCACTTTCTCGACGAGTACCTGCGGCTCACGCTGTTCGGCGCGCTCTCGGACGCCGGTCGCGCGGCCGCGGCGGCCGACGAGCCGGCATCACGACCCGCGTCCGTAACGCGGCGCGGCGGTACCATGGCGCGCACCGGCGGCGGCCGGCGGGCGGACTGAAGGCAACGAGGAGAGGGATCATGGCGAGAGTGAAGTTCGGGACGTTCCTGGCGCCGCACCACCCGACCGGCGAGCATCCGACGCTGCAGTTCCAGCGCGACGTCGACTTCGCGGCGCACCTCGACCGGCTGGGGTTCGACGAGTTCTGGTGCGGCGAGCACCACTCGTCGGGCTGGGAGATGATCGCCTCGCCGGAGATGTTCCTGGCGGCGGCGGGCCAGCGGACGCACCGCATCATGCTCGGCACGGGCGTCGTCTCGCTGCCGTACCACCACCCGTTCAACGTCGCGCAGCGCATCGTGCAGCTCGACCACATGACCGGCGGGCGGGCGATGTTCGGCTCAGGCCCGGGCGCGCTGCCCTCGGACGCGCGCACCCTCGGCATCAATCCGATGGTGCAGCGCGACCGGCAGGACGAGGCGCTCGGCGTGATCATCCGCCTGCTGCGAGGCGAGCCGCGCTTCAGCTACGAGTGCGAGTGGTTCGAGCTGCACGACGCGCAGCTCCAGATCCTGCCCCTGCAGGAGGACCTGCCGATGGCGGCGGCGTCCTCGATCAGCCCGTCGGGGATGCAGATCGCGGGCAAGCACGGCATCGGCGCGCTCTCGATCGCGTCGACATCGAAGGAAGGGCTGCAGGCGCTGCCGACGCAGTGGTCGTTCGCGGAGGAGGCGGCGGCGAAGCACGGGCAGACGGTGGACCGCAAGAACTGGCGGGTGCTGATGAGCTGGCACCTCGCGGAATCGAAGAAGCAGGCGGTCGAGGAGGCGAAGTACGGGCTGCAGCGCTGGCACAACGAGTACAACGTGCGCGTGCTGGGCCGGCCGGGCGCGACGCATGTCGACGACGTGGACGAGCTGCTCGATCAGACGATCGGGCGCGGCGCATCGGGCGCCGGCGCGGCGGTGATCGGCACGCCGGACGAGATGGTGGCGGCGATCCGGCGGCTGCAGGACGTCACGGGCGGCTTCGGCGTCGTGCTCGGCTTCGCGCACGACTGGGCAAGCCGCGAGGCGACATTCCGCTCGTGGGAGCTCTTCGCGCGGTACGTGATCCCGGAGATCAATGGCTTCAACCGCGGGCAGATCGAGTCGGCCGAATACCTCGCGGAGAACAAGAAGGAACTGATGGCGGGCGCCTCCGCCGCGGTGATGGCGAAGATCCAGGGCGACCCGCGCGCCGCGGCGGCGATGGCGGTGACGATCAAGCAGGCGCAGGAGCAGGCGCAGGGCGGCGGCTGGCGCCCGGGCGCCGGGCCGGCGCCCAGCTCCGACGAGGGCTAACCGGCGCGTTGCACGACGTCCGCACAGCGTCAGCGACGCTGTACCCCAGCGCCGCCGGGATCCACACTCGCACGAGGGTCAACGAGCGTGACGACTGAACTGAAGGGCACCGGCGGCATCGCGATCGCCGCCGTGCGCGCCGTCTTCGGCGAGGACAGCGTGACCGGCGAGCCGGCGAAGCTCGCGGGTGGCGCCATGCACGACTCCTGGGGCGTGGACGCGCGCGCGGACGGCAGCACGCGGCAGCTCGTCGTGCGCGTCAGCCCGGCGGGGCGGGCGGACCACGCGAAGACGCGGCGCGAGTTCGCGGCGCTGCGCGTGGCGCATGCGCGCGGCATCCGCTGCCCGGAGCCGATCGCGGTCGGAGAGTGCGAAACCGGCGAGGACTACCTCGTGATGGCGCGGGGCGCCGGCGATACGAACCCGCGCCAGCTCCTGGGCAGCGAGCGCTACGCCGAGACGCGAGCGAACATCATCGGGCAGCTCGCGCAGGACCTCGCTCGGATCCACGGGATCACCGCGAGCGACGTCGACGACGCGCCGGGCATGCGGGCGCCGGCGGCCCGCGAAGATGCGCTGCGCTACGAACGGCGGCTGACGGAAGACCTGTACCGGACGGTGCTGCTCGACCCGCATCCGGCGATCGACTGGGCGTTCCGCTGGATCGACCGCGCGATCGCCACGATCGACGCACCGGCGAGGCCGCATTGCCTGGTGCACGGCGACTTCCGCATCGGCAACATGCTGTACGACGAGCACGGGTTGACATCGATCCTCGACTGGGAGGGCGTCCACATCGGCGAGCCGGAGGAGGACGTGGCGTGGCTGTGCACGCGCGTCTGGCGCTTCAACCGCCCGGACCTCGAAGCAGGGGGCATCGCGCCGCGCGAGGACTGGCTGCGCGCGTACGAGCAGGCCAGCGGGCGCTCGCTCGACCGCGCGCGCGTGGCGGCGTGGGAGGTCCTGCAGAACATCCGCTGGGCGCAGATCACCATGATGCAGGCGCGCGCCCACCTCGACGGACACACCACCAGCCACGAGCTGGCGGCGATCGGCCGCCGGACGGCGGAGACGGAGCTGGAGATCCTGCGCCTGGCGGGCGTGGCGGACCGGGTGGCGCATGCAGGATAGGCCGACGGCGAAGGAACTGCTCGACGCGCTGGGCGACTTCATGCGCGACCGGGCCGAGCACGCGCGCGACCGCTGGGAGCGGTTCCAGTTCCAGGTCGCGGCGAACTCGCTCGCGATCATCGGCCGGGAACTCGAGCTGGAGGACGGCTTCATGCGCGCGGAGTGGCACGGCCTCGACGGGCTGCTCGGCGCGGAGCCGATGCCGGCGGAGCAGGCATCATTCGCGGCGCGGCTGCGCGAGCGCAACGCGGAGCTTTCGGCCAAGATCGCGGGCGGCGACTTCGACGGCGAAGCCGAGGCGCCGCTGATCGCGCATCTCTGGGAGACCGTGATGAACAAGGTGCGCATCGCGAGCCCGAACGAGGCGCGGTAGCGGGAGGAGGAGCGCATGGACTTCGAGATCCCGGCGGATATCCAGCAGACGCTCGATGAGCTCGACGCGTTCATCGAGGCGGAGATCAAGCCGCTCGAGCAGCAGGACGACAACATCCGCTTCTTCGACCATCGGCGGGAGTACGCGCGCACGGACTTCGAGCGCGGCGGCGTGCCGCGGCGCGAGTGGGAGGAGCTGCTCGCGGAGATGCGCCGGCGGGCGGACCGCGCCGGCTTCCTGCGCTACGGCGTGCCGGAGAAGTACGGCGGGCGCGGTGGCTCGAACCTGGCGATGGCGATCATCCGCGAGCACCTGGCCGCGAAGGGGCTGGGCCTCCACAACGACCTGCAGAACGAGTCATCGGTCGTGGGCAACTTCCCGACGATCCGCATGTGGGAGAACTACGGCAGCGAGGAGCAGAAGAAGGAGTTCCTCGAGGGCATGTTCACCGGCAAGACGCGCGTGGCGTTCGGACTCACCGAGCCGAACCACGGCTCCGACGCATCGTGGCTCGAGACGAAGGCCGTGCGCGACGGGGACGAGTGGGTGATCAACGGCACGAAGCGCTTCAACAGCGGCATGCACGCCGCGACGCACGACCTGATCTTCGCGCGCACGTCGGGGGACGAGGGGCGCGCGCAGGGGATCAGCTGCTTCATCGTACCCGTGGACACGCCGGGATTCTCGGTCGACTTCATGTGGTGGACGTTCAACATGCCGACCGACCACGCGGAGGTCACGCTGCGGGACGTGCGCGTCCCCGCGACGGCGATGCTCGGCCGCGAGGGCGACGGGCTGGCGCTGGCGAACACGTTCACGCACGAGAACCGCATCCGCCAGGCGGCGTCCGGCGTGGGCGCGGCGCAGTACTGCATCAACGAGAGCATCAAGTACGCCCGCGAGCGCGTGACCTTCGGTCAGCCGCTCGCGACGCGGCAGGCGATCCAGTGGCCGCTCGTCGAGCTGCAGACCGAGTGCGAGATGGTGCGGCAGCTCGTGCGCAAGACGGCGTGGGAGCTGGACCACCAGCACCACATGGAGATCAGCGACAAGGTCGCGATGTGCAACTACCGGGCGAACCGGCTCGTCTGCGACGCCGCCGACCGCGCGATCCAGGTGCACGGCGGCATCGGCTACACGCGGCACATGCCGTTCGAGCACATCTACCGGCACCACCGGCGCTATCGCATCACCGAGGGCTCGGAGGAGGTGCAGATGCGCCGCATCGCGCAGGTGATGTTCGGCTTCGGGCGCCCGCGGGAGTAGCGGCCGCTGGTGGGCGTCAGGCGCGCGGCAGTTCGAGCCCCCGCGTGGCGATGATGCCGCGGTTGATCTCGCTCGTGCCCGCGGCGATCGTCAGCGCGGCGGACTGCAGGTACAGCGACTCGATGCGGCCGGCGAGCGGCGCCCAGGGCGATCC
>DASRHM010000095.1:0-23642 GCA_035650575.1 Dehalococcoidia bacterium | reverse complement strand
TTCGCCGTCGGGTTCGACGTGGCGTCGCCCGAGTCGCCGGTGTCGCCGGAAGTCGCCTGCGGGCTCGCCGTCGAGTCGCCCGAGGTGGCCTTGCCCTCGGCCTCCGAGCTCGACGCCGCGTCGCCGCCGCTGCTCTTGCCGCAGCCGCAGCCGTCCGTCCCGGACGTCGCCTGCGAAGCGGACTCCGGGTCCGCTGTCGCGTCGCCGGTATCGCCGGCCACGCCGACCGCCTGCGCGTTCGAGTCGCCGGTGTCACCCGAGCGCGCGTTGCCGACCGAGGTCGCGTTGGCGTCGCCGGTGTCGCCGGAGTTGGAGACGGCCTTCGCGTCGCCGGTGTCGCCCGACTCCGCGCCCGCGCTCGCCTTCCCGTCCGGCGCGAACGCCGTCGAGATCGCCGGTCCCGAGCTGCTGCCGTCCGGGTTGTCTGCGCCGCGCTTGCAGCTCGCCTGCGCGTCGCCCGTCCCGGAGAGTGCGGCCGCCAGCGCCGGCCCCGCCGTCGCGCCGGCCGGGCACGCGTCCCACGCCAGCGGCTGACCGGCGGCCGAGGGCGCGGATGTCATCGATGTCACTGCGTCCGTTGGGCTGGGCCCGTCGGCGCTCGCGGCGGTAATCCCGCCGATAGCTGCCGCCGCCCCCAGCACTCCTCCGGCAAGGATCGCCGCCAGCCGAAGGCAATACGAGGTGCCTTTCACGTGGTTCCTCCATCCGGCGCTTGTCCCGCGCCGGCGTTCTCCCGTGTGCCCGCGCCCGCAGCCGGTTGGCGTCGAGGACGCTCCGTCGCTCGCGCGGCGCGAGGTCACACAGGGTCCAGGTCCGTGGTGTGGATTCGCGAGGCGCCTCGCCCGGGCTTACGCGGGCGGGGTGATGACGTCGTATGTCAGGGACAGCCGGCTGTTGGCCTGCAGCCGGACCGCCCACAACCGCAGGACCGCACCAACGCCCGCGAGGCGGTCGAGGTAGGCCGACCCCACCCCACCCGGCGCGCCGGTCGATGTCCTGGAGCTGTTCGAGTTGGCGCCGCCGCCGGAGGCGCTGCCGCCCGCGGCGCCTGCCGCGACGGCGCCGGCCGCGCTCACACCGGCAACGGCCGCGATGGCGGCGAGGGCCTTCGAAGCTATCCCGCCCGGCCGTCCTTCGGCTGGCGCCGTCAGCGCCGGCTGCGCCTGCGCCTGAACGGAGCCGCCGTTCGTCACAAATTCTTCTCTCGGACGCGATGTCCCGTCGCGCTGCACGGCCGGCGCCACGATGTCATCCATTACCGTCTGCACGGCCGGTGGCACGACGTCATCGAGTACCGGCTGCACGACGGGCGCCACGACGTTATCGGTCACCGGCTGCACCGCCGGCACGACGACGGCATCGATCACGGGCTGCACCGCCGGCGCCACGATGCTATCGATCACCGGCTGCACCGCCGGCGCGACGATGTTGTCGATCACCGGCTGCACCGCCGGCACGACGACGGCATCGATCACCGGCTGCACCGCCGGCACGACGACGGCATCGACTACCGGCTGCACGGCCGCGTGGACGACATCTTCGGCCGTGGCCGCCGTCTCGTCCGCAGCCGCGGCGAGCGGCTCGCCGGCGGCGTCCGTCGCCGCTTGCGTCACCTCGCCGGTCCCGGCGCTGATGTCCTCCACAGCCGCCGCGCCCGTCGCCGTCTCCGGCTGCCCGCCGGCCGTCGCTCCCTGTGCGCCCGCGGCATCCACGAGCTCCACCACCGCCGGCGCTTCTTGCGTCCCATCCGTCGCGCGGGGCGCCGGGTCGCCCGTGGATGGCGCGAGCGTTGACGCCGCGACGTCCGCCACCGTGTCCGTCACCGGTCTCGTCGTGCCGGTCACCGGGCCGCCGTCCGTCCCCGGTGCCGGTTCGGTCGCGCCGGGCACCGCGTCGCCGACGAGCCCGCCCGCGGCGTGCGCGGCGCCGGCCCCCGCGAGCGCGAGCGTGGCGGCCAGGAGCAGGGCGGCGAAAGTGCTGAACAGGCGCATGGAGTCTCTCGGTTCTGCCGGCCGATGCCCGGCCGCACCCGCAGATTCTGCGGTGCGCCTCCGCGCCCGCGAATGCCCCGTCCGTGGTATCCCGGGATGCCGGCGGCCAAGATTTGTCCTCGATGCAAGCGCCGGCACCCGGGGTCTCAGCCCGGCCTGCTCCTTGGAGGGCTGCAACCCGCCGATTGCCGCGAATCGCGCACGTCGGATCCCTGTGCCACCATGCATGAATGCACTGGGAAGGCGGTGGCGGCGGTGGCGGTGGCGGCGCCGGCGGGGGCGTCCGCCGCACGTTGCTGCAGCAGCGTCAGCGTCCCCAGCGCAGCGCCTGGGAGATCCTGCGGCGCGTCGCCGGCGTCTTCCGGCCGTACCGCCTCGCCGTCGTCGGCCTGCTCCTCACCGTCACCGCGGCCGCGCTGGTCGGCCTCGCGCCGCCCCTGCTGTTCGCGTCGATCATCGATAACGTCACCAAGAGCAAGGACGCCCACCGCGTCGACGTCGATGCCGGACTGATCTTCCTCGCGGTCCTCGCCGGCGCGCTCCTCTCCGTCCTCCAGTCCTATCTCAACAACCGCGTCGGACAGGGCGTCATGTACGACCTGCGCAACCGCCTCTACGCCCACCTCCAGCGGATGTCGCTTCGCTTCTTCACCTCCACCCGCAGCGGCGAGATCCTCTCGCGCATCAACAACGATGTCGGCGGCGTCCAGGACGCTGTCACCTCCAGCTTCACCACCGTCTACTCGAACCTCATCACCGTCGTCACGACGGTCGTCTTCATGGCGTTCCTCGACTGGCGCCTGACGATCATTTCGCTCGCCGCGCTGCCGCTGTTCATCGTCCCCACGCGCGTCGTCGGCGGCATCCAGCGCCGCCTGCTCGCGCAGACGCAGGAGCGCCTCGGCGACATGAACGCGCAGATGCAGGAGACGCTCTCCGTCAACGGCGCTCTCCTGACGAAGATCTTCGGGCGCGAGGCCTACGAGTACGGCCGCTTCGAGGCCACGAACCGCGATGTCCGCGACCTCACCTTCCGCCGCCTGATGACGGGCCGCTGGTTCTTCATGCTCCTCGGCCTCTTTGGAAGTCTCGCCCCCGCGCTCGTGTACTGGTACGGCGGGCACCAGGTGATCTCCGGCGACCTCACGGCCGGCAAGGTCGTCGCCTTCGCCGCGCTCGTCACGCGCATCTTCGCCCCTGTCACGCAGCTCCTCTCCGTCTGGATCACGGTGCAGAGCTCGCTCGCCCTGTTCGAACGCGTCTTCGACTACGGCGAGCTGCCCGTCGAGATCGCCGAGGCGCCCGACGCCTGCGCCCTCCGCGACATCGAAGGCCGCGTGTCGTACGAGGACGTCAGCTTCGCCTACGGCTCGGGCGCCCGCGCCCTCGACCACGTCTCCCTGGAGATCGCGCCCGGCCGCGTCGCCGCCTTCGTCGGCCCATCGGGCGCCGGCAAGACCACCCTGACGTACCTCCTCCCCCGCCTCTACGACCCGACCGAAGGCCGCGTCTGCATCGATGGCCACGACGTCCGCAAGCTCACGCTCGAGACGCTGAACCGCGCGGTCGGCGTCGTCACGCAGGAGCCCTACCTGTTCCACGCCTCGATCCGCGACAACATCCGCTACGCCAAGCCCGATGCCAGCGATGACGAGGTCGCGCGCGCTGCCCGCGCCGCCTACATCGACGACTTCATCCGCGGCCTCCCCTACGGCTACGACACGATCGTCGGCGAGCGCGGCTACCGCCTCTCCGGCGGCGAGAAGCAGCGCGTCGCCATCGCGCGCGCCGTCCTCGCCAACCCGCCGATCCTCATCCTCGACGAGGCGACGTCCTCGCTCGACTCCCGATCCGAGCGCATGGTCCAGCTCGCGCTCGATGACCTGGCGCGCGGGCGCACCACGCTCGTCATCGCGCACCGTCTCGGCACCGTCCTCCGCGCCGACGTGATCTTCGTGATGGACCGCGGCCGCATCGTCGACCAGGGGCGCCACGACGAGCTCGTCGCGCGCGGCGGCCTGTATGCTGCGCTCTACCGGCAGCAGTTCGGCCTCGAGCCCTATGCCCCGGCCGCAGAGGCAGCGGTGGGATCGGAGGTCGCGCCGCCCCCCGCCGAGGGCTTGCTCCCCTCCGGCGACTGGCCGGAGTTGTCCGCTGAAGGACTTCCCGACTCGTGACTCTTCCCCGCTGCCCTCTATCGGGCTTCGGCGAGCCGGCGCAGTTTCTCCGGGTTCCGCTGGTTGAACACCGCCGCGACTCGTCGCCCGCGCATCGCCAGGGAGATCGCGCTGTCCGGTCGCCCGCGGCGGTACAGCACGATGCCCGGCGCTCCGTTCACGTCCTCGATGCGCGCGTCCAGCGGCGATGGCATCTTCTCGAGCACGCCGATGAGGTAGCGCGCGACGCGCTCCGCCCCGTGCACCGGCCGGGCCGCCGCGGCGACCTTCCCGCCGCCGTCCGCCCACATCGTCGCGTCATCGGCCAGCATGCGCACCAGCGATGCGACGTCCCCGCTGCGCGCAGCATCCAGGAAGCGCTCCGTCAGGCGCCGGTTCGCCGCCGCCGAGGCGCTGAACCGCTGTCGGCGCTGCTTCACGTGCGCCTGCGCCCGGCTCACGAGCTGCCGGCACGCTGCCTCGCTGCGCCCCAGGGTCGCCGCGATCTCCCCGTAGTCGTATTCGAAGACCGAGCGCAACAGGAACGCCGCCCGCTCGAGCGGAGACAGCGCCTGCAGCAACACCAGGAACGCCGTCGAGACCGTCTCCGCTCGCTCGATCCCCTCGCCCGGGTCGAAGCTTCCGCCGCGCACGGGCTCCGGCAACCACGGCCCCACGTACACCTCCCGGCGCCGGCGCGCCGACCGCAGGTGGTCGATGCACGCGCGCGCCGTCATCGCCGTCAGGTACTGCTCCGGCGCGCGCACTTCCTCCGGATTCACCCCCAGGAACCGTAGCGCCACGTCCTGCACGATGTCCTCCGCCTCCGTCGCGCTCCCGAGCATCCGGTAGGCGAGTCCTACCAACCGCGGCCGCAGCCGCTCGATCGACTCGCCCGCCGAGACCGTCCCCGGCAACCTACGCCTCCGCGCCGGCGAACATCGCCGCCCGGCGCTCGATGGCCAGCTTCACCGCCCGCTTCGCGCTGGCCAGCGCGGCGCCCGCAAGCTGGTGCTCGCCGCCGGCCCAGTCGCCCGCGACGTACGCCCCCGGCAATCCCTCGACCGCCACGGACGGGCGTCCCGCGAACCCGCCGCCCTCCGCCGAGGGCAACGCGTGCGTCACGGTCATGTCAGGCAGCAGCCGGTCGAACGCCACCACCGCGCGCCACCCCGGCTGCACCAGGTCCAGCAGCGACTCGAGCTCCGTCCGGACCTCCTTCGCATCCGGATGCTCGTCCGGTCGCAGGTAGCGCGCCGCGTGCACGACCGCGCCCCCGGCGGGCGCGAGGCGCGCGGCCACCGAGTGCACCGACAGGTACAGCGGCCGGTCGAGGGCCAGGACGAACCCCCCTTCGGGGTTCGGGAGCCGCGCCAGCGCGACGTCGAGCACCGCCGCCCGCACCGGCTCCGTCGCGGCGATGCGCCCGCCCGCCGGCGCCACGATGGCGCGCGCCGCCTCCGGGTTCATGGCCAGCACGACGGACGGCGCCCGCAGCGCCGCCCCGTCCGCGAGCGCCACCCCCGTGATGCCGCGTTCGTCGCGCCGCACGCCGGCCACCCGCGCACCGGTGCGGATCGCGGCGCCCGCGCCTTCCGCCGCCGATCGCAGACCCGCGACGATCGTGCGCCATCCCCCGTCGACGTACCGCACGCCGCCCGCCGCCTCCGCGAGCTGCTCCTGAGCCGCCGCCGCGGACAGGCGCTCCGGCGCGTCGATATAGCCCGCGAGCCGGATGATCGCGTACAGGAATTGTCGTGCCCTCGCCCCGATGCTGCGTCCGCGCACCCACCCGGCGAGCGACTCCCACGCGATTGCGCCGGCGTCCGCCGATGCGAGGGCGCCCAGCGCCTCGCTCGCCTCGCGCGCCGATTGCCCGTCGAACAGCGCTCCACGGAGCAGGCCAACCGGGCCTTCAGGCATCGCGTGGAGACGGCCGTCCGCCAGGGCGTATCCGGTCAGCGGAGGCTGCCCGTGCGGGTACACCACGCCCAGCTCGTCCAGCAGCCGCGCCGCCGGCGGGTAGAGCGCGCGCGGCCCGAGATTCAGCGCGAATCCGTCACGTTCGGTGCTGCGCGCGACGCCGCCGACCTCCGTCGCGCGCTCGATCACTACGGTGCGCAGGCCCGCGCGCGCCGCGCCCGTCGCCGCCGCCAACCCGGCGATCCCGCCTCCCGCCACGATCAGGTCGAACCGCTCGTCGTGCATCGCTGCCTCCCGGTGCGGGCCACTGCCTTGCCGCCGTCACGCCGGCGTGCCGTCCGCATCCGCTGATCAGACGAGGAGGGCCGACCGGCTGTGACATGGCCATCGTGAGGCAATGCGATATCTCCTCGCGTGTGTGCCGGGCCGCGGCGAAGACGCCGCGGTCGAGGCCACGTTCAGGGGGAGGTCTCCGCGGCCGCTGCTGGCGTTCCGGCACTATCGGCGTTCAGGATCTCCGCCAGCTTCTCGCCGTGCTTCCGGATGTTCTTCGGCGATGCCCCGAGACCGCCGAACACGCCATCGGCGATCGGCACGAAGATCCGCATGAACGCCGCGCCGAACACGTCGGGCGGGTCGAAGCGGAACCGCTGCGTCACCCTGCTCCCGGCCCCCTCCGGGACGATCTCGAACGTCCACTGCGACCGCATCGCCATCGGCCCGTGGCTGGCGCCGGTCCGCGCCTTCCATTCGATGCGCCGCGGCGGTTCGAGGGCCGTGATCTCGCACATCGTCGGCGCCGTCATCCGCGAGCCCTCGCGCATCGCCTCTACGGTCCGGTACGTCGTGCCGACGCCCGCCGGCCCCTCGCTCGTCTGCTCCTGACTCACGATCTCGCTTGTCCACTCCTTGTGCCGTTGGAAGTCCGCCAGATACGCATACACTTCCTCCGGCGCGCGTGGCGTCGAAAACGAAAGCTCGCCGCTCGTTGCGCCCGTCCGCCTGAACTCGATGGACATGTGCACCCCCTGCTTCCCGCGCCCGGCGCGGACCGTCGAGGCGCCGATTCTCGCGCGTCTGCCCGCTATCGCTCAAGCCTCGCGCTCGCCGCCGGCGCGCCGGCCTCGCAGGGATCAGCGGCACCGCGCGTGTCACGGGAGTCGCCGTCCGTGTTCGACGCCCCATGCCCAGCGGCGAGCCGCGCCGGACCTACTCCATGACCTTTAGCGCTGAAGGCACGTCCATCCGCTGCAGCCGCCGGACGATCGCGAGCGGCGCCAGGGCGACGACCAGCACGCCGAGCACGACCGTGATCGCGAGCGTCTCTCCGCTGATGGTCGGCTTGATCAGGATGTCCGGCAGCGTCTCCTTTACGCGCGTCGCAAGCGTCAGGCGGAGCAGGAACCATCCCCCGAGCAGTCCTCCCGCCGTAGCGGCGATGCCCAGCACCAGGTTCTCGAGCATCGTCATCAGCACGACGCGCCGCACCGGCACCCCGAAGGCGAACATCGTCGCATGCTCGCGCGCCCGCTCGTCGATGTTGATGCTCGACGCGTTGAACGCGATCAGCGCGGCGATCAACAGCATCGCCCCCTCGACCACCCGCAGGATCACGACGAACTGGTTCAGCAGGTCGTGGAACGCCGTCGCCACGTCGGCGTCGCGCTGGATCGAGCTCACCCCCGGCAGCCCGAACAGCGCGCGCTTCACCTCGGACGGCGAGACTCCCGGCGCCGGCTGCACCTGCACGAAGTTCGTGTACCCCGTCGGCCCCAGCAGGTCCGCGTGGTTGATGTCGATGTAGGCGATGAACCGGAACGGATGCGGATGCACCCCCAGCACCTCCAGCGGCGTCTCCGTTTCGGTCACGCCCCCGCCGGGGTCGACGCGCGGATGCCGCAGCGTCACCGTCGCCCCGGGCCCGACGCCCAGGTCTTTCGCCGCGAGCTCTGAGAGATAGATCCCCGGCGCAGCCCGATCGCGCCGGCCCTCGATGAGGCTTGGCTGCCAGATCGCGCCGTCCATGTTCAGGAACTGCAACTGCAACTCGATGTCCGTTTTGCCGCCGACGATCTCGCCGCCGACCAGCAGGTCCGGCTCGGTCGCGGCAACCGCCGGTGACCGCGCGATCGCCTGTACCTCCGGCCCGTCGGCGCGCAGGAAGCCGGTGAGCTGCACCTCCAGCCGGTCCGGCGACTTACCGGAGATCTCGCGCTGGCCCGCGTCCGTCGTGCCCACGAACGAGTCGATCATCCCGACGAACGCCACGAGCGCCGCCAGCGCCGCGCCGATCCCCACGCTCGTCAACAACGCGCGCCGCGGGGCGCGCACCAGGTTCCGGACCGGCATCTGCAGGAACGTGCCGCCCGGCAGGCGCAGCCGTCGCAGCGCCGGCGCCAGGCCGCCGCCGCGTGCCAACCGGTACGCCGGCTGCATCGCGACGATCGGCGGCACGCGCACCGCGCTCCACACCGGCCATGCCGTCGCGATCAGGGGCAGCGCGAAGCCGATCGCCGCGACCGCCACGAACAGCCCGGCCTGGAACGGGGTGTGCCAGGCCGGCAACGGTTGGAGGTCCCGCACGAACACCATCATCAGCTGACCCAGCGCGTACCCCGTCGCGATGCCAAACAGCACCCCCAGCAACGCGATTTCCGCGCCCACCAGCGTCGGCCGCAACGCGATGCGCCATCGCGGCACGCCAAGCGTCATCGCGATGCCGATCTCGCGGCGCTGCGCCTCCACGAGCCGTGCCGTCAGGTTGAACGCCGCACCCACCGCGCCCGCGAAGATCAGCACCGCGAAGATGTCGTAGATCTGCTGGTCGCCTTCGATGTCCCGGTCGTTCAGCCGGAACGACGGGTCGTCGTCGCGCGTCGTCACCTCCGCGGCAATGCCCGGCAACCGCGCCGCGATCGCGTCTTGCAGCTCGCGCTGGACTGCCGCGCGGTCCGCGCCTGCGTGCAGCGTCAGCACGAGGTCGTTCACCGCGCCTGGCCTCCCCGCGATCTCTTGCGCCGTCTGGAGGGACGTGAAGACGGCCGCGAAGTTCGCCTCCGCCAGCAGTGCCCCCTGCTCCGTCGTCACCACGAAGAACTCCGGCGTCATCGCCTGGCCGACGTACTCCAGCGCGCGCCCGCCGCTCAACCGCACGGTGCCGCTCGCCGGCAGGTCGTAGTGCTTGGCGAAGTGGCGCTCGAGGACCGCCACGGGCGCCCCGGCGTCGGCGGCGTCGAGCAGGCGGCCTTCCGCGGCGTAGAGCGCGTTCACTGCCGGCTCCCCGCCGGAAAGGTCCAGTCCGTACACCGCGCCCGGTACCAGCACCGCCTGCTCCGGCGTCGAAGCATCGACCTGCGTGTCGGTGATCAGCCGCTCGGACGCCGCGTCGATGCGCCCGGCGTCCGGGATCGCGCGCGCGGCGCCCACGAGCATGCCCTGCGAAACCGTCGCGTTCTCCGCGAGCGAGACCCGCAGGTCGTACATCCGCAGCGCCTGGTACCCGTCGTCCGTCGAGATGCGCCGCCAGCGCGTTACGCTCGTGAGCCCCGAGTAGCTCCCTGCCCCGAGCGCGATCACGAGCGCGATCGCCACGACCTGCAGCCAGCGCGCACGCAGATCTCGCAGTGACCATCGGAGCCAGAGCCTCAGGTCCACCGCGCCCCTACCAGTACAGGTCTGCGACGGCGACGCGCCCGCCTTCCGGCGGGCCGTCCGCTACCACGCGCCCGCTACTCAGCTCGATCACCCGGTCCGCCGCGCGCGCGATTTCGCGGTTGTGCGTGACCACGACCACCGCCCGCCCCGGGCCTACCTGCGCGCGCAGCAGCTCGAGGATCCGCACCCCGGTCTGGAAGTCGAGCTCGCCGGTCGGCTCGTCCGCGAGCAGCACCGGGTTCCCGGTCGCGAGCGCCCGCGCAATCGCGACGCGCTGTTGCTCGCCGCCGGAGAGTTGATGGGGGAACTGGTCCAGGCGCCCTTCGAGCCCGACGCTGGCAAGCACCTGCGCTGCTTCCGGCCCCTCCCGCCGCCCCGCCGCGTCGATGCCGAACTGCACGTTCTCGCGCGCCGTCAGGCCCGGAAAGAGGTTGAAGCTCTGGAAGATGAAGCTCACCGTGCGCCGGCGCACCTCGAACAGCTCGCCGCGCGAGGCGCGCGTGATGTCCCGCCCGGCGAGGCGCACCGCGCCGGCCGTCGGCGAGTCGAGCGCGCCGATGATGTTGAGCAGCGTCGTCTTCCCGCTCCCCGAAGGGCCCAGGACGACCGTGAAGGCGTCGTCGGACAGGCGCAACGTCACGTCCTCGAGCGCGCGCACGGCGCGTCCGCCGCTGCCGTATGTCTTGCTTACCCCGCTCAGTTCGATGATCGAAGGGTGCCCGTCGCGCCGGTCCTGCGGTCTCTCCACCAGCGTAGTCTAGGCAACGCCCCGGGCCGCGGCGGGTGCCGATCGGCACGGAAAGGACCGGCCCAGATGGGCCGGCCCCGTTCCCGTTGGCGTTGCTCGCCGCTTCAGGCCGCCGGGTCCGCGTCGGCGACAGCCGCGTACCAGCAGTGGCATCCCTCCGGCCGGTCGCATCCCGCGATCGGGAGCTCGGGCATCGACCCCACCGCGTACGTCCCGCCTGCCGCCGCGCACGCCGCGCAGGCGTTGCGCTCTGGCATCAATGCCACGCGGGCGAAGCCTCCGTGCGCGGAAACGCGCTCCCGGAACTGGCGGTTGTAGCGGCGAATGCGGCCCAGTTGCGGCATTCGCGAACCTCCCCGCCTCGCCGCCCGCTTGCGGGCGGCTGCGCATCAGCGCTCGGGTTGCCGGGCGGGGTTCACGCCCCGCCCGGCACCTCGGTCCGCGGTTAGTTGAGGTCGATCGTCGTGTCCGTAATGGAGGCCGGCGTCGTGCGCTGGATCACCATGTACGAACCGGACGGCGGCTTCACTTCCAGCGTGAAGGTGTAGTTCTCGGCGATCGTAATCGCCGCCATCGCCGCCTGCGTCGTGTCGATCGAGACCTCGAACAGCTCGCCCGGCTGCAGCAGGTTGTCGCCGTTGCCGACCAGGTCATTCACCGTGTACGTCACGTCGCTCACGCTCGCCGTCGAGTCGATGTAGCTGATCACCGTGCGATTGGTCGTCGCGGCCGGGTCCAGGTTGACCGAGTCGCCGCCCGCCGCCAGCGCGACGTCGAACTTCAGGGCCGTGATCTGCGTCCCGTCGCTCGTCGCCACCACGCCGCTCGAAAGCTCCATCGTCCCCCGTGTCTTGCTCAGGCCTGCGTACACCGCTTCCTTGCCCCGCTCGGAGCTGAAGAGCCCCGTGCTCAGCACGACGAACGCGAACACCGCCGCGACCACGACGAACGCGATCAGGATGATCGCGGTCTCCAGGCCCGTGACGCCGCGCTCGTCCCGCATCCGCCGGACGAACCCCATGAGTCGCTTCATTGCCTGCTTCCTCCGATTCCTTGCGGCCCCCGCCGCATTGCCCGTGTTGCCTGCCGGACCGCCCGGCATAGCGCGTTCGACTAAGGGTCGTGCGCGCGTGCCCTTCGGGATACGGGGATTGCGCCCGTGTTCTCCCGGGTGCCTCCACCCGCGCCGCCGCCGCGTCGCTTGCATCCCTGCCCGCCCGCCGCTACCGTGGCAGTACAACCGCATATCGCAGTGACGGGAGCCCAGCGTGGGCTGAGAGGGCCGGTTGGCCGGCCGACCGTTTGAACCTGTCCGGGTCATGCCGGCGAAGGGACACGACGCGAGCGCCAGCAAGCGCCGCTGTTTCTTCAGCGGCGCTTTCGTCTTCCCGGACAGCGCGCGGAGGGAGGACGACATGACCATCGCGAGGGACGCCGCAACCGGGGCCAACGGCGCGCTACCGGCCGGATCCCGCAAGGTCTACATAACGGCGCCGGGCGGACGCGTGCGCGTCCCGGCGCGCGAGGTCGCGCTCTCCGGCGGCGAGCCGCCGTTCCGGCTCTACGACACCAGCGGTCCCTACACCGACAGCGGCGCGCGCACGGACGTGCGCCGGGGCCTGCCGCCGCTCCGGCGCTCGTGGGTGCTCGAGCGCGGCGACGTCGACGAGTACAGCGGCAGCGCGCCGGAAAGCGCCGCGGACGGCGCCTTCCCCGGCCTCGCCCGCCGCCCGCTGCGCGCGAAGCCGGGCCGCGCGGTCACCCAGCTCCGTTACGCCCGCGACGGCGTCGTCACGCCCGAGATGGAGTTCATCGCCGTGCGCGAGGGCCTGAGCCCCGAGTTCGTGCGCGACGAGGTCGCGCGCGGCCGCGCCATCATCCCCGCGAACGTCAACCACCCGGAGAGCGAGCCGATGATCATCGGCCGCAACTTCCTCGTGAAGGTCAACGCGAACATCGGCAACTCCGCCGTCGCATCGTCGATCGAGGAAGAGGTCGAGAAGATGACGTGGGCGATCCGCTGGGGCGCCGACACGATCATGGACCTCTCCACCGGCAAGGACATCCATGCGACGCGCGAGTGGATCATCCGCAACGCGCCGGTGCCCGTCGGCACGGTGCCGATCTACCAGGCGCTCGAGAAGGTCGGCGGCAAGGTCGAGGACCTCTCGTGGGAGGTCTACCGCGACACGCTGATCGAGCAGGCGGAGCAGGGTGTCGACTACTTCACGGTGCACGCCGGGGTGCTGTTGCGCTACATCCCGCTGACGGCGAGGCGCGTTACCGGCATCGTCTCGCGCGGCGGATCGATCATGGCCGCGTGGTGCCTGCACCACCACCAGGAGAGCTTCCTCTACACGCACTTCGAGGAGATCTGCGAGATCCTGCGCGCGTACGACGTGTCGTTCTCGCTCGGTGACGGCCTGCGCCCCGGCTCGATCGCCGACGCGAACGACGAGGCGCAGTTCGCCGAGCTGCGCACGCTCGGCGAACTGACGAAGGTGGCGTGGCAGCACGATGTGCAGGTGATGATCGAAGGCCCGGGGCACGTGCCCATGCACAAGATCAGGGAGAACATGGACCTCCAGCTCGAGGTCTGCCACGAGGCGCCGTTCTACACCCTCGGGCCGCTCACGACGGACATCGCACCGGGATACGACCACATCACGTCGGCGATCGGTGCCGCGATGATCGGCTGGTACGGTACGGCGATGCTCTGCTACGTGACGCCGAAGGAGCACCTGGGCCTGCCCGACCGGCAGGACGTGAAGGACGGCGTCATCGCCTACAAGATCGCGGCGCACGCCGCCGACCTGGCGAAGGGCCACCCGGGCGCGCAGGCCTGGGACGATGCGCTGTCGAAGGCGCGGTTCGAGTTCCGCTGGCGCGACCAGTTCAACCTCTCGCTCGACCCGGAGACGGCGGCCGCGTTCCACGACGAGACGCTGCCGGCCGAGCCGGCGAAGGCCGCGCACTTCTGCTCGATGTGCGGCCCGCACTTCTGCAGCATGAAGATCACGCAGGACGTGCGCGCCTACGCGCAGGCGCACGGCATCGCCGAGCACGACGCGCTCGAGCTGGGGATGTCCGAGAAGGCGCGCGAGTTCCGCGAGGCGGGCGGGAAGATCTACGTGGCGGCCGACGCCGCGCCTGAGCAGTAAGGCGGCGCTATAAGAAACGTCCTGTCTCTCAGCGGTTTGTCACACGTGTGACAAAGCGCTGAGAACGTGCGCAATGGGGGAAATTCGCGTCGGCACGCGCACCGTCGGTTCACGTCCGCAGGCCGGCGGGCATGCGTTCCTCGGGCCCTCGCGCGCTGAGGATCTCGTCGACGATGCCGTACTCCTTCGCCTGCTCCGGGTTCATGAAGAAGTCGCGGTCGAAGTCGCGCCGGATCCGCTCGTCCGGCTGGCCGGTGTGCTTCACCAGGATGCCGCGGATGATGTCGTTGAGGCGCAGGATCTCACGCGCCTGTATCTCGATGTCCGCCGCCTGTCCCGTGATGCCGCCGTGGATCAGCGCCTGGTGGATGTGCACGGTCGCATGGGGCATAGCGTACCGTTTGCCCGGCGCCCCGGACGCGAGCAGGATCGTGCCCATGCTTGCGGTCACGCCGAGCCCGTACGTCGCAACGTCCGGCCGCACGAGCTGCATCGTGTCGTAGATCGCGAGCCCGGCCTCGATGCCGCCGCCGGGCGAGTGGATGTAGAGGTTGATGTCGCGCTCCGGGTCCTCGCGCTCGAGGTAGAGGAACTGTGAGATGATCAGGTTCGCGACCTGGTCGTCGACCGGCGTGCCCAGGAAGACGATGCGCTCGCGCAGGAGCAGCGAGTAGATGTCGAACGCGCGTTCGCCGCGCGCGCTGGTCTCGATGACGCTCGGGATGATCATGCCGCCACCGCCCACATCAGGCGCCTGTGACCGCGCCGGCGGCACACGCCGCGACGCCGCCGGAGCGGCGTGCGCCGGCTGAGCCGCAGGCTGGGCCGCGCGCGGAGGAGCGCCCGGGCGCCCTCCGGGTACGACTCTGCCGCTTCGCGCCGGGTGCTGACACCCAGCTTCGTGATGATCTCGGATACGTGGAACTTCGCGCCGTCCGCGCTGATCCCGAGCCGCTCGCCGATCTCGCGGTTCGAGAGGCCCTGCCGCACGAGTTCCAGCACCTCCTGCTGACGGGGTGTAAGGGTGTCCGGATAGGGTGGTCTGCCGCGTCCCATGCAGTCAGCTTAGGGCCCGCGGCGCCGAATTACACTACCCGGCCGCCGTGCGGGCCCGCGCTTCCCCTGAACCGGATTCGAAGCCTGGCCGATACTCAGCGGAACCAGGGGGAGGGAGGGTCGATGACCCCGGCCGAGGTGGCCACGCGCCGGCTCGCAGCACGGCGCCAGGAGCAGGTGCCGCAGGCGCTCGCGCGCCTGGCGGTCGTCGCGCTGTTCATCGCGCTCTGGTTCGTCTTGCTCGCCCTCCGCATCCCGATGCCGCTGCCGTTCCTGGCGGTGCTTTGCGTCGAGGCCACGTTCTTCGTGCTGTACCTCGGCGTGGTACCGCACCTGCCGTCCGCGCGCCTGGTGGTCGCCGGCCAGTACGTCATGCTCGGCGCCGAGATCATCTTCCACACCACGATGGTCTACGTCCTCGGCGGCGTCACGTGGCTGGCGCCGTTCGCGTACGTCATCGGCCTGATCTTCGCGAACACGTTCCTCGACCTGCGCGGCGGCGCGATGTACACGGTCGCGGTCTGTGCAGCGTTCATCTCGCTCGCCCTGCTCGACGCGACCGGCGCCGTGCCGCACTACGCGTTCCTCGCGCAGGACGAACTGCGGTACGCCGACCCGCGCTTCGTCGCGACGACGCTGATCGGGGCCACCGGCGTCTTCATGAGCATCTACGTCTGGGTGAACTGGGTCGGGCACCAGCTTCGCCAGGAGCGGAACACCGCGGTGCAGGTGCAGGACGAGTTGCTCGTCGCGCGGGCGGAGCTCGAGGACCGCGTGCGCGAGCGCACGGCCGACCTCGAGGCGGCGAACGCGCGCCTCGCGGACAGCGAGGAGCTGCTGCGCGCGACGATCGAGTCCACGGCCGACGGCATCCTCGTCGTCGACGAAGGAGGCAGCGCGGCCTACTACAACGCACGGTTCGCCGAGATGTGGCGCATCCCGGAAGAGCTGCTCGCGACGCGGGACGACCGCCGGCTCATCGCCTTCGTCCGTGACCAGGTCACGGACCCGGATGCGTTCGTCGCCGCGATCGCGCAGATGTACGCCTCGCGCGAGGAGGTGCTGGACCACGTGCACTTCAAGGACGGCCGCGTGTTCGAGCGCTTCTCGCGGCCGCTGCTGCACCACGGCGAGGTGCGGGGCCGCGTCTGGAGCTTCCGCGACGTCACCGAGCGCGAGCGCGCGGCCGAGGTGCTGCGCCGCCAGGCGCGCCACGACGCGCTCACGGCGACGCTGAACCACGCGGCGATCACCGAGTCGCTGCGCGAGATCGCGGCGAGCGGCGGCACGCGCGGTTCGCTCGCCGTGCTGATGGTGGACGTCGATGGGATGAAGGCGGTGAACGACTCGTTCGGGCACCTGCTCGGCGATGCCGTGCTGGTGGCGGTGGCGCAGGTGCTCGACCGGGACGGCGCGGTCGTCGGCCGCTACGGCGGCGACGAGTTCCTCGTCGTGCTGCCGGGCGCGTCGCGCGAGGCCGCCGACGCCTACTGCGCGGCGGTGCGCGATGCGCTGGTCGAGGGCAGCGTCATCGACCCGGTGACCGGCTCCAGCGTGCCGCTCGTCGCGAGCATCGGCGTGGCGATGTTCCCGGACGAGGCGGACAGCATCGACGACGCCATCCGCGTGGCCGATGTCGCGATGTACAGCGCGAAGCGGGAGCGCCACGCGCTGGCGGGTCAGGCGCTCGACCGCGACACGGTCGGCGATGAGCGGGCGGCGCGCATGGTCGGCGAGATCGTGCCGCTGCTGACCTCGCCCGGTCGGCTCGCGGACAAGCTCCGCATGGTCGCGCACCGGCTGTCGATCGGCGCGGGGTACGACGTCGTGCGCTTCAACACGTCGGCGGCGATGCCCGGGGGCGCGGGCGGCGTGAGCACGTACGCGCGCCTGCCGGCCGAGTTCGTCGACGCGTGGAACGAGGAACGGCGCCGCTTCCCGGACCACACGCTGCGGACGCTGGTGGAGCAGCAGCGCGCGCCGGTGCTGATCGCCGACCTCGAGCGCGAGGTTCGGTTCACGGCCTCCCAGCGGGCGATGCTGCGCGCGTCCGGCGTGCGCTCGGCGCTGGTCGTGCCGATGCTGTGGCAGGACCAGCTCGTCGGCGCGCTCTCCATCGCGACGAAGCGCGAAGGCGCGCTCGACGCCCGCGATGTGCAGTTCCTCACGGCGGTCGCCGCGCAGGTGACCGCGATCGTCCGCATGGAAACGCTCGTCGAGGACCTGCAGGCGGCGACGGGGCACCTGGAGCGCGCGCGCGAGGACACGGTGCTGCTGCTCGCCGCCGCGGCCGAGGCGCACGACCATGCGACCGGGCGCCACCTGCACCGCGTGCGTGAGCTGAGCGAGGCGATCGCGCGCGAGCTCGGGCGGAGCGAGGACGAGGCGCAGGCCGTCGGGCTGGCGGCGGTGCTGCACGACATCGGCAAGATCCGCGTGCCGGAGACGATCCTGCTGAGCCCGGCGCAGCTCGACGACGACCAGTGGCGCCTGATGAAGCAGCACACGACGTGGGGCGCGGAGTTCCTCCAGGGCCGGGCGGGGTTCGAGCTGGCCGAGCAGATCGCGCGCTGCCATCACGAGCGCTGGGACGGGCGCGGCTACCCGGCGGGGCTGAGGGGCGACGAGATCCCGGAGGTGGCGCAGATCGTGTCCGTCGCGGACAGCCTGGACGCGATCACGAGCAACCGCCCGTATCGCGCGGGCCAGCCGGCGGAGTGGGCGGTGCGGGAGATCGCGCGCTGCGGCGGGCAGCAGTTCAGCCCGCGCGTCGTCGCGGCGATGCTGCGGCTGTGGCGCCGCGGCGAGCTGCCGCTCAACGGCGCGCACGAGGACAGCGAGCAAGAAGCGGCGTAATCCGCAGCGCGTCGGTGGACGTTGTCCCTGCGGGCTGCGACACTCGCGGCCGGAGGGGCGACGATGGCGCACACGGGCATCACCATGTACGGCACGCTCTGGTGCGGCGACTGCAAGCGCACGAAGAAGTTCTTCGGCGAGCAGCGGGTGCACTACGAGTTCGTAGACGTCGACGCGGATCCCGACGGGCTGGCGGTCGTCGAGCGCGTCAACCAGGGCAAGCTGATCATCCCGACGCTCGTGTTCGAGGACGGTTCGACGCTCGTCGAGCCCTCGAACGCGGAGCTGGCGGCGAAGCTGGGACTGCAGACGGCGGCGAAGAACCGCTTCTACGACCTGGTCGTCGTCGGCAGCGGGCCCGCGGGACTCACGGCCGCGCTCTACGCGGCGCGCGAGGGCATCGAGACGCTCGTCATCGAGCGCGCGGGCGTGGGCGGGCAGGCGGGGATCACCGAGCGGCTCGACAACTTCCCCGGCTTCCCGGAGGGCGTCAGCGGCGCGGAGTTCGCCGACCGGCTGCGGCAGCAGGCGGAGCGGTTCGGCGTCGAGGTGCTGTCGGCGCAGGAAGTGACTTCGGCCGGCGCGGACGGCGACTACCGCGTCGTCCGCACGGCCGACGGCAACGAGTACCGCGCCTGGGCGGTGCTGCTCGCGCTGGGTTCGACCTATCGGCGGCTCGGCGTGCCGGGCGAGGAGGACTTCATCGGCGCCGGGGTGCACTTCTGCGCGACGTGCGACGGCGCGTTCTATCGCGGCAAGGACGTGCTGGTCGTGGGCGGCGGCAACTCGGCCGGCGAGGAGGGGATCTTCCTGACGAAGTTCGCGCGCCGCGTGACGATCGCGACGCGCGATGCGGCCCTCTCGGCGAGCCGCGTGATCGTCGAAAAGGTCCAGGAGCACCCGCAAATCGACGTGGTGACGCACGCGACGCCGGCCGAGTTCCGTGGCCGCGGCAAGCTCGAGGCCGTCGTGCTGCGCGACACGCGCACGGGCGCGCTCACCGAGACGCGCCCGGCGGGGGTGTTCGTGTTCGTCGGGCTCATGCCGAACACCCAGATCGTGCGCAACGTCGTCGATCTCGACGAGCGGGGGTTCATCGCGACGGATGCGATGCTCGCGACGAGCATGCCGGGCGTGTTCGCGGCGGGCGACTGCCGCGCGGGCAGCACGAAGCAGGCGGCGTCGGCGGCGGGCGAGGGCGCGGCTGCGGCGCTGGCGATCCGGCGCTACATCGAGCCGCTGGCGAGCGGCATCCCGCGGCCGGCGGACCTGGAGGCGATGGCGGGGTGATGGGTGCTGGTCGCTGGTCGGACGTCGCGGGTGGGCGCAGGTCGCAGGTTGTAGCTCGCGGGTGGTCGCAGGCCGCAGGTCATGGGGCCGCCGAGCTGTGGTCAGGGCAGCCGGCCGTTGAGGCAGAAGACCGGCGTGTCGCCGACGACGTCGCGCACGCGCGGCGGGCAGTCGTCGCGGGCCGGCGGGGTCTGGACGCGCGCGAGCAGGGTGAACGTCGACCCGTCCGAGGCGTACCAGTACGGGAACTCGCGGTCGCCGACCGGCATGTCGGTCGCGGCGCCGGCGACGGGACAGGCGGCGTCGCGCGGGTTATCGCACAACGTCGTCAGCGTGCCGCCGGTGTCCGGGAAGGCGCCGTAGATCGTGGCCCAGGCGAGCAAGGCGTCGCGGTCCGTCGCGAGGTCGAGCTGGCGACGCGCGTCGAGCAGCACGTCGCCCGGTCCCGGTGACCGCGCGGCCTCGCCGAGGACGGCGCCCGTCGCGGGCCGCGCGACGGCGGGCGGCGCTTCGGCATCCGGGGCGGAGCCGCGAAACGAGACGTAGGCGAGCGCGAGCGCCACGGGCGCGACGCCGAGCGCGACGACGAACGCCCAAGCGTAGAGGGAGACCGGGACGCGCGCGAGCAGCGGGCGCAGCAGTCCGCGCGTGCTGGTGGCGGGCGCGGGCAGGGCGACCGTCGAAGCGAGCGCGAGCGCAGGGACGCGCGCGCGGGCATCGACCGCGGCTTCGAGGCGGGCGAGCGCGCCGCCGATCTCCGACGCGCGCACGGGGGTGTGCACCATCGACGTCGAGAGGCGCGGGCGGCGGGCGGAGCGCCGCGCGACGGCGAGGCCGACGAGGGCGCAGAGCGCGAGCTGGAAGGCGAAGCCGAGGCGCGAGCGCGATGCCATCGCCGGCATTGTGCGCCCGGCGCCGGCGCGCCCGGAGTCGGGGAGCGGCCGATGTTGTGCGGCGCGACGGCCTAGGGGATTCCCCGCGTCAACCGGCGGCCGCGGTGTTGCGGGCATGCGGCGGCGGCATGCCCTCGCGCTCTTCGGCGGCGTTGAACTGGCGGACGAGGCGGAAGAAGCGGGGGTCGACGGTGCGGTTGTGGCCGACGACCTCGGCGAACGGCACCGGGACGATCTCGAGACCCTGGAGCGCCATCATGACGCCGCGGCGGCCCTCATGCAGGCAGTCCACCGCCATCGCGCCCATGCGGGTGGCGAGCACGCGGTCGAACATCGTCGGCGAGCCGCCGCGCTGCACGTGGCCGAGCACCGTCGGGCGCGCCTCGACGCGCAGGCGTTGCTCGATCGCTTCGGCGAGGCGGGTGCCGATGCCGCGCGAGGCGAGGAGGGCGTGGCCGAACTGGTCGACGCCGCTCTGCGCCTGCGACTCGACGCCTTCGACGTGCGCGCCTTCGGCGACGACGACGATGCTGAAGCGCCGCGTGTCCATGCGCATTTGCACGTGGGCGACGACCTTCTCGATGGTGATGGGCTCTTCGGGGATGATGATGAGGTCGGCGCCGCCGCCGACACCGCCGACCATCGCGAGCCAGCCGGCGTCGCGGCCCATGACCTCCACGACCATGACGCGCCGGTGCGACTCGGCGGTCGTGTGCAGCTTGTCGAGCGCCTCGCCGACGGTGGCGCAGGCGGTGTCGAAGCCGATGCAGTAATCGGTGTGGGGTACGTCGTTGTCGATCGTCTTCGGGACGCCGGTGACGGCGACGCCGCGCTCGGCGAGCCGGGCGGAGACGCTGAGGGTGTCATCGCCGCCGATGGTCACGAGGCCGTCGATCTTGCGACGGCGCAGGTTGTCTTCGACCTGGCGCATCTCGTCCTCGCTGCGCGCGGGGTTCGTGCGGGACGAGCCGAGGATGGTGCCGCCGAGGTGGAGGATGCCCGCGACCTCCTGGGTCGTGAGGACGAGCGAGTTGCCCTCGCCCAGCAGGCCGGCCCAGCCCTCGCGGAAGCCGATCACCTCGTCGCCGAGCATCCATGCCCGGTGGGCGATGGCGCGGATCGCGGCGTTGAGGCCCGGGCAGTCGCCGCCTCCAGTCAGTACTCCGATGCGCATGCGTCACCTCGAGTCGTGCGGGGCCGCCGACGGAGCGGCGGGGCGCCCATATGCAAATGTAGCCCGGACGCGGGCCCCTCCGCATAGTCCGAACCCGCAGGCGGCCCGCGCATCGCCCGTACATCGCGCTCGGGGAGTCCGGCTAGCGGGCGGACCAGAGCAGGCGGGCGCCGAGGGCGACGAGGGCGACGGCGAGGAAGCGCACGATGGCGGCGCCGTGGATCCGCTGCGCAATGCGGGCGCCGATCTGGGCGCCCGGGACGACGCCGGCGGCGAGCAGGAGCGCGCGCACGAGGTTCGTGTCCGAGAGGTCGCCGTGCGCCAGGTGCACGGCGCTGCCGGACGCCGCGGTGAAGATGAGGATGAAATGCGACGTGGCGACGGCGACGTGGACCGGGAACCGCAGAGCGGTGATCATGATCGGCACGTGCACGACGCCGCCGCCGATGCCGAGCAGCGTGGAAAAGAAGCCGACCGCGGCGCTGTAGGCGATGCCGAGCGGGAGGTTGTAGGAGTAGCGGAAGATCTCGCCGTGCTCGCCGCGCATCTCCCGGGTCACGATGGCGCGGCCGCGCCGGGGGGCGCGGATGATCTCGGTGCGGCCGGCGGTCCAGGCCGAATAGGCGGCGAGCGCGAGCAGGATGCCGCCGAACATGCCATCGAACGCGCGGCGGGGGATGACGCCGACGAGGAAGGCGCCGCCGACGGCGCCGGGGAAGGCGGCGGCGGCGAAGATCAGGCCCGTGGCGTAGTCGATGCGCCGCAGGCGAGCATAGGCCGCCGAGCCCGAGAGCGCGTTGAAGAAGACGACCCCGAGCGAGATCGCGGTGATATCGACCGCAGGCTCGCCGGGATAGATGAGCAGGAGGACCGGGACGAGGACGAAGCCGCCGCCGGCGCCGACGAGCGTGCCATAGGCGCCGACCGCGAAGCCGAGCGGGACGAGGAGCAGTTCCAGCCAGGACATCAGCGGGAAGCCGCCGGCGTGGTGGGAGGTCGGTGCATCGGCGAGATGGTACGGGGCGGGGGCGTTGCGGGATAGCGCGCGGCTACAGGAGGTGCGTCGCGGTGCCCTGCGCGAGGATGACGACGGCGGCACCGAGCGAGATGAACGGCGCGTAGAACATGTAGTTGAGCTTGCGCCTGCCGAGCAGCTTGAGCACGAGCAGGACAGCGGCGACGACGCCGCCGGAGACGGCCATGACGAGCATCGCCGGGATGACGAGGGTCAGTCCGAGCGCGAAGCCGATGAAGAAGGCGAGCTTGACGTCGCCCATGCCCATCGGCGCGCCGGGGAGCAACGCGCAGACGAAGAACAACCCGCCTGCCAGCAGGCCGCCGGCGGCGACATCGAGCCGGTTGCCGCCGGGCATGACCATGCCGACCGCCAGTGCGACGGCGATCGCCGGGTACGTCACGGCGTTCGGCACGCGATAGGCGATGATGTCGGTGGCGGCGCAGACGAGCAGGACGCCCAGCCACGCGCTGGCGATCGCGAGGTCTGCCGCGTGCCCGGAGTAGCGCAGGCCGGCGAGCGCGAACAGGAGCGACGTGAGCGCGATGATCGTCGCGCGGCGATACGCGGCGCCGCCGGTGAGGCCCCATGGCAGGGCGACCGTGCCGACTTCGCTGGTGAGGTCGAGCGCATGCCGGTGCGGCTGCGCGGCGGCCGGCGCGTCGTCCGGCTCACGGTCGAAGGGCTCACGGGCAAAGCGCGCGATCACCTCATCGAGCGCGAAGCCCGCGAAGAACCCGACCACCGCCATCAGGACCGCCGTCATACGCCCTCACATAATGATCGGCCGCAGGATAGCAACCCTGCGGGGGCGCTCCGATCGGGGAGAGCCCGCGATCAGAGCGCGACGGCGGTCACCGACAGGACGGGCGGGAGCGTGCCAGGGAGGCGGATCCAGCGGTCGCCTCCGTCAAGGCCGGCGTAGACCTCGCCGTTGCTCGTGCCCACGTAGACCGCCTCGCTGTCGAGGCCATCGGTATCGAGCCCTTCGCGGTAGACGCTCTGGTAATCGTGCGGGCCGGGAAGGCCGTTGGTGAGCGGCTCCCAGCTCTTGCCCGCGTTCGTCGTGCGGTAGACGGCGAACTGCCCCGGGCAGACGCGGAAGTTGTCGCCTTCGTAGTGGAGCGGCACGACGAAGGCGGCGTCCGGGCCGCGGCGCGTGACGGCGATCGGGAATCCGTGGAACGACGGCAGGCCGACGGTGACATCGGACCAGGTCTTGCCCTGGTCATCGGAGCGGAAGACGCCGATGTGCGCCTGGGCCCACATGCGGTCGGGGTCTTTCGCGTCGACCCGGAGCTTGTGCATCTCGTCGATCGCGAGCGGGTCGACGCCGGGTGGCACTTCGCGCGTGAAGCCCATCTGCTCCCAGCGCTTGGCTTCGGCGAGCGCACCGGGGTTGGTGGGGACGGCGGTCCAGGAGAAGATGTCCCAGGTCTCGCCGCCATCGAGCGTGGCGTAGGAGCCGCCGGAGCTGATGGCGGTGAAGACGCGTGCGGGGTCGCGCGGGTCGAGCTCGATCGAGTGCAGGCAGGAGTCGCCACCCCCGGTGCCGGACCAGCGTGCGCGGTCGGGATGGCGGGTGAGGCCATCGACGGACTGCCAGGTGCGGCCCTGGTCCTCGCTGCGGAAGAGGCCGGCCGGCTGGGTGCCGGCGTAGACCACGCCCGGCTCGCGTTCGTGGCCCGGGCGGACGTGCCAGACGTTGAGGATCGTGGCGCCGAG
>DASRHM010000094.1:0-4206 GCA_035650575.1 Dehalococcoidia bacterium | reverse complement strand
CCCGGTGAACGCTTCCTCGACGGGCCCGCTGAGGATCACGTCGCCTTCGCCGTCCCACTCGAGTTGCAGCACGCCGCCAGGGACGCGCAGCTCGAGCCGGTCGTCGGCGAGCCCGAGCAGTCGCGCCGCGACCATCGTCGCCGAGGCGCCGGAGCCGCAGGAGAGCGTCTCGCCAACGCCGCGCTCCCAGACCCGCATCTCGGCAGCGTCGCGGCCCGTCATGCGTACGACCTCGAAGTTCGTGCGGTTCGGGAAGAGCGCGTGGTGCTCGACGAGCGGGCCGAGCGCGTGCAGCGGGAACGCCTCGACGGGCTCACGCTGGAAGTGCACCGCGTGCGGGTTCCCCATCGACACGGCGGCCACGGAGAGCGTGCGGCCGTCGACCTGCAGCGGCAGGTCGCGCACGGGCGGCGCCGCCTCCACCGCCACCGGGATCTCGCGCGGGTCGAGGTGCGGGCGGCCCATGCTCTCGCGCACGGACGTCACGCGGCCGCCGGCGGTCGTGACGCGCACGCGCAGCACCCCGGCGCCGGTCTCGACGTCGAACTCGTCGCCATCCGGCGCCACGATGCCGCGGTCCACGGCGAACTTCACGAGGCAGCGCATGCCGTTGCCGGACATCTCCGCCTCGGAGCCGTCGGCGTTGAAGATGCGCATGCGCACCGGCGCGCGCTCCGACCGCGCGGCCAGGATCAGCCCGTCGCCGCCGACGCCGAAGTGGCGGTCGCAGACGGCCTGCGCGAGCGTCCGCCAGTCCCGGTCCAGGTCGCGCGCGTCGACGACGACGAAGTCGTTGCCGGTGCCGTGCAGCTTCGCGAAATCCATGCGCAGCGAGGATACCGCGTCAGCGCGCCGGTCCGGAAGCATGGGCGCTGACGGCGGCCAGCGCGCGCGCGGCGACGTCCGGCGCGGCGGCATCGAGCCAGCGGATGCGCGGGTCGTCGCGGCGGAACCAGGTGTGCTGCATCCGCGCAAGCCGGTGCGTCTCCGTCTTGATGCGCGCCGCCGCCTGCGCGAGCGTGATCTCGCCCCGCAAGTGGCCGCACACTTCCCGGTAGCCGATGCTGCGCATCGGCGGGAGGTCGCAACCGTACCCGCGCGCCACGAGGCCGCGCACCTCATCGACGAGCCCGCCCGCGAGCATCGCGTCCACCCGCGCGTCGATGCGGGCGTAGAGCGCGTCCCGGCCCAGCGCCAGGCCCACGACCGTCGCGTCGTACGCGGGCGGCGTCTTCGCGCGCCAGGCGCTGAACGGCCGCCCGGTCGCGCGCGTCACCTCGATCGCGCGGATGACGCGCCGCACGTTGCGGGCGTCGATCGTCCGCGCGCTTTCGGCGTCCTCGGCCGCCAGCAGCGCGTGCACCGCCTCCGGCCCGCGCTCGGCGGCGAGGCGCTCCAGCTCCGCGCGCAGCGCGCGCTGCGGCGCGACGCGCGGCACCTGCCAGCCCTCGAGCAGCGCCCAGACGTACTGGCCCGTACCGCCGGCGACGATCGGCGTCAGCGCGCGCGCGTGGATGTCGGCGATCGCCGCCCGCGCGAGATCGAGGAAGCGTGCGAGCGTCATCGGCTCGTCGGGGTCCGCGCAGTCGATGAGCCAGTGGCGCGCGGCCGCCTGCTCCGCCGGCGTCGGCTTCGCCGTGCCGATGTCCATGCCGCGGTAGACCTGGCGCGAGTCGGCGTTGACGATCTCGCCGCGGATCGCCTGCGCGAGCGCGATGGCGAGCTGCGTCTTCCCCGTCGCCGTCGCGCCGACGACGGCGACGAGCGGCTGCGGCATCAGGCCCCGGCGGAGACGGCGGCGGCCATCGCGTCGATGATCGCGGCGAAACTGTCCGCCTTGAGCGACGCCCCGCCGACGAGCCCGCCGTCGATATCGGGCTGCGTCATGAACTCCGCCGCGTTCTCCGGCGTCACCGAGCCGCCGTAGAGGATGCGCACGTCGTCGGCGACATCGCCGCATCGCTCGCGCAGCGTGTCGCGGATCAGCCCGATCGCCGCCTGCGCCATCGCGCCATCGGCCGCGAGCCCCGTGCCGATGGCCCACACCGGCTCGTAGGCGACGACCAGGTAGCGCGGGATCGTTACCTCTGCGAGGCCTTCGCGGACCTGCCGCAGGAGCACCGCCTCGGTCTCACCGCCGTTGCGCTCGGAGAGCGTCTCGCCGACGCAGACGATCGGCTTCAGGCCGTGCGCGAGGGCCGCGCGCACGCGGCGATTCACGGTCTCGTCCGTCTCGCCGAAGTACTGGCGCCGCTCGCTGTGCCCGATGATCACGTAATCGGCGGCCTCCGCGACCTGCGTCACGCTGACCTCGCCGGTGAACGCGCCCTTTTCCTCCCAGAAGCAGTTCTGCGCGCCGACCCGCACGGTGCTCCCCGCGGTCGCGTCGCGCACGTCGAACAGGTACAGAAATGGCGGGCAGACGATCACCTCGACGCCGGGCGCCTTCGCGGCGTGCTTCGCGACGTCGGCCGCGAGCTGCCCTGCGCTCTCGCGCGTCGTGTTCATCTTCCAGTTGCCCGCGGCGATCGGGACGCGCGCCATCTCAGGCCCCGTACTTCGTCAGGCGCCCGGCGTACGCCATCGCGAGCGACAGCACGTCCTTCGCCGGGAAGATGCCGAGCGTCCCGCGCGCGCAGGTCTTCTCGTTGAAGCCCTCGGTGCCATCGGCCGGCATGTAGTTGCGCGCGTGGAACAGGAACGGCACCGGATGCCACGAGTGCCCGGCGACGACCGCGGGCGTCGAGTGGTCGCCCGCCACCATGAAGACGTCCGCCTGCATCGCATGCAGCTCCTCGATGTACGTGTCCACCTCCTCGAGCGCGCGCATCTTCGCCTGGAAATCGCCGTCCTCGCCGGCGGCGTCGGCCTTCTTGAAGTGGATGAAGAAGAAGTCGTGCTTGTCCCAGTTCGCCTTCAGCGTCTCGACCTCGTCGGCGAACGTCGCGCCGGTCGCGATCACCTCCATCCCGACGAGCTTCGCCAGCCCGCGGTACATCGGGTACGCCGCGATCGCGCCGGCGCGGAACTTGCACGTCTCGACGATGGAGGGCATCGGCGGGTGCTTCGCCAGCCCGCGCAGCGTCAGCATGTTCGCGCGGTCGCGCCCGGCCAGCACCTCGCGCGCGCGGCCCACGAACGCGTTGAGCAACCGCGCCGTCTCCTCGGCCTCGGGCGCGAGCGCGCGAACCGGCAGCGGCTCCTTGCCCTCGCGCTGGGGGTCGGTCTCCGTGAGCTGATCCGAGAGGTTCTCGCCGCGCAGCACGAGCAGGAAGCGGTGATCGCGCACCGGCTCGACGAAGAGCTGCACGCCGGGCAGCTCGATCCGGCGCAGCAGGTCGCAGAGCTTTGACGACTCTTCGGTCGGGATGCGCCCGGCGCGCCGGTCGGTGATCCGCCCCTGCGCGTCGACGGTGCAGAAGTTGCCGCGCGCGGCGACGTCCGTCGGCTGGAGGTCGAAGTCGATGCCCAGCGCCTCGAGCACGCCGCGCCCAACGGTGTAGCGCACCGGGTCGTACCCGAAGAGCGCCAGGTGCCCGGGCCCGCTGCCCGGCGTCACGCCGGCGGCGACGGGCACCGTCATGCCGCAGATGCTCTCCTGCGCCAGCCGGTCCAGGCGGGGGATGTCCGCCTGCTCCAGCTCCGAGCGTCCGCTCTCGTTCGGCAGACCGCCCAGGCCGTCGATGACGAGGAGCAGGATCTTCGTGTCGCCGGGGACGCTCAGCTCGCGGAGCAGGTCGAGGTCCACGAGGCGGATTCTAGCATCAGGTTCGCGACCGCCGTAGCCGGTTGTGGGTACGGCGGCGCGGCGCGCGATAGGCGCGCTCGGAGCCGGCCGCGGAGCCCGGCGCGCGGCAGACCGACGGGCATAGGCTGGGAGCTGGAGGCTGGAACGAGATCGAGCTTCCAGCCTCCAGCTTCCAGCTTCGACGGGCACCCGCTCGCAAACCGCATGGTCGCGCAGGCTCCGCTACGCTGACGGCATGGAGCAAGCCGCGCGCTACATGGTGCTCGCGGGCGTGGTGCTGGCCGTCGCAGGGCTGGCGCTCTGGGCCGGTGCGCGGCTCGGGCTGGGGCGGCTGCCGGGCGACATCGTCATCGACCGCGGCAACGTCAAGTTCGCCTTCCCGATCGTCACCTCGATCATCCTCAGCATCGTGCTGACGGTCGTGCTGAACGTCGTCGTGCGGACCTGGCGCTGATCAG
>DASRHM010000093.1:0-8227 GCA_035650575.1 Dehalococcoidia bacterium | reverse complement strand
AGCCGCGACTCGCGGGACTTCGGGCCAGTGCCGCGCTCCGCGCTGCTCGCGCGCGTCTGGGGCCGTTACTGAGGCGCTCGGTCGTGCGTCCGGACAACGCCGCCGCACCCGCGACGACGGGAGCCCTTATCGAGATTCCGCAGGTGTTCCATTCAAGACATCGAGAGAGCGTTGGGGGACGCCCTGAAACGTGCGGCGGGGGCTGCGCCCCTGCACCCGCCGCGAAGTGCGTGGGGCCCACGCACCGATGCAAGACCGCGCTTCGCGAGCACTACCGCAGCAGGTAGTACACGTCCGTGCGCGCGTTGGATTCGTCTTCCTCCCAGTCGCCGTAGACCTCCCAGCTCGGGCCGCTGAGCTGCAGCCCGGCCTCGCGGCACCAGGCGATGATCGCGTCGTTCGTGCGGCGCATCTCCGCGTACGGGCCGATGTGCGTCGCCGTCGCCGCGCGACCCGCCGGCGTGGCGCTCAGCGTCACGCCGGCGCGCGGCTGGAACGCGGCGGCATCGATCTGCACGCCGACGGTCATGGTGCGCCCGTTGTGGTAGATCGCCACGTTGTGCCCGCGGCGCACGTTCGGCTGCGCGCGCAGCGCCGCCCACACCCGGTCCAGGAGCGATAGGAGCGTCGAGGACAGCGTCTCGCGCGTGTAGCCGGCGCGGATCGATGCGATCGGCTGCGCGGGCGACTTCCTCGAGACGGACCGCGGTCATGCGAGGACCTCGAGGCGGCGCGCTCAGCGCGCCGCGGGCGTCGTCACGCGCGCCGCGAACTCCGCGTCCACGTACAGCTTGCCCGCGTCGTCCGTGTAGAAGAGGCGCGTCACCGGAAAGCCCTGCCCGCGCAGCGCCGCGCCGCCGCTCTCGTGCCGCTCCACGAGCGCGACGGCGACGGCCACGTCGCACCCCAGCTCGCGCACGACATCGACGGCCTTCTGGATCGAGCCGCCGGTCGTGATCACGTCATCGACGACCGCGACCCGCCGCCCCGGGCGCAGCAGCGCCGAGCCGTCGGGCTGGTTCGCCATCGCCACCTGCGACGTGATGCCGTGGCTCTTGCGCTCCTTGCGCACGATGAACGTCGGGATGCGCACGCCGCGCGTGACGTGCGCGGCCAGCGCGGCGGCGTCGGCGATCGGGATGGCGCCGACCTCCAGGCCGCCGACCGCCTCGGCGCCCGCGTCCAGCAGCGGGTCGACCAGCGCCCGGCCGATCAGCCATGCCGAGACGGGGTCCAGCGTCGCGCCGCGGCCGTCGTAGTAGTACGCGCTCTGCCGCCCGGACGCGAGCGTGTACGGCCCGTCGTAGCGGATGCACCGCTGGAGCCAGCCCTGCAGTTCGGCGAGATCGTCGGAGGTGAAGTCGCGCATCGCGCGCATTCTACCCGACGGGCGAACGTCCGCGCGGCCGCCGTCGTGCGCGGCTTGCCGTGCCCTTGCGGTTTGCCGCGCACGCGCCGGCGCGCAGCTAGCTGTTGCCCGGCTTGCCGTAGAGCTTGCGCAGCTCCGTCTTGAGCACCTTGCCCATCGGGTTGCGCGGCAGCTCATCGACGAACGCGAAGTACGTCGGCGCCTTGTAGCTCGCGAGGCGCGCCTTCGTGAAGGCGACCAGTTCCTCCGGCTGCGGCGGGTCCTCGCGCTTGCGCGGCACGATGATCGCCTTGATCACCTCGCCCCAGTCCGGGTCCGGCACGCCGATGATCGCCGACTCGTCGACCTTCGGGTGCTCGTCGAGCGTCGCCTCGATCTCGCCCGGGGAGATGTTCTCGCCGCCGCGGATGATCAGGTCCTTCTTGCGCCCGGTGATGAACAGGTAGCCCTCGTCGTCCAGGTAGCCCACGTCGCCGGTGTGCAGCCAGCCGTCCTGGATCGCGGCGGCGGTCGCCTCGGCCTGCTTGTGGTACTCCGCCATCACGCGCGGGCCCATCACGCAGATCTCGCCCTCGTCGCCGGGCGGCAGGATGTTGCCCTGGTCGTCCATGATCACCACCGCCACGTCGTCCATCGCCCGGCCGACCGAGCGCAGGCGGTGCAGCTTCTTCTCGCGCTCCGGCCCCGGCTCGCGCGGGATCTGGTGGTCCTCCGGGCCCAGGTACGTCATGGTCGACGTGCTCTCCGTCTGGCCGTAGGCGTTCATCAGCCCGCAGTGGAATACGTCGACGGCGCGGCTCACGACCTCGTACGGCATCGGCGCGGCGCCATAGGTGATGAGCTTGAGCGAGCTCAGGTCGTACTTGTCGAAGTCGGGGTGCTCCATGATGCGCTTGAGCATCGTCGGCACGACGAAGCTGTGCGTCACCTTCTCGTTCTGCACCGCCTCGAGCCAAAGCTTCGGGTCGAACTGCGGCAGCACGACGAGCGTGCGCCCGCCCCAGACCGACGACATGATCGGCGTCACGCCGGCGACGTGGAAGATCGGCACGGAGAGCAGCGTCACCTCGGGCTCGGCCGCCGGGTCCGCCGGATTCATCGTGTTCGTCACGTACACCGACAGGTTCAGGTACGTCAGCGCGACGCCCTTCGGGACGGACGTCGTGCCCGAGGTGTAGATGAGCACCGTCGGCTTGTCCTCGTCGATCTCGACGAACGGTTCGTCCGCGGGTGAGCTGGCGATGACGTCCGGGTAGTACGCCATGCCTTCGGCGCGCGTGTCGAAGCACGCGAAGTGCTCAACGCACTGGAGCGTGGGCCGCAGCGTCGCCACGAGGTCCAGGTAGCGCTCGCCGACGAACAGCACGTGCACGTCCGACGTGTTGATCATGTACGTCAGCTCTTCGTGCTTCGCGCGGTAGTTCAGGGGGACGAACGTCGCGCCGATCTTCGCCGCCGCGTAGTAGACCTCGATGTACTCGATGCCGTTCACCGACATGACGCCGACGGGCTTGTCCGGCCCGGCGCCCACGCCCTGCAGCCAGTTCGCCAGCCGGTTCACCCGGTCGGCCATCTCGGCGAACGTCTCGCGGCGGTCGCCGCAGACGAGCGCCGTGCGGTCGGGCACGACCATCGAGCTGATCTGCAGGAACTCGGCCGTGTTCATCGGGCTCCCTCGGGGCGGGTTCGGCTTCGGCGCCCCAATCTAGCCGATCGGGTTTTCTAGCGGCAACGCGCGCCGGCTGGGCACCGGGAGGGTGAGCGACCGGAGGTGAGGCGCGAAGGGCCGGCATCCCCACGTCGCACCTCGCACTCGCCCCGCAGTCCATCCGCTACGATCGGCGCATGAGGATCGCTGTCGGCTCGGACGAAGCCGGCGCGGCGCCGGACGCCGTCATCGACGAGCTGGGCAAGCGCGGGCACGAGGTGATCGCGCGCGGGCCGCTCGCGGGCGAGGCGGCGCGCTGGGCCGATGTCGCGCGCGACGTGGCGGCGCGCGTCGCTTCGGGCGAGGCGAACCAGGGCGTGCTGTTCTGCTGGACGGGCACGGGCGTCTCGATCGCCGCGAACAAGCTGCCGGGCGTGCGCGCCGCGCTCTGCGGCGACGCCGAGACCGCGCGCGGCGCCCGCGCCTGGAACGACGCGAACGTGCTCTGCCTCAGCCTGCGCACGGCGACCCCCGCCCTGGCGCGCGAGATCCTCGCCGCGTGGCTGGAAGCCGCGCCCGATGGCACGGAGGCGGACCAGATCGCGCGCATCGAAGGCGCGCCGTGACCGCCGCCGTGCAGTTTCGACGCGCCACGCACGCCGACGCCCAGGCGATCGCCGTGCTGCACGCCGACAGCTGGCGCCGCCACTATCGCGGCGCCTACGCCGATGCGTACCTCGACGGCGACGTCGTCGACGACCGGCTGCAGGCCTGGAGCGAGCGACTGCGCGCGGATGACGCGCGGCGGTGCACGATCGTCGCGGAGGGCGAGGGCGCGCTGCTGGGCTTCGCGCACACGGTGCTCGACGACGACCCGGAATGGGGCGCGCTGCTCGACAACCTGCACGTGACGTACGGGCGCAAGCGGGGCGGCATCGGGTCGCGGCTCCTGGCGCTGACGGCGCAGGCGGTGGTCGAGCATCGCCGGGACAGCGGGCTGTACCTGTGGGTGCTGGAGCAGAACGTCGATGCGCAGGCGTTCTACGCGGCGCGCGGCGGGGAGTGCGTGGGACGGAAGCCCGTGACGCCGCCGGGCGGGGTCGAGGGGCGGCTGAACGGCGCGCCGGAGGCGTTTCGGTACGCGTGGCGCGATCCGTCGACGCTGCTGCGCCTCCTCTGATCCGCCGCATGGCCAGGGGTTCGGCACGCGCGTCCCAGACCCGCATCCCCGGGGCGACCGTCGCTCCTCGCGCCTACGCGATCATCCCTTCGATCTGCTCGTAGCGGGCGCCGAGCACGTCGTCTGCCGGCGCGCCGCACCAGCGCTCCAGCACCGTCGCGTAGACCGAGCGGAAGTCGGTGGTGAACTTGAGGTTGCCGTCGTCGAGCGCGGTGAGCGACGGCGCCTGGCCGTAGAGCCCGCCCCGCACGCCGCCGCCGAAGAGGAACATCGGCGCCGCGGTGCCGTGGTCCGTGCCCTCGCTGGCGTTCTCCGCCGCCCGCCGGCCGAACTCCGACCACGTCATCGTCAGCACCTCGCCGTCTTTTCCGATCGACGCGAGGTCCGCGTAGAAGGCGGCGATGGCGTCGCCGAGGTCACCGAGCAGGCGCTCCTGGTCCGGCTGCTGGGCCGAGTGCGTGTCGAAGCCGCCGAGCGTGACGTGCGCGACGCGCAGCTTCGCGCCGCTGGCGACGACCTGCGCGATGAGCTTGAGCCCGCTCGCGACCGACGTCTGCGGGTAGGCGACGGAAGGCGCGTGCGCGCCAGCCGCCGCCGACACGGCCTGGCTGCTCGAGACGGCATCGTCGGCGGTGCTCTCGAGGAGTGCCGCGTACGGCGTGTCCTTCGGGAACTGCTCGTAGAGCTTGAGCAGCGCGGTCTGCCGGCGGCGCGCCTCCGCCTCGTCCGCGGCGAGCTTGCGGAAGCCGTACGACTCCGCATCGGCTGCGGCGACGGTCTGCGCCTTCGTGGAGTAGAGCTCGGGCGCGACGAACTGGCCAACGTTGAAGCCGTGCAGCGGGTCGTGCTCCTCCGCCTCGAGCCGGGCAAGGTAGTCGCTGAGCCAGCCTTCGCCCGCTGCAGCCTGCGGCCCGGCGCTCTGCCAGATCAGCATCGACTGGAAGTGCGAGAAGTTCGGGTCGGGGTAGCCGACGCCCTGCACGACCGCCATCCGCCCCTGATCCCAGAGCGGCTTCAGCGATGCCAGCTTCGGGTGCAGGGCCGCCGCGTCATCGAGCGGCAGCGCCTGGTCCGCCGGCACCGCGAGCGACGGGCGGAGTTTCGCGTACGCCGGGTCGCGGTACGGGACGACGGTGTTGAGCCCGTCGTTGCCGCCCGCGAGCTGCAGGATGACGAGCGTGCGCTCGGGCAACGCCGCCGCCTCCGCGTCGCTCGCGCGGATGGCGAACGCGCCCTTGAACACGGGCGACAACGCCGCATGCATCGTCCCCAGCGTTACCAGCGCGGCGCCCTTCTTCACGAACTCCCGTCGGGTGATCATCGCTTCCCCTCCCTCACAGCAACTGGTTCTCCGGCGACGCGATGAGCAGCGCCACCAGCCCGCGCAACCGCTCGTCGCGCGTGCGCGGTGCGAGCGATGCGAAGCCCTCTTCGTCCGCGTACTGCACGAGCGTGGCGCGCGCGTCATCGCCGATGCGCCCGTCGACGATGGCGTCCGCGGCCCGCGTCACGGCCTCCTCCGCGCTCGCTGGCGGCGGGGCGAAGATCGCGTCGAGCGACGGCGCCGCGTTGACGAGCGCTGCCGCATAGTTCACGCGCGCGAACCACGTGCTCGTGCCCAGCCACGTCCGCCCGCCCGGCCAGCCGGCCACGTTCGGCGGGTCGAAGGGCGTCTGGCCCATCTGCCGGGTGCCGCCCGCGAGCCCGCGCGCGACCTGCGCATCGGCGCCCTGCACGTCGAGCAGACGCACCGCGCCGACGGCGTACTCGATCGGGCTCGAGACGAGCGCGCGATACGCCTGCGCCGAGACGAAGGCGTCTGACGTCAGCACCGCCCGCACGACGGCGCGCGTATCGAACGACGTGTCGCGGGCGACCTGCGCGATCGGCGCGAGGACGTCGCTCGCGGGGTTCGGGTAGGCGAAGAACTCGAAGACGCGGCGCGCGAAATGCATCGGCGCGGCGTCGTGCTGGAGGACGATGTCGACGATATCGTCGGCATCGAAGTTGCCGGTGCGGCCGAGGAACGTCTTCTCGCCGTCGTCGTGGAGCGCCGGCCGGAAGACGAAGCCGCGCCCGCGCTGCAGGCTGTAGCCCGTGTGCGCGCGCGCGGACTCGCGCACGTCCTGCTCCGTGTAGTTGCCGGCGCCGAGCGTGAACAGCTCCATCAGTTCGCGGGCGTAGTTCTCGTTCGGGTGGCCCTTCTTGCTCGTCTGGATGTCGAGCCAGAGCATCATCGCCGGGTCGCGCACGACGCCCTTCAGGAGCACCTCGAACCGGTCGAAGGCGTGGGCCCGGAAGAACTGGTTCTGCGCGAGGAGCAGCGGCGCGCCCTGTGCGCCCGTCTTGCTGAAGCCGCTCGTCAGCAGCCCGTGCCAGAACAGCGTCATGCGCTCGAGGAGCGGGCGCGGCGTCACCGCCATGCGCAGCAGCCACCACGAGACGGCGCCCGCGGGCTTGCTCGTATCGGGGACGGCAGCATCGACTTGCGACTGCGTCGCCGCGTCGTCCGCCGTTGCATCGGCGAGGAGCGCATCGACGACGTCGGGCAGCGGCATGTCGCGATAGCGCGCGACGGCGGCGGGCGTCGCGACGAAGCCGGTGCGCCGCAGGAGGTGGCGGATCTGCACGTCGCGGTCCGCGAGCGGGTTCTCGGACGCGAGCGCGGCCTGCGGGACATCGAGCGCCGGGCGGTTATCGCCGCCGCCGTCGCGGTTGCGCATGACGAGCGCGGCGGACGCGCCACCCGCGGTGAGCAGCGCCGCGCCCGCCGCCGCCCCGCCGAGCAGCTTCCGCCGGCTGACCCGCACCTCGCCGATCCCCTGCGCCATCCGGTCCTCCGCGTGTAGCATCGCCGCGTCCCCGGCGCGAAGCATGCGCGGGCGGTCATCGCTTCGTAAACGCTCGGCAAACTTTCGCGGGCGCTGCTTTCCGGCCGGCGGCCGCTGTGCGAGGCTGAGGCTCTCGACGCGAAAGGAGGGTCCCGTGCCGGAGGCCACCTATGAGTTCCTGGAGACGCGCCGCGAGGGGCCGGCGCTCGTCGTGACGATGCGCAACCCGCCGCGCAACCTGCTCAACGCGCCGATGGTCGCCGAGCTGACGGCGCTCGCCGATGCCGTCGCGGAGGATCGCGACGTGCGCGCGCTCGTGCTCACGGGCGGCGCCGAGGGCGTGTTCATCACCCACTACGACGTCGGCGAGTTGTCCGGGGCGTCGGACGCCGCGCGGTCGCGCCCGGACTTCGCGCAGGCGCGCGACGACGACGGCCGTCCGCGCCTGCACGGCATGCACCAGCTCCTGCTGCGGCTGCAGTCGCTGCCGCAGCCGGTCATCGCCGCGGTCAACGGCACGGCGATGGGCGGCGGCTGCGAGCTGGCGCTGGCGTGCGACTTCCGGCTGATGGCGCGCGGCTATCCGATCGGGCTGCCCGAGGTGCGCGTGGGCATCCTCCCGGGGGCGGGAGGGACGCAGCGGATGACCCGGCTGCTCGGCACGGCGAAGGCGCTGGAGCTGATGCTGCTCGGCAACACGGTCGAGGCGGAAGAGGCGGCGCGCATCGGCCTCGTGCACCGCGCGGTGGACTCGCCGGCGCTCATGGCCGAAGCCCTCGCGCTCGCGCGCGAGCTGGCGTCGCGGCCCGCGCTCAGCGTCGCGCTGATCAAGCAGTGCGTGTTGCGCGGGACGGAGATGCCGCTCGAGGACGCGTTGCGCTTCGAGCAGGACGCCTTCTGGCGCACGATGCGCTCGGACGACGCGTCGCGCCTCATGCGCGCGTACCTTTCGAGCAATCGCCCGCTCGATCAGCAGTAGCGAAGCGGATGGATGACGTTAGAGGATGGAGGATGGATTGATGGCGCGCGTGCCATCCTCCATCCTCCATCTTCCATCGTCGGTGGGTCCCGCGCCGGGTCCGATGATGCGTTCCGCGCGCCGGGCGGCGCACACATCGCGAGCGATCAGTCCGCACGCACGGCGGAGATCTCCAGCTCGACCTTCACGCGGTCGCCGACGACGACGCCGCCCGTCTCGA
>DASRHM010000092.1:0-23744 GCA_035650575.1 Dehalococcoidia bacterium | reverse complement strand
CGAGGTTGGCGATGACCTGCACGCCGTCTTTCTCGAACCCCAGCCCGAGCGACTCGTGCGCCAGGAACATGTCCTGGAAGTAGTTGCTGCGGTAGTGCGCCTGGTACACGGCCGCGCAGCGCCGCAGGTACTCGACCGCGGCGTAATGCATGTCGCGGCCCATGATCACCTGCGCGTGCCCGTGCACGAGCGACGCGCCCGCGCGCCAGAGGCAGTTCCACATGAACATGTAGTACTTGGCGTCCGGGTCGCTGGCGTGGGCCAGATCGCCCCACCGGCCGCCGGTGTCGATGTAGTCGTGCAGCATCTCACGCGTGAATTTGAGCGGGTGCCGCTCGTTGAAGACGACGAGCCCGTGGAAGCCATCAAACTTCGCGATGTTGCTCGCCGTCACGCAGTACTTCCCCTGCACCCGGCCGAAGAGGTCCTCCGGCGTGCCGTTGTAGGGGTCGTACAGCGGGTCCGCGGCCGTGCGCTCCAGCTCCTCGTCGAGGTTGACCTCGTGGTGCCACATCGGCCGGCTCGAGCGCAGCCAGTTGAACATCACGCCTTCGAGCGTGACGACGTTCGTGACCTTGATGATGCGCTGGTCCAGCGTCGGCTCGACGCTCCCGAACTGGCGCTCGATCCAGGGCACCATCGCCTCGGGCGGCACGAGTCGCCCGTGGGTGCTGCTGACGTGGAAGATGCGCTCGAAGCGCGCCCGCTCGTCGTGGCTCAGCGTGGCCACGGCGTCTTCCACCTGCATGATGCTGATGTCCTGCTGGATCGCCATTCTGGGCCCCGTCCCGTCAGCCTGTAAGGTTATCGGCCGCCCGAGGGCCGCCAACGCCCCCAATCTCAGTGTTTGAAGTGCCGCACCCCGGTCGCGATCATCGCCATTCCCCGGGCATCGCAGACGGCTATCGAATCCTCGTCCCGGATGGAGCCGCCGGTCTGGGCCATCGCCGTCACCCCGGCGTCCGCACAGACCTCGATGGTATCCGGGAACGGGATCAGCGCGTCGGAGGCGGCCACGGAGCCGGCGGCCTGCCCGCCCGCGGCCGCGACGGCCAGCCGGGCGCTGGTCACGCGGTTGGGCTGCCCGGCGCCCATGCCGACCAGGGCGCGGTCCTTGACCAGGACGACGGCGTTCGACTTCACGTGCTTCACGCAGAGCCAGGCGTACTTCATGTCCCGCAGCTCCGCCTCCGTGGGCTGGCGCTTCGTCAGCACCTGCACCTCCGCCGGGTCCGGCGCGAGACGGTCCGCCTCCTGCGCGAGCATGCCGCCGGCGATGCCCCGGTACTCCATCGCGCGCCGGTGCATGCGCACGGGCGGCGCCTCCAGGATGCGCAGGTCGCGCGATTTCTGCAGTGCCTCGACAGCGCCCGGGGTGAACTGCGGCGCGACGATGATCTCGACGAACAGACGCTGGCCGCTCGTCGGGTGCTTCGTGGCGCGGATCGCCGCCGCGAGCGCCTCATCGACCGGGCGGTTGACGGCGATGATGCCACCGAACGCCGACACCGGGTCCGCCGCGAACGCGAGCGCGAACGCCTCCGCCAGGTCGTCGCGGCTGGCGATTCCGCACGGCGTCATGTGCTTGACGATGACGACCGTCGGCTCCGGGAAGTCGCAGGCGGCGCAGTACGCCGCGTCCGCATCGAGGACGTTGACGTAGGACAGCGCCTTGCCGTGGAGCTGCCGGGCGTTCACGACGCCCTCGCGCTCGCGTTCCTTCGGGTCGACGAGCCGGTACAGCGCGCCAAGCTGGTGCGGGTTCTCGCCGTAGCGCAGCTCGCCGCGCTTCTGCAGCGACAGCGTCAGCACGTCGGGGAACGGCGTCTCGTAGCCGCGCAGCCACGAGGCGATCGCGGTGTCGTATGCCGCAACGTGCTGGAACGCCTTCACCGCCAGCTTGCGCCGCCACTCCATCGGTGCGGAGCCGGTCGCCAGCGCGTCGAGCACGTCGTTGTAGTCCGCGGGGTCGACCACGGGCAGCACGCTCGGGAAGTTCTTCGCCGCCGCGCGCAGCATCGTCGGCCCGCCGATGTCGATGTGCTCGAGCGCGTCCTCGAGCGTCGCGTCCTCGCGCGCGACCGTCTCCTCGAACGGGTACAGCCCGCCGACGACGATGTCGATGGGCCCCAGGCCGTGCCGCTCGAGCTCCGCCATGTGCTCCGGCTTGTCGCGCCGGGCGAGCAGCCCGCCGTGCACCGCCGGGTGCAGGGTCTTCACGCGCCCGTCGAGGATCTCCGGGAAGCCGGTGAGGTCGCTCACCGGCCGCACGGGGATGTCCTCGCCGGCGAGCAGCCTGTGCGTGCCGCCGGTCGCGTACAGCTCGACGCCGAGGCGCACGAGGCCGCGGGCGAGGTCGGCCAACCCCGTCTTGTCGTACGGCGCCAGGATCGCGCGCAACGCCATTGCCTTACTCGATGATCACCCGCCGGGCGTCCGACGCCCGCACCACGTCTCCGACGATCCGCGCCCCGGGCACCGCCTGCGTGATATCGTCGGCCTCGTCCGCCGCCACCGCCGCCACGATGCCGATGCCCATGTTGAACGTGCGGTACATCTCGTCGTCCGAAAGGTCACCCGCGCGCTGGATCAGCGCGAACAGCGCGGGCGTCTCCCATGCGCGCCGGTCGAAACGCGCGGCGAGGCCGTCGGGCAGAATGCGGGGGACGTTATCGATGATACCGCCGCCCGTGATGTGCGCAATCCCGTGCAGCTTCTTCAGCACCGGCCGCAGTTCGTGCAGGTAGGAGCGGTGGACGGCGAGCAGCGCCTCGCCGAGCGGCTGCTCGAGCGGCGGGTGCGTGCGTTCGAGCGCGCGCCGGTCGGCCGCGGCGTCGCCGCCCGTGCCGATGCCGAAGATGCGCCGCACGAGGGAGTAACCGTTCGTGTGCAGCCCGCTCGACGGCAGGCCGATCAGCGCGTCCCCGGGCGCGATCTTCGACCCGTCGATCACGTCGGCGCGTTCGACGACGCCGACGATGAAGCCGACGAGGTCGAAATCTCCTGCCCCGTACACATCGGGCATGTCCGCCGTCTCGCCGCCGACGAACGCGCAGTCGTGCGCGCGGCATGCCTCCGTGAGCCCTCGCACGACCTCGAGCTTCTGGTGCGCGCCGAGCGCGCTCGATCCGATGTAGTCGAGGAAGAACAGCGGCTCCGCGCCGGTCGTCAGGATGTCGTTCACGCAGTGGTTCACGAGGTCCTGGCCGACGGTGTCGTAGCGGTCCATGAGGATGGCGATGCGCAACTTCGTGCCGACGCCGTCGGTGCTCGACGCGAGCACCGGCTCGCGGTAGCTGCCGAGCCTGAACAGCGCGCCGAATGGCCCGACGCCGGAGAGCACCTCCGGCCGCGAGGCGCGCGCCGCGATGTCCCGGATGCGGCGCACGAGGTCGCCCCGCGCGTCGAGGTCGACGCCGGCGTGCGCGTAGGCGTCCCGCCGCTCCGGTCCCGTCGTCTGCTGGGTGTCGATGCTGCCGGGCGCCACGGGCTTACACGCGCCGCAGCGGGAGCACGTACTCCGTCTCGTGGCGGTCGAGCGAGCCGTCGGTCGGCTCCATCGCCAGCTTGTCCATCTGCAAGGGGACCGGGCGCGGGTACTCGCCGGTGAAGCACGCCATGCACAGGCCCTCGCGCGCCGCCGACACGGCGTGCACGAGCCCCTCCGGGCTCAGGTAGCCCAGGCTGTCGGCGCCGATGTGCTCGCGGATCTCCTCGACCGTCTTCTGCGACGCGATCAGCTCCCAGCGCGTGCCCATGTCGATGCCGTAGAAGCAGGGGTGCGTGATCGGCGGCGACGTCACTCGCATGTGCACCTCGCGCGCGCCGGCCTTGCGCAGCATCTGGATCACGCGCGGCGTCGTCGTCCCGCGGACGATGCTGTCGTCGACCAGCACCACGCGCCGGTCCTGCAGCACCTCGCGGAGCGGGTTGAACTTCAGGTGCACGCCGATCTCACGCAACCGCTGGTCCGGCTGGATGAACGTGCGCCCGACGTAGCGGTTCTTTACCAGCCCCTCCACGAACGGGATGCCGGACGCCTGCGAGTAGCCGATCGCAGCGGCGGTGGCCGAGTCCGGCACGCCCATCACGACGTCCGCGTCCGGCGCCGGGTGCTCCTTCGCCAGCTCGCGGCCCATGTTCATCCGCAGCGGGTAGACCAGCTTGCCGTCGAGCACGCTGTCCGGGCGCGCAAAGTAGATGTACTCGAAGACGCAGAACGCCGGGGTTGGGTCGTCGATCGGCTTCAGGCTCTGCAGCCCCTCCGCGTCGATGGAGATCACCTCGCCCGGCTCGATCTCCCGGATGAACGTCGCGCCGATGTGGTCGAAGGCGCAGCTCTCGGACGCGGCCACCCAGCCGCCGTCGATCTTGCCGAGGCAAAGCGGCCGGTTGCCCATCGGGTCGCGCGCCATCATGATCCCGTCGGGCGTGATCACCGCCAGCGAGTAGGCGCCGTTGAGCTTGCGCATGACGTGCGCCCAGCGCTCCTTCCAATCGAGCCCCGGCGCGTGCGCCAGCATCTGCGCGATCACCTCGGAGTCGCTGCCCGTCGTGAACGTCACGCCCTGCTGCTCGAGCTCCGCGCGCATCTCCTGCGCGTTGACGATGTTGCCGTTGTGGCCGAGCGCCAGCTCGCCGTTCGGGCCGCTGACGCGGAACGGCTGCGCGTTGCAGGCGTTGCTGGAGCCTGTGGTCGAGTAGCGGGTGTGTCCGATCGCGAACCGCCCGGGCAGGTAGCTCAGGTCGTCCTCGTCGAAGACCTGCGAGACGAGCCCCATGCCGGTCTTGAGGTAGAGGGTTCGGGAGTTGGCTGTCGCGATGCCGGCGCTCTCTTGCCCGCGGTGCTGCAGGGCGTAGAGGCCGAAGAACGTGATGCGGGCGACATCTTCCTCGGGCGCGTAGACGCCGAAGATGCCGCAGGCCTCGCGCAGCGTCGGGAGCACAGATACCTCCTGCCCGTAGGACAGTGCTCCGCAGACGGCCCGCCGGCGATGATGCGCCTGCTCCGGCGGGTCCCTCTGGCAGTGAATGGTAACAGCGCCCCGGATTCGCGTGCAACCGCTGCCGTGCGCTGCATAACCCGTCGAGTCGCGGGCCCGCCGCGCCCCGTCTACAATCCCGCGTACCGCCGATGAAGCTGCTGTTCTTCCTCCACCAGGGCAACATGTACTCGGGCGGGCAGGGCGTTTATACCGCCCAGCTCACCCGCGAGCTCGCGGCGCTCGGCCACGAGGTGCATCTCGTGGTCGGCCCTCCGTGGCCCGATACGGACCCGGCCGTGACGGTCCATCGCGTCCCCTCGTACAGCGTCTACCGCCTGCTGGAGCTGCAGCGGATGTGGTTCTACGGCCGCCACGTCCGCAGCTTCTTCCACCCGCTGAACTTCTACGAGCTGGCGAGCAGCCGCGCGGGCCAGTTCTCCGTGATGTCGGCGTTCAGCTGGCGCGCCTTCATGAAGTGGCGCGAGCTGCAGCCGCGCATCGGCTTCGAGCTCGTGCACGACGTGCAGGTGCTGGGCTACGGCACGCTGATGGTGCACGCGTCCGGCATGCCGGTCGTCGCGAACATCCATCACCCGCTCTCGATCGACCGCATGAACCAGATCCGGCAGGCGCGCGGCACGCGGCAGAAGATCCGCCGTGCGATGTTCTACCCGTTCTTCATGCAGGAGGTCGTCGCGCGGCGGATGGACCGGATCATCACCGGCTCCGCGAACTCGCGCGCGTCTGTCGCCCGTGCCTTCGCGCTGCCGCCGGGGCGCATCGCCGCGATCCCCGACGGCGTCGACACGCGCGTCTTTCGCCCGCTCGAAGTCGCGCGCCGGCCGGACGAGGTCCTCTTCGTCGGCAACTCGGACGACCAGAACAAGGGCGCGCGGTACCTGCTCGAGGCGGCAGCGATCCTTCGCGACCGGGGCGTCGGCTTCCACCTGACGTTCAAGGACCGGCTCGATGCCGTGATGGCGCCGCGCATGATCGAGGACCTGGGCCTGCGGGACCGCGTGACGTTCCTCGGCCGCCTGCCGGTCGAGGAACTGGCGCGGCTGTACAACGAAGCGCAGGTGCTCGTCTCGCCGTCGCTCTACGAGGGCTTCGGCCTGCCCGCGGCGGAGGCGATGGCCTGCGGTACGCCGGTCGTCGCGACGACGGCCGGCGCGTTCCCGGAGGTCATCGCGGACGGCGAGACCGGCCTGCTCGTCCGTCCGGCGGACGCGCCCGCACTCGCCGACGCCATCGAGGCGCTGCTGCGCGACCCGGAGCGGCGCGCGGCGATGGGCGCAGCCGGCGTGCGCCGCATCCAGGAGCAGTTCTCCTGGCGCGCGACCGCGGTGCGCACGGCGGCGCTCTACGAGGAAGTGCTCGAGCAACGGCGCTCGCGCGCGGGGCGGTAGATTCTCGCCGCGGCACGAAGCCGGCGGATTCGTCCCGCCCCGCCCGAAGTCCGGAGGTGAAGAGTCTAGTCGTCTGCCGGCGGCTCGATGGGGGTCGTCACCAGCGCCCGCCCGATCCAGAACGCGATGTAGAGCGCCCCGAGGAATCCCGCCGTCACCGGCAGGGCGAGCGCCATGTACGACTTCCGCAGCACGCCGATGATGAAGGCGAACCCGGTGAACACGCTGATCGCGCAGATGACCATCCCGTAGGTCCGCGAGCGCTCGGCTCCCATCGGCGGTCTCCTTCCTCCCCGGCTGCAGCCGGGCCGCCGCTGTTATAGCAACGGTGAGTTGGGCGCGCAAAGCGCGGCCCGCCGGCCTATGGCGACTCCGCGAGCCAGTCGCTGAGGAACTCCATGACGATGAACGCGTTGCCGCCGCGGCGCGAGCGCCCGCAGACGTGGAACCCGGCCTTGCGGAACGACTTCTGCGCGCGCGTGTTCCAGTCGAGCGTCTTCAGGTAGACGCGCCGGAAGCCCGTTACCTGGAAGATGCGGCGTACGAGCGTCCGCACCGCGTCCGTCCCGAATCCTTTGCCCCAGTACTCGCGCTCCCCGATCGTTATCCCGATCTCCGCCTCGCGCCGCACGCTGTCGATGTTGTAGTACATCGCGTTGCCGATGTGGCGCCCTGCGAGGTCCTCGATCGCGAGGCTGTGCCGGTACGGGCTCGGGTACGCGAGCTCGTCGCGGTAGAGCGCCAGGTAATCCTGGAAGCTCGCCGCGAACGGGCGCGCCGCATCGAACCGCGCCAGCTCCGGGTCGGTGCGCCAGCGGAAGTCGTTGTACGCGTCGCCGACGCGCTTCTCCCGCAGCACGACGAGATCGCCGCGCGCGACTTCCCCGAGGACGCTCGTCGTCACGCTCCGCCCTCCCGCAGCGCGTCGAGCGCGCGTCGCAGCACCGCGGCCTCGTTGCGGTGCGTGATCAGCCGCATCGCCTCTTCCGCATGGAACCACTGCACCCGGTCGTACTCCTGGTCGTGCACGTCCGTGCTGCCGGTGCCGTCCGGGGTCATCAGGTAGTGGTGCACCGTCTTTTCGTAGCGGACGCCGCGCGACGGGCGCGAGAACTCGTATGAGATCGTGCCGAGCGGCCGCACGATGCGCACGCCGATGCCCGTCTCCTCGCTCACCTCGCGCCGCGCAGTTTCCTCGAGCGATTCACCGGGTTCGGGCGTCCCCTTCGGGATCGCCCACAGTCCCTCCATCGAGCGGCCGCAGAGGAGGAACTCGGGGCCGTGGTCGCCCTCGCGGTACACGACCCCTCCCGCCGACACCGCCGGCTCCACGCGCAGCTCTGACCGTTGGGTGGTCACTCGTCTTCCTCTTCTCCCATGTCGGCGCCGCGCTCGAGGTGGAGTCGCAGCCCGAGCGGGTCCTCGAGGAATTCCGCCTCGCTGAGCGCGTCCGTCACGGCGTCGAGCACGCGCTCGTCCGTATGCTCCGCCGCCAGCGAGTGCAGCACGCTGCGGGCCGCCGGCCCGCCGATCTGGCCGAGGGCGCCGATCGCCGCCTCCTGCACCTCGGGGTCCTCGTCTACCGCGAGGCTGGAAAGCTCGGGCACCGCGTCCTCGTCGCCGATGGCGCCGGCGGCCATCGCCGCCTCGAACCGCATCTCGCCGTCCTCGTTGTGCATCTCCTCGATGATTGTCGGCAGCCATTCCGGGTCGGCGCTGCGTCCCATCGCGTGCACGGCGCTCATTTGCAGCCGCCGCTCCCCGCTCGCGTACGCGTCCTCGATGAGGTCGCGCACCCAATCCTGGCTGCGCGCCCCCAGCGCCTCGATCGCGCGGCCGCGCACCTCCACCAGCTCGCGCTCGTCCTGCGCGACGCGCCGCAGCGCCTCGGCGATCTCCGCCGTGCGCGCATCGTCCTGGTCGTCCAGCTCGGCGCGCAGGATGTACCGCCCGAGCCCGAGCGCCGCTTCGCTGCGCACGATCGCCTCCGGGTCCTCCAGCAGCTTCAGCAGCATGGCCGACAGCTCGTCGCCCTCGTACTCCCAGAGCGCCTTGATCGACTCCGCGCGCACCTGCACGTCGTCGTCCATCACGCCGACGAGGAAGATGGCGTTGAAGTCCAACTCGACGTTGTCCTCCGCCAGGTCGGCGAGCCGGTCGATGAGGTCGCGCCGGCGCTGGACGCTGAGCGACCGCCAGGCGCGCAGGAACTGCTCGCGGTCGTCCCCCTGCAGGCCGCTGAGGCTCGCGAGGTTGGTCGCGTGGATCGGGGCGTCGGGGTTCTCGAGCTCGCTGAGCAGCGTTTCGAGCGACACGGTGCGCTCCTGCGGGAAGGGTACTGGCGTCGCGTCCGCCGCTGCTGCCCGCGAATTCAGTCTAGGGAGCGCTCTCGCGGGGTGTCAACGACGGCGGCAGGCGGCGGCTCGCCCGGACCGGCAGCCCGCGTGCGGCGCCGCCCCCGTGGCTGCACGCGCACGCGCAGGATCGCGCGCAGCACGCTCCAGCCAACGCCGGGGCTCAGTTTCTTCCCCTCGTCCGCGCTGCGCGGCTCATACGTCACCGGGACTTCGACGATCCGCTCGCCCGCACGGAGCACGAGGCAGGCGATCTCCGCGTCGAGGTCGAATCCGTTGCAGCGCAAGTCGAGCGCGCGCGCGACGTCGGCGCGCATCACCTTGTAGCAGGTCAGGATGTCCGTGAGGCGCGCGAGGTAGAGCACGTTCGTCGCCCAAGTCAGCGCTATGTTGCCGGCATAGCCGAGGAGCGGCGTCTTGCCGCGGCCGCGCCCCTTGAAGCGGGAGCCGAAGACGACGCGGGTGCGGCCATCGACGATCGGGGCCAGGAGCGACGGGATCTCGCCGGGGTCCAGCTCGAGGTCCGCGTCCTGCACCATCACGATGTCGCCGGTGGCCCGCTCGATCCCCGTGCGCACCGCGCGCCCCTTGCCACGCGCCGCGTCTTCGAACACGAAGGCCAGGTCGGGCGCCTCGCCCAGCGCCCGCAGCGCCTCGCGCGTGCCGTCGGTCGAGGCGCCGTCCACGACGATCAGCTCCTTGGGCATACCGCAGTCCACCGCCCGCACCCGCTCGATGAGCGGGATCACGGTCTCGCGCTCGTTGCGGACGGGGATGATGATCGACAGCTTCATGCGTGGCGCTCCGCGAGCTGCCGCCCGGCGTCCTCGAGCTGGTCCAGGCGGTCGATGGCGAGCCACTCGTCGTCGAAGCGGAACGAGCCGACGCTCCGGCCCGCCGCCAGCAGCGCGTTCACGAGGTCCGGGATGTCGAAGAAGCGTCCTGCGGGGATCAGGTCGAGCGCCGACGGCTGGATCGCGTAGATGCCGGCGCTGACGATGTCGGTCACCGCGGGCTTCTCTACGATCTCCGTGATGCGGTCGCCTTCGGTGCGGATCACGCCGTACGGGTGCTGCAGCCGGAACTCGCGCGTCGCGACGGTCATCTCGAACCCGCCGCGGGCGTGGAACTCGAGCACCCGCCGCGTGTCGAGGGCGGTGAGGATATCGCCGTTCATCGCCAGCAGCGGCTCATCCCGTCGCAGGTCACAGCGCGCGCGCACCAGGCCGAGCGGCCCTGCCGTGCCCAGCGCCTGCTCCTCCCGCACGTACTCGATGCGCACGCCGAGCTGGGCTCCGTCGCGGAAATACGTCTCGATCAGCTCGGCGCGGTAACCGACGGCGATGATGAACTCGCCGAACCCCTGCGCCTTCAGCCGCTCGATGATCTCCTCGAGGATCGGCTTCTCGCCGACGGGCAACAGCGGCTTGGGGATCGTGTAGGTCAGCGGGCGCAGCCGCACGCCGCGGCCGCCGGCCAGCAGCACCGCCTTCATACGGCGTACTCGCGCGGGCGGTACTCATCGAGGTGCGCCCGCGCCCACTCGACGGTGCGCGCCAGCCCCTGGTCGAGGCTCACCTCCGGGCGCCAGCCGGCGATGCGCGCGGCCTTGCTGCTGTCCGAGTGCAAGCGCGACACCTCGCTTGCCGCTGGCCGCATCCGCTGCTCGTCACCTTCGACGGCCAGCTCGCGCCCGACGATCCGGCCGACGCGCGCCACGATCTCCCGGATGCTCACCTCGCTTCCGGACCCGAGGTTCAGCACCTCGCCAAGCGCCTCATCCGACGCGGCCGCCATCACGAACCCGCGGGCGGTGTCCTCGACGAAGGTGAAGTCGCGCGTCGTATCGAGCCTGCCCAGCCGCAGGGGGCCGCCGGCGAGCGCCTGCGTGATGATCGTCGGGATCACGGCGCGCGCCGACTGGCGCGGACCATAGGCGTTGAACGGCCGCACGATGACCACCGGCATCCCGAACGAGCGGTGGAAGCTCGTGCCGAGCGCGTCGGCCGCGATCTTCGTCGCCGAATACGGCGACTGCGCCTGCAGCGGGTGCGTCTCGTCCATCGGCACCCGCAGCGCCGAGCCGTACACCTCGCTCGTCGATGTCAGCACCACGCGCTCGAGCGTGCCCAGCTCCTTCGCCGCCAGCAGGACATTCGCCGTGCCGATGATGTTCGTGTCAATGACTTCCTGCGGGTGCTCGTAGGAGTAGGGGATGCCGATCAGCGCCGCCAGGTGGAAGACCGCGTGCGCGCCGCGCAGCACTTCGCGCACGGCGTCGAAGTCGCGCACGTCGCCCAGCGTCACCTGCGTCTGCGCGAGGACGTCCTCCGGCAGCTCGTCGAGGCAGCCGCGCCGCCCGCGCGAGGTATAGCGCAGCATCGCGCGGACGCGCGCGCCGTCGGCGGCCAGGCGCTCGACGAGGTGGCTGCCGATGAAGCCCCCCGCGCCCGTCACGACGACCGTCTTACCGGCGAATCGCACGCATCCCCCTGCCCAGCAGGCGCAAGACCAGTCCCGAGAACGCGACCAGCGCAAGTATGACCGAAACGCCGGCCCACATGTACAGCGTGATCACGATCGCGAGCCAGAAGCTGGCATCGCTGGTCAGCGCGACGAGCAGGGCGACCGCCGGCGCTGCGGCGAAGAGCAGGGCCGCGACGCGGATCCAGTGCGTGGCAAGCGGGTTCATCGCGACGGCGGCGTGCCGTAGGTGCGGAGCACCTGCCCCAGCGAGCGCCCGCGGGAGACCTCGCGGAACTGCTCCGCCGTCATGCGCCACAGCGTCGCCAGTCCGGGCGCGGCGAGCACCGCCAGCGGGACGTAGAGCGCGTAGTGGTAGCGCGGGTCCCCGATGAAGAGCACGCCGAAGATCAGCATCGTGAACGGCGCCACGGCGAACACCGCCATGCGGCGCAGGTCGCGACCGTCCCACCACAGCGGCGCGCCCGCGAGCGCGACGGCAATCAGCCCGAAGAACGAGACGCTCGAGATCCGGATCAGGCGGTCGGCGCCCTGGCTCCCGAACCAGGCGTGGTTGCTCTGGATCCATGTCACGCCCGACTCGTCGCTGCGGAACAGGAAGAACATGCGCTGCGGCACGAGCTTCAGCTCTTCGAGCGGGTGGTCCCACGCCCATTCGCGCGCGAGCTTCGACCCTTCGCGGTTGGACTTCAGCTCGATCTGCTTGCGGTCGAGCCCCTGGAACTTCCCTTCGAGCTTGAACGTCGCCTCGAGGCTCGGCCCGCCGTCGCTGTCCGGGTTGTGGCCCTGGTACGCGACGCGCCCCGATCCCGTGGTCCCGACGACCGGCGACCCGAGCTGCAACTGGTTGCGCACCACCCACGGCGTGATCACGAGCGCAGCGCCGAGCGCCAGCGCCGCGAGCGGCTGCAGCGCCTGGCGGCGGAGTCGTATCAGCAGCAGCAGCGCGATGACGCCGCCGAACAGCAGGAACTCGCCGCGCACGTAGCCGGTGAACGCCGCCAGTGCGCCGAGCCCGACGAGCAGCGGAAGGCGAGGCCTCCGCTCGCGGTCGAACACGAAGTACACGCAGATCGCGAGCACCAGCGCGAGGAGGAAGCCAAACTCCGTCTCCGAGAGCAGCACGGCGGTGAACAGCGCGTGCGAAGGCAACACGGCGAGCGCGAGCCCGGCGAACACCGCCTCGGTGCGCCCGAACAATCGCCGCGCGATGTGGAACACGAGCGCGACCGTCGCCGAGCCGAGCAGCACGTTGAGCAGCCGCCCCGCGGCCAGCGAATTGCCCGTCAGCTTGTAGACCACCGCGAGCGTCGCCGGGTAGCCCGGGGGCCAGAGCGCCGTGGGCGTCAGCCGCGTGTCGTCCGGATACACGGGGGATCCGTCCGGCGCGCGGAAGATCGCCGGGTCGAAGACGTAGCCGTCGCCGGCGGCGAGGTGCCGTGCCGAGCCGTCGTACCAGACGCTGTCGTCGAAGCGCCCGTCACGCGGGTTCGGGTGGACGTAGCCGATCACCGCGAGCCGCACGACGAACGCGAGCAGCGTGACGGCGATGAGCCAGCGCGCGTCCGGCGTCCGCAGCCAGCGGCCGAAGCGGCCGATCACGGCAGGCGCACCAGCGGCGCGTGCCGCCGGTCCCAGAGCGCGAGAACCGTCGCGGCGGCGATGATCACGGCGAACGGGATCGCGGGGAAGTGGAACCGCGGGTCACCGAAGAAGACGAGCGGGATCGCCAGCACGTAAAGCAGCGTCGCGAGCAGGAACGCCCGCCGCACGTCCTTCGCGAGCGCGAACGCCGCCGCGCCGAGCAGCACGATCACCCCCGTCGCGTAGTAGATGCTGTTCGCGGCGAACGAAAGCACGTCTCGACGGAGCTGCGGGATGAAGTTGTCGTTCCCGTACGACTCCGCGGCGAACAGCCCATCGTCGTCGGTGTACAGCAGCCAGTACGCCTTGCGCTCGAGCAACCGCGGGATGCGGAGCGGGTCGCGCGCGAGATCCTCGACGGCGATGCGGACGCCGTCCCGGTTTCGCCGGATCTCGACCTGCTGCGCCGACAGCCCCTCGTACCCCTCGAAGCACTTGCCGTAGAGCAGGAACGCCCCCGTCGCGCCGCTGAAGTTGCCGATGCACAGGTCGTCGCCGAGGTTCGTCGATGTGCCCGTCGGCGTGTGGAACGCGAGCGTGTTGCGGATGGACCACGGCACTGTCAGCACCGCGATGCCCGCGAGTACGATGAGGGTCTGCATCAGGGCGCGCTTCTTCGACTCCAGGATGAACAGCCAGAACAGCAGCAACACCAGCGGGAACGCGAGCGTGATCGCGCGCGTCATCGTCGCCGCACTCAGCAGCAGCCCGGCCAGGAAGAGCCGTTGCCAGGGCATCCCCGCACGGTTCCACGGATGCCACAGCAGCACGAGGAGCGCGCCGACGAACAGCATCGTAAAGAGCGGTTCAGAGAGGATCGTCCCGGTGTAGTAGACCTGGCTCGGGAATATCGCGAGCAGCGAACCCGCCGCGAACGCCGTGCGCCGGTCCAGCATGCGCGCGGTCAGCCCATACACCAGCAGCACGGTGATCGCGCCGAACATGCCGTTCATCATCTTGATCGAGAACGTGCTCCGTCCCCAGCCGAAGAGATCGCCGGCCTTCTTCAGCCCCGCCACCGTCGCCGGGAAGCCGACGGGGTAATACGCCATCTTTTCGCCGGTGGGGCGCGTATACCCGTGCCCGTCGGCCATGATGTCGCCGAGGATCACGTACAGCGATGGGTCGTTGAGTCCCTGCGGCGGACGGTCGTTGTAGGCGATCCACGCCGCGCGCGGCACGATCGCCATCACGAACAGCGCCAGCATCAGCAGCACGTCGATGCGCGCGATGACGAACGGTCGCGCCGCCGCCTCGGTGCGCGGCCCGGCCGCCGCTGCCGCCGTCTGCTGCACCCGCGTGGACGCCGGCGTCTCGATGCTCAAGCGGCCGCGTACCTCCCCTCGAGGCTCGGCTGTGCCCGCCGTACGCCCTCGTACAGCACGACTACCCCGCGCGCCGCCAGCAGTGCGACGATGAAGACGATCGGGTAGTGGAAGCGCGAGTCCCCGAAGAACAGCAGGTGCGTCGCCGTCCACGCAAGCAGCGTGAGCGGCAAGATCCCCGGCAGATCCCGCAGGCGTTGCCGGCACGCCGCGACGCCCACTGCCGCCAGCCCGAGCGCTGCGAACCAGTACCCGTTCGCGAGGGTCCGCAGGAACCCTGCCGCCCCCGGCGCGTAGAAGCCGTCGTCATAACTGGAGTTCCAGTCGAGCGCCGTCGAGTCCGACTCGTACATCGCGCGCACCTTGGTCGCTGAGAGTCGCAATTCGTCCGCAGGGTGCGTCAGGATGAACCGCACGCCCTTACGCAGGGCGAGCCGGTCTGCCTTCACTTCGTATTCGGGCTGCGTCAGATTGCCGCGGTCGGGCACCGGGATCGGCTCGTCGCTCTGCATCCGGCCGGTGGCGCCCTCGTGGTGCCCGAGCCAGAGGTTCGGGCCGGCGTTCGTGGCCACGATCACCGGGCTGCCCAGCGCGCGCTGGTTGCGCATCACCCACGGCGCCAGCGCCGCCCCCACGACCACGGCGGCAAGCATACCCCAGCCGATCGCCCGCCGCCACGACATCCCCGCCATCGCCCACGCGCACACGGCGAGGGGCAAGAGGAGCGCCGCCTGCCCGCGCGTAAGCACCGCCGCCGCCGTCGCGAGGCCGAACGCCACGACCGTCGCGCCGCGCCAGACGCGCGTCCGCACCGCGGCGAGCGCGAGCAGGAACGCCAGCGAGAACAGCGCCGTGAAGACGATCTCCGAGAGCGTCAGCGACGCGAAGTAGACCTGCCCGGGCCAGAGCGCCGTCGCGACGGCCCCCACCAGCGCCGTGCGCTGATCGAACAGCAGCAGGCCGATCCCGTAGACTATGGCGACCGTGGCCGTCGCGACGACGGCGTTCGCGGCGTACGTTTGCGTCGTGCCTTCGCCGAAGGCGCGGAAGACCCCGCCGAGGAACGCCGGGTAGCCGGGCGGCCACGCGGCGGTGGGGGTGCCGGTGAATGGATTGACATAACCGGCACCCAGGGCGAGGAAGTGCGCCGAGTTCCGGTACCAGACGGTGTCGTCGAACCGGCCGTCGTTGGGGTCAGGGTGGACGAAGGAGATCCAGGTGACCCGCAGCGCCAGCGCCGCCAGCAGGACGAGACCCAGGGCCGGTGCGTGCCGCCGGATCCGTGTGATGCTCAAGTCCCGCCGTCAGTCCTGTTGCTGGAGCTCCGACCGCACCATCGCCGGGGTGGCGCGCTCCAGGTGCCCGTCCCTCAGTTCCACAAGATACACGGGCAGGTCAAGGCTGTCCGCCAGCCGGTCGAAGTCTGCTGGCGGCAGCGCGCGCACGCTCACATCGCGCCCGTACAGCGCCCGGCCGACCGACGTCATCCACGTCGGCTGCCAGTAGGGATTCGTCCACTCGTCCTCGGAGTCGATGACGTACACCGTGTTCCCCGGTGGCACCTGCGGGTACGCGGACTTCAGGTCGTGCGCCAGCAGCTCCCAGCGGTCGGTCTCGCGCAGGAAGGGCTGCGTCTGGTGGATCGTCTGCCACGCGTAGGCGCCACCGCAGGCCGCGAGCGCCAGCGCCGCCAGCGCGTGCGCGGCGTAGCGGTTCAGGCGCGCGGCGTGGTGGTGCACCCAGCCCGCGGCCACCGCGACGAGCACGGCGAAGAAGGGCAGCGCCATGTAGGTGTAGCGCGTCGCCGTCCACATCTTGCCCGGCACGTACGGCATGAGCCCGGCGATCGCGCCGACGGCCGCGAACCGCGCCACGTTCGGCCCGCGGACGAAGAAGAAGATCGCCGCCGCCGCTACCGCCGAGCCGACCCCCCACTCGAGCGCGCTCGGGTCCTTCGGGATCGCGCCGACCGGGTACGCGAGCCGCGACATGTACACCCACGTCTCGCGCGGGATGTGCCAGCCGACGCCGTAGAAGCCGCCGTCGACGCCCTGGCAGCCGCAGCCGCTGAGGCCGCTCACTAGCAGCGTCGCCGCGATGGCGAACGGCGTCATCTTCAGCGCGAAGTCCAGCACATCGCGCCGGCGGGCGAACGAGAACGTCGCGTAGTAGACCACCACGACGGCGCCGATGACGACGCCGCCCTCGTTCGCGAGGAAGCCGAGCACGTACAGCGCGAGCGCCGTCCAGTACCAGCGCGCGCGCCGCTCGCCGCTCTCGACGTACGCGTGCAGGCTGAGCAGCGACGCCAGCAGGAAGAACTCGCTCAGCACGTGCGGCATCGCGGTGATGTACGTCACCGTGTGCACGGCGGACGCCGAGACGCCGAAGACGAGCGCCGCCGCCGTCGCCACGAACACCTTGCGCGTGGTCCAGAACACCAGCGCATAGAGCATCACGACGCACGCGACGTGCAGCGAGAGGTTGACGATGCGCCAGGCGAGCGCGTCGAAGCCGAAGAGCTTGAACTCGGCCCAGTAGGCCAGCATCGTCAGCGGCCGCCAGTTCGGCGTCAGGTCGCGCAGCAGCACGACATCCCGCATGTACGCCGGGAACGAGCGCGACTGGATGTCACCGAGCACGAGGAAGTCGTCGCCGAAGAAGTAATAGTGGAGCGTCGGCACGTGGATGCCGACCACGAGCCCGACGGCCAGCAACAGCGGGACGTGCCGCAGCGCCACGCGCGCGGCGTCCCAGAGCGCGCGCGTGTCCGCGCGCTCGTACGACGCCGCCTGCGTCACTACGACGGCCATCGTGCCTCGAATCCAGGAAGAGACATAAACGGTCCCAGGACGCGCCGTTTTCGCGATGGTAACATCGCCTATTCCGAACCGGCAATACAGAAGGCACGCCCGCGCGCGGCTATGTAAAGGGCTCGGCGCGGGCGCGTGCCCTGGAGGACCGCCGGCTATTCCGCCCGGTCGGTAAGCGTCTGGTACCTGCCGGAGTAAAACACGAGCGGGCGCACGTCGCGCACCACGCGGCCGGCCACGACTTCGCCGAGAAAGATCGAGTGGTCGCCGCCCTCGTGCATATAGGCGACGCGGCATTCGAGGTACGCGAGGCAGTCTTCGAGCAACGGCGCCCCGGTCTCGCCCATCGTGAAGCGCTGGCCGCGCAGCGTGCCCAGTTCTGGCTCGGCGTGCTTGGCGAAGAGGCGGCTGACGTCCTCCTGGTGCTCGCCGAGGATGTTCACCGCGAAGACGCCCCCGCGCTCCAGCACCCGGTGCGTGTGCGTCGTCTTGTCCACGCACACGAGGACCATCAGGGGGTCGAGCGAGAGCGAGGTGATGGCGTTCGCCGTCATCCCCTGCAGCTCCTCGCCGGCGGCCGTGGTCACCACCGTCACGCCCGTTGCGAAATGGCCGATGATCGACCGGAATTCGACCGCGTCCAAACCGCCTCCCGCTCGCGCGCCCGCACTATAGCATCGGCGCTTCGCGCGGCCGGGGACATGCGAAGGCGCCCGCTCCGGTGCGGGGAGCGGGCGCCTTGGACGGCTCGTTCGCCGCGCCTAGGCCGTCGCGCCCACCGGCTCCGGGCGCGCGCCGGCAGCCTTCGCGAAGCGGAACTCGCCGTCGGCGTAGTCCACCTCGACCACGTCGCCCTCCGCGAAATCGCCAGCGAGGATCCTCTTCGCCAGCGGATTCTCGATCTGGCGCTGCACGGTGCGGCGGAGCGGCCGCGCGCCGTACACGCGGTCGAAGCCCTCCTTCACGAGCTCGGCCTTCGCCGCCTCCGTCACCACGAAGTCGACGTGGCGGTCGGAGAGCCGCTCGCGCACTTCGTTGAGCATGAGCCCGACGATTTGCTCGAGCTCGCGCTCGGTGAGCGGCTCGAAGACGATGATCTCGTCGATCCGGTTCAGGAACTCCGGCCGGAACGCCTCCCGCAGCGCGCGCTCGATCGTCTCCTGACGCGCCGAGTGCGCGCCATCGGTCTCGGCCCGGTTCGTCACGAACCCAAACCGCCCCTTCGCCTCGGAGCTCGTGCCGAGGTTCGAGGTCATGATGATGATCGTGTTGCGGAAGTCGACCGTCCGCCCCTGCCCGTCGGTCAGCCGACCATCATCGAGGATCTGCAGCAGCAGGTTGAACAGGTCCGGGTGCGCCTTCTCGATCTCGTCGAACAGGATCACCCGGTACGGGCGCCGCCGCACCGCCTCGGTGAGCGCGCCGCCCTCTTCGTACCCGACGTATCCCGGCGGGCTGCCGACGATCCGCGAGACGGTGTGGCGCTCCTGGTACTCCGACATGTCGAGGCGGATCATCGCCTCCTCGTCGTCGAACAGGTACGACGCGAGCGCCCGCGCCAGCTCCGTCTTCCCGACGCCGGTCGGACCGAGGAAGATGAAGCTGCCGATCGGCCGCTTCGGGTCCTTCAGCCCCGCCCGCGCGCGCCGGATCGCTTCGGCGACCGCCTCGACGGCGCGGTCCTGCCCGATGACGCGCTGGTGCAGCGCCTCCTCCATGTGCAGCAGCTTCTCCGCCTCCCCCTCGAGCATGCGGCTCACCGGGATGCCCGTGATCGACGCGATCAGCTCGGCGATGTCCTGCTCGGTCACCGTCATGTCAGACGTGTGCGTCTTCTCCCACTCCGCCTTCTGGCGCTCGTACTCGGATTGCAGCTTGAGCACCTCCGACCGGATGCGCGCGGCCGCCTCGTAGTCCTGGCGCTGCGCCGCGGCCTCCGTCTCCATCGACAGCTCGTCGAGCCGCTGCTTCAGGTCGCGCAGCTCCGCCGAGAGCGACTGCTGTTCGATGACGTGCTTGCTCGCCGCCTCGTCGATCAGGTCGATCGCCTTGTCGGGCAGGAAGCGCTCGGTCAGGTAGCGGTCGCTGAGCCGCGCCGCGGCGACCAGCGCCTCGTCGGTGATTTGCACCTTGTGGTGCGCCTCGTACTTGGCACGCAGGCCGCGCAGGATCTCGATCGTCTCGTCCGGTGTCGGCTCGTCGAGGAACACCGGCGAGAAGCGCCGCTCCAGCGCCGGGTCCTTCTCGATGTACTTGCGGTACTCGTCGAGTGTCGTTGCGCCGATGACGCGAAGCTCGCCGCGCGCCAGCGCCGGCTTCATCATCGTGCTCGCGTCGATCGCGCCCTCCGCGGCGCCCGCGCCGACGACCTGGTGCAGCTCGTCGATGAAGACGATCACCTCGCCCTCGGCGCGGCGGATCTCGTCCATCACCGCCTTCAGGCGCTCTTCGAACTCGCCGCGGAATTTCGAGCCGGCGACCATCGCGCCCATATCGAGCGCGAGCAGGCGCTTCCCCTTGATGTTCTCGGGCACGTCCCCGCCGTCGATCTTCTGCGCCAGGCCCTCGACGACCGCGGTCTTGCCGACGCCCGCCTCGCCGATGATGACCGGGTTGTTCTTGGTGCGCCGGTTCAGGATCTGCATGACGCGCTTGATCTCCTGGTCCCGGCCGATCACCGGGTCCAGCTTCCCCTCGTGCGCCGCCTTCGTCAGGTCGATGCTGTACTTCTCGAGCGCGCCGTACGTGCTCTCGGCCGTCGGCGAATCGACGCGCGCCGAGCCGCGCACGTCCTGCAGCGCGCGGTAGATGCGCTCCTTGTCGATGCCGAACTGCTGCAGGATGCGCGCCGACTCGCCGTCGCGCTCGTCCGCGATGGCGATCAGCAGGTGCTCGACGCCGACGTACTCGTCCTTCAGGCGCTCCGCCTCGGCGTTCGCCGTCTCGAGCATCTTGACGATCCGGGGCGTCGTGTACACCTGCACGACGTCGTACGCGAGCTTCGGCGACCGGGCGAGCGCGTCGGCGACGCGCTGGTTCAGCGCGCGCACGTCGACGCCCATGGCGTCGAGAATGCGCCCCGCCAGGCCGTCCTTGTGCTGGAGCAACGCCAGCAGGACGTGCTCGACGTCCCACTGCGAGTGCCGCTGCTGTCGCACCATCTCCTGCGACGCCGCCAGCACCTCCTGCGCCTGCTGCGTGAACCGGTCCTGTCTCATCATGTTCGTCCACTCCCCGGCTCCCCTGCCGGGAAGCCTCGTCTGCTCCGTTGCCGGGCCGTTCGCCCGTGATTACCCCGTCTGTTCCGATCGGCCGCGCGCTATCTCGCCGCCGCGCCGCCCCTGGCGACGCTTCCGAAAGCGGCGATCACCGCTCCTCCCGCGGCGCGGGGAGTCGCAGGTCCCGCATCCGCTGGAGCTCCCGCCGCAGCGCCTCCATCTCGCGCTCCATCTCGCGCATCCGCTCGCTCATCCGCAGGATCACGTCGACCCCCGCGAGGTTCACCCCCAGGTCGTTCATCAGCCGCTGCACCTGCCGCAGCCGCGCGACGTCCGCCTGCGAGTACATGCGGATGTTTCCCCGCGTGCGCTTTGGCTCCACGAGCCCGATGCGCTCGTACTGCCGCAGCGTCTGCGCGTGCATGCCGACCATCCGCGCCGCGATCGAGATCACGTAGCACGGCTCATCGAAGCCGATCTCGAGGCCTTCGTCTCCGTACATCTCGTCGCGTCCCATCGTCGTGACCTCAGTCCGTCTGTTGTCCGTGCGTCGCGGCGCCGTCAGGCGCCGGCGGCGCGAAGCTCCTCGAACAGCTTCTTCTGGCGATCGTTGAGCCGCTCCGGCAGGCGCAGGCGCACCCGCGCGTACAGGTCGCCCTTGCCCTCGCGCCCGAGTCGCGGCATGCCCAGGCCGGCGAGCTTGAACACGCGCCCGTTCTGCGTCTCCGGCGGGATCTTCAGCATCACCCTGGCCGTCATCGTCGGTACCTCGACCTCGCCGCCGAGCGCCGCCGTCGCCACCGGCACGTCGATGTCCTCGTGGAGGTCGTCGCCCTTGCGCTCGAAGCGCGCGTGCGGGCGCACGGTGACGACGAGCAGCAGGTCGCCCTTCTGTCCGCCGATGCCGGCCTGGCCTTCGCCGGCGATGCGCACCCTGGAGCCGTTCGTGACGCCGGCGGGGATCTTCACCTCCAGCCGGCGCGGCCGCTGCACGAAGCCTGCGCCCTGGCAGGTGTGGCACGTCGCGCCGGCGATCTCGCCGGCGCCGCCGCACGTCGGGCAGGGCTCCGTCGCGACCATCTCCAGCATGCGGGTCGTCCCGTGGTACGCCTCCTCGAGGCTCACCTCGACCGGCTGCTGGATGTCGGCGCCACGGCGGGCCGTGCGCGTGCCGGTGCCGCCGCCGCGGCGGAAGAACGTGCTGAACACGCCGCCCAGGTCGCCGATATCGCCGAGGTCGGAGAGGTCGAACTCCTGGTATGTGGCGCCGCCGTAGCCGCCGAAGCCGTAGCGCGCCCCGCGCTGGCGCTGCGCCTCCTCGATCTGGTCGGCGTATTCCCACTTGTCGCCGTACTTGTCGTACTTGCGCCGCTTCTCGGCGTCGGACAGCACCTCGTAAGCCTGATTGATCTCCTTGAACCGCGCCTCAGCGGCCTTGTCGCCGGGGTTGACGTCCGGGTGGTACTTGCGGGCCAGCTTCCGGTACGCGGAGCGGACCTCCTTCTCGGAGGCGCCCCGCCCGACGCCAAGGACGTCGTAAAAGTCCTTCGCCATGCCCTCAGTCTATTAGCACCGAGGAGGAATGGCAAGAAGATGGCCTGGTAGGAAATCAGGAAACTTGATTGATGGCGTATCAAGAATCCTTGACAGGGAGCGCACGGAGAGTTAGATCTGGGAAGGACGGCAGCCGGTCACGGCAACCATATCCTGACAGGAGGACAGACATGGCCGATATCACCCGTTGGGACCCGTTCGCCGAGATCTCCACGCTGCGCCAGGCGATGGACCGCCTCTTCGACGACACCCGCCCGTGGCGCCTCGGCAACGGCAGCAGCTCCACCAACTACTTCCCGCTCGACATGTACGAGACGAACGACAACGTCGTCGTCAAGGCGTCGCTGCCCGGCGTGAAGCCGGAGGATATCGATATCTCAGTCACCGGGCAGACCCTCACGCTCCGCGGCGAAGTGCGCGAGGAGCACGAGGAGAAGGGCGAGAGCTACATCCGCCGCGAGCGCTCGCAGGGGACGTTCTTCCGCCAGGTGACGCTCCCCTCCGAGGTGGACCCGAACAAGGCCGACGCCGTCTTCGAGCACGGCGTGCTGCGGCTGACCCTCCCGAAGGCGGAGTCGATGAAGCCGCGGCATATCAAGGTCCACTCCTCGCCCGCGATCGAGGCGAAGGCCTCGTGAGCATCCGTTGATTCGACCGGCCGCCGCGCACGGGGCCCGGGCGTGACCCGGGCCCCGTCGGTTCTTGACGCCCCGGCGGCGCACAGCGCTTGAGCTACGACCGCGGCACGCCCACAATGCCTCACTCATGAGCCGGCTCGGGCGTTACGTCGAGCGCATCCGGCGTGTGCCGGTCGCCCTCGTCGCGGTGATCGCCTCCGCGCTGCTCCTCCGCGCCTTCCTCGTACCCCTGAACGCGTATCTGACCAACGGCTACCAGGACGAGAACGACTGGAAGCACTGGATGACGGCCATCCACCAGCACGGCGTGCTCAACGTGTTCCGCACGAGCGACACGGACTACGTCGGGTACCACTGGGTGCTCTGGCTGCTGACGCTGATCTACGACGCCGTCGGCGGTCCGTACAGCGAGACGAGCCGCTCGCTGCACGTCCTGATCAAGATGCCTTCGCTCGTCTTCGACGTCGCGCTCATCGCGATCGTCTACGAGGCGACGGCGCTGCTTGCGCAGGAGCTCGATGCGGTCCACGTCCCGCGGCTGGCGCTGATCGGCGCCGCGGTCATCGCCTTCCAGCCGGCGGTCGTCTACGACAGCGCCATCTGGGCGCAGACCGACGCCGCGATCACCGCCGCGATGCTGGCCGCGCTGTTGCTCGTCGCGTCCGGGCGCCACGAGTGGGGCTGGGGCGTCTGGATGCTCGGGTTCCTGTTGAAACCGCAGCCGGTGCTCGTCGTACCGGTGCTCGTCGTGCTCACGTTCCGGCTCGGCGGTCCCCTTGCGCTCGCGCGCTCCTGGACCGTCGCGGGGATCGTGTTCGTCCTCGTGCTCTCGCCGTGGTTCCTGCACGGCGACGGCATGCGCATCGAGCGCATCTATCGCCAGTTGTTCTTCGCCGACTACGGCCGGCTCTCGTCGGCCGCGTGGAACTTCTGGTGGTTCATCGATGCGCTCGCCCACCGGCCCGGGCCGACGGAGCACGTGATGGGCCTGCCGCTGATCAAGTGGCGGTATCTCGGCGGTCTGCTCTCGCTCGCGTCAGCCGCCGTCGCATGCGGCTGGCTGTGGTCGCGCACGACGCTGCGCGGCGCGCTCGTCGCCGGCTCGTACCTGGCCTTCGCGTTCTATGTCGTGCCCGTCTCGACGCACGACCGCTACCTGTACCCGTTCCTCGGGCTGATGCTGCCGGTCGTCGTGCTCGAGCGGCGATGGCTGCCGCTGTACGCGGGCGCCTCGCTCACGCTCATGCTGAACATGTTCTTCTCCGCGCCGCCGGTGCAGTCGTGGGCCGGGCGCTGGATCGACTCGCCGCTGAGCTACGT
>DASRHM010000091.1:0-53697 GCA_035650575.1 Dehalococcoidia bacterium | reverse complement strand
GCTCGGGCTGGGGTTCGAAAAGGACGGCGTGCAGGTCATCGCGAACCTCGCGCCCAAGAAGGAGAACGAGGTCCTGCTCTTCTCCCCGGTCGTCTCGACGTCGCTGAAGGACCGCATCTACGACGTGCTGGAGTGCTTCCGCGACCGCATCGGCGTGAGCTCGTTCAACCTCGTGATGTACACGCCGCCGTGGGGCGAGACGCCCGAGAGCTGGGAGGGCTTTCCGGTGCTCGTGCGCATCGTCGACCGCGGCGACCCCAGCAGCCGGACCGCGGACTTCGGCGCGATGGAGTTGTACGCGGCGAGCGTCGTCTCGAGCGACCCGTTCGCGCTCGCCCGCACGCTGCGCGAGCACCTGGGGGCGTAGGGCCCGGACGAAGATCGACGATAGCGCGTTGATGATGGACCGCCTGGTTCATCTGCGGCCCTCTGGCTCAGGCACCGCGACCGCCGGCTAGACCAACCTCAGGCGCCGATCACCGTGCCGCCGGGCGCGCCCGCGAGCGCGCGGGCGAGCGCTTCGGGCTGCGTGCCATCGACGATGCGCGTGGCGCAGCCGGCGGTAGCCGCGCGGGTCGCGGCCTCGAGCTTCGGCGCCATGCCGCCAGCCGCCGTGCCGTCGGCGATGAGCGCGCGCGCCGCGTCCGCGGTGAGGTGCGCGAGCGGCGCGCCCGATGCGTCGCGCACCGCCTCGACATCGGTCAGGAAGACCAGCGACTCGGCGCCGAGCGCGGCGGCGATCTCACCCGCGGCGGTATCCGCGTTCGTGTTCAGCAGTTGCGGCGGCGAGCCCGGCTCGACGGCGATCGGCGCGATGACCGGCAGGCGGCCGGCCTCGAGCAGCTCGCGCAGGATCGCCGGCTCGACGCGCTCGATCTGCCCCACGAACCCGAGTTCCTCGTCGTAGCGGCGCGCCTGCAGCAGCGACCCATCGGCGCCGGTCAGCCCGACGGCGCGTGCGCCGGCCGCGCCGAGCGCCGCGACGAGCTGGGTGTTGATTATTCCCGCGAGCACCGCGATCACCACCTCGAGCGCCGGCGCGTCCGTCGCGCGCAGCCCGCGCACGAAGCGCGCCTCGGCGCCGGAGCGCGCGAGCCACGCGCTCACCGCGGCGCCGCCGCCGTGCACGACGACGAGCGGGCGCCCGGACGCGTGCGCGGCCGCGATGTCCGCGAGCGAGGTGTCGTGCTGCCCGAGCGTCGAGCCGCCGAGCTTCACGACGGCGATGCCGCGCGCGTCAGGTCGTGTAGTCACTGTTGATGTGGACGTACTCGGGCGTCATGTCGCAGCCCCAGGCCGTCGCCGAGGCGTCCCCACAGCCGAGGTCGATGCGCAACCGCACCTCCTCGCCGCGCAGGGCGTCGGACGCCGCCCGCTCGTCGAACGGGAGCGCCTGCCGGTCGTAGACGGCGACCTCGCCGAGCCACACGCGCGCGCGGTCGAGGTCGATGCGCGCCCCGCTGCGGCCGACGGCCATCAGGATCCGCCCCCAGTTGGGGTCGTTGCCGTGCACGGCGGTCTTGACGAGCGGCGAGACGGTGATCGTACGGGCCGCGGCGCGCGCTTCGCCGGGCGTCGCCGCGCCCTCGACGCGCGCCTCGATCAGCTTCTCGGCGCCCTCGCCGTCGCGCGCGAGCATGCGGGCGATCTCGGTGGTGACGATGCGGAGCGCCTGCTCGAAGGCCGGCGCATCGGCGTGGCTCTCGTGCAACGTCTCGCCGCCGGCGGCGCCGCTCGCGAAGACCGCCGTCGTGTCACTGGTGCTCGTGTCGCCGTCGACGCTCACCATGTTCAGCGAGACATCGGCCGCGCGGACGAGCGCGGCGCGGAGGTATGCGCGCTCGACCGCGGCGTCCGTGGTGAGGAAGCAGAACATCGTCGCCATGTCGGGATGGATCATGCCCGATCCCTTCGCCGCGGCGGCGAGCGCACAGTCCGCGCCGCCTGCGCGGAAGCGCACCGCGAGCGTCTTCGGGTGCGTGTCGGTCGTCATGATCGCGCGCGCGAAGTCGTGCCCGCCGTCCGCGCGCAGGTCGATGCGCGCGATCCCGTCCCGGATCTTGTCCATCGGCAGCGGGCGGCCGATGACGCCCGTGCTGCCGACGAGCACGTCCGCCCCATCGATGCCCAGCTTGCGCGCGGCAAGGTCGCACATCTCCCGCGCGTCGCGCAGTCCCTGCGCGCCCATGCCCACGTTCGAGATCCCGGCGTTGACGACGAGCGCCTGCGCCCGCCCGCCGCGGGCGTGCTCCTTCGACACCTCGACGGGCGCGCCGCACACGGTGCTGCGCGTGAAGATCGCGGCCACGGCGCAGGGCCGGTCCGCGGCGAGCAGCGCGACATCGAGCTTGCCTTCGCCGGCCGTCTTGATCCCGGCGTACACGGCGCCAGCGCGAAAGCCAGCCGGCGTGGTGATCGAGCCGTCCTCGACGCGCGCGACCGCGGACGCTTCGGCGGACGTGAGCTTCACTACGGGAACAGCGGCAGCTGCCGCAGGCCAGCGGTCTCGTCGAGGCCGAGCATCAGGTTCATGCATTGCACGACATTGCCCGCGGCGCCTTTCCCCAGGTTGTCGAGCGCCGAGAAGACCATCACGGTGCCGGTGCCTGGCTGGATCGCCGGGTGGACGACGCAGTAGTTCGTGCCGGTGACGTGCTTCGTGCCGGGCGGCGCGTCCGCGACGTGCACGAACGGGTGGTCGCGGTAGAAGTCGCGGTAGAGCGCGAGCAGATCCTCGCGCGAGCGGACCGATGCGCCACTGCGCAACCGCGCGTAACAGGCGCTCAGGATGCCGCGCGTCATCGGGATGTAGTGTGGCACGAAGGTGATCGCGGGCGGCGGCGCCTCGGCGAGCGCGCCGAGCTCCTGCGTCATCTCCGGCAGGTGGCGGTGGCCGTCGAGCCCGTACGGCGCGACGGACTCGTCGGCCTCCGAGAAGTGCACGCTCAGCCCGAGCGTGCGCCCCGCGCCCGAGAGCCCGGTCTTGGTGTCGGCGATCACTTCCGGCTCGATGATGCCCGCCGCGACCGCCGGCGCCAGCGCCAGGATCACCCCGGCGGAGTGGCAACCGGAGACGCCGACCAGCATCGCCGAGCGCAGCTCTTCCCGATGCAACTCGGGCATGCCGAAGACGCTCTTGGCGAGCAGCTCCGGCGCCGGGTGCGCCGCGTTGTAGTAGCGCTCGTACTCGTCCGCGCGCTTGAGGCGGAAGTCCGCGCTGAGGTCGATGACCGGGACGCCGCGCTGGATCCACGGCAGGAGCTGTTCGGCCGCCGCCGCATGCGGCAGCGTCGAGAGCACCAGGTCGACCTCGGTCTCGACGTCGGCCGTCACCGGCAGGTCGAGCTGCCAGAGGTGCGGGAAAATCTCGGGCAGGCGCTTCCCGGCGGCGCTGCGCCCCGTCACCGCCACCAGCTCGACGTCCGGGTGCGCGTAGAGCAGGCGCGCCAGCTCGACGCCGGCGTACCCGGTGACGTTGAGGATGGCGACGCGGGTCTTGCGGCTCATGAGGCGATCAGGGTATCGCGCGGGGGCGGACGCCGGAAGCGCGCGTCAGCCGCCGGCGACCGCCGGGACGATGCTCACCTCGGCCCCGTCGGCGAGCGGCGTGTTCATCCCCTGCAGAAAGCGCACGTCCTCGCCGTTGACGTAGACGTTGACGAAGCGGCGCAGCTCGCCCGCCTCGTCGCAGATGCGCTCCTTGATGCCCGGGTAGTCGCGCTCGAGGTTGTCGACCGCCTGCGCGAGGGTGCCGGCGTCCGTCTGGACGATGTCGACGTCGTTGGTGAGCTTTCGCAGCGGCTGCGGGATGCGGATCCTTGTCACGGCACTACCTCTTCGCCCTGGGGCGCGCGACGGCGCCTAGCCTTCGACGATATCACCCGGCACGGGGTCGACGCGGACTCCCTTCGCCGCAACCCACTCGAGCCCGCGCTCGATCTCCTCGATCGCGCCGTCGATCTCCAGCACGACCCAGCCGCGGTCCTCGGTGACGTCCGCGCGGCGGACATTCGTGACGAGGCTGAATTGCTTCCCAAGCTCGTAGATGATCGGCAGCGTGATCAGCTCCTGGGGGAAAGTGAACTTGACGCGTTGCTTGGCCATCTCGCGATCTCCGCTCAGGCGCGCGCCGCCATCGCGCGGTCGTGTTCGCAGTGTACGCGGCGCGGGAGCCGGGCGCATGTCACTGCGCCGCCGCCGCGTCCGCGCGCTCGCCGATCGCGCGCTCGAACGACGCCAGCGTCGGCTCGATGTGCAGCGGCTTGCGCAGGTGGTCTTCAACGGCCTCCTGCGTCTTGAGCCCCGCTCCCGTGATATAGGCGACGGTCAGCTCGTCGGGCTGGATGCGCCCCGCCTCCGCGAGCTTGCGCAACCCGGCGATCACGACACCGCCCGCGGTCTCCGCGAAGATGCCTTCGGTCTCCGCGAGCAGCTTGATCCCGTCGATGATCTCGTCGTCGTCGGAGGCGACGCCGTATCCGCCGGACTCCTCCATCACCTTCAGCGCGTAGTAGCCGTCCGCGGGGTTGCCGATGGCCAGCGACTTCGCGATGGTCTGCGGCCGCACGGGGCGGACGTTCAGCGTCCCCTGCTCGTGCGCCGTCACGATCGGCGAGCAGCCGCGGGCCTGGGCGCCGGACATCTTCGTCTGCACGCTGTCGATGAGCCAGAGGCGCGCCAACTCCTGCAGCCCCTTCCAGATCTTCACGTAGAGCGAGCCCGACGCCATCGGCGCGACGACGTGCTCGGGCGCGCGCCAGCCGAGCTGCTCGGCGACTTCGTACCCCAGCGTCTTCGAGCCTTCCGCGTAGTACGGGCGCATGTTGATGTTGACGAAGGCCCAGCGGTACTTGTCCGCCAGCTCGGAGCAGAGGCGGTTAACGTCGTCGTAGTTCCCGTCGACGGCAACCAGCGTTGCGCCGTAGACGCTCGAGCCCAGGATCTTCCCGCGCTCGAGGTCGGCCGGGATGAACACGTAGGAATCGAGCCCGGCCGACGCGGCGTGGGCCGCGACGCTGTTCGCAAGATTTCCGGTCGAGGCGCACGCAAGCGTCTGCAGCCCGAATTCCCGCGCCTTCGTCGCGGCGATCGTGACCACGCGGTCCTTGAAGGACCATGTCGGGTTCGCGCAGTCGTTCTTGATGTAGAGGTTGCGTAGCCCGAGCCGCTCGCCGAGATGCTTTGCGCGGATCAGCGGCGTGAAGCCGGCATTGATATCGACCGCATAGGCCGGGTCCGCGGGAAGCAGGTCGGCATACCGCCACATCGAGTTCGGCCCGCGCTCGATCGACTCGCGCGTGACGGTACGGTGGATCGCGTCGTAGTCATACGCGACCTCGAGCGGACCGAAGCAGAATTCGCAGACGTGCAGCGGTTCGAGTGGATATTCACGGCCGCATTCGCGGCAACGCAGGGATTTCGCAAAGGGCATGTCGGCGTGCCTCCGTGATGGCGCCGGCGACGGCAGCGGGCCGGCCGCCGGGCGTGCGGTTACGGCTGTCCCGAACGGGCGCCCCGGCTGTACCGGGGCCGGGGCATCGCCATCATCGCCGTACGGAGGTGCATGGGCGGTCCGTGATCCTGTATTCGCGTGATGTGAGAGGGTAACAGGTAAACCGGGCGGGTGAAAAGCGGGCCCGCGAGGGACGCGAAGCGGCGGCCGGGACCTCCGGGCCGCCGCTTCGTCTCGATTCGGAACCTAGGGCTACGCCGCTGGCTGCGGGTTCTTCGGCGGGCGGCCACGACGGCGCGGCGCGGCCGATGCGGTGGCGGCGACCTTCGGCGGGCGGCCACGACGCCGCGTGCCGCTGCCCGGCGGGCGCCCGCGGCGCGCGGTGCCGCTGCCCGGCGGCCGGCCCCGGCGCCCCGTGCCACTGCCGGGCGGACGGCCGCGACGGCGCGGCGCGGCGCCGTCCGTCGCTCCCGCCCGCATGTACTGGTCGACGGCGGCCTTCAGGCCTTCCGCCTGACGCACTTCCGCGGTCAGCGCCGCGAGTTCCTGGCCGAGTTTCTCGAGCCGCGTCGAAATCGAGCTGCTCGTCGCACGGCGGCGACGCGCTTTGCTCCGGTCGTAGACTCCTCTTGGCATGTGACGAGGACCTCTCTTTCTCGGGTAGACGGTAACCCGGCGAGCGGTGCGGGACAATCAGACTGACGTGACAATTCCATAAATGCGGATGCGCGCGTCGCTCGCCGATACGCATGCACACAGACGCCGAATTTCGAAATGACGAACGGGCTTGACGCGGCGCGTGTTGGTTTCCCGCGGGGGAAGATCGGAGTACGACAATTCCGCGCGCCAGCCGGCCGTGATGGGCCCATCGTGCGCCGCGATACACTACGGCGAGCCGAAGTGGCGGAATGGCAGACGCGACGGTCTCAAAAACCGTTGGGCGGCAACGCTCGTGTGGGTTCGAATCCCACCTTCGGCACCAAAATATCTCCATACGCGCGTCATCGGGCGAGCGCTCGCCGCGCCGGATGTTGCATGGTGACTGTCGGCTGACTCCGTAGACATCGAGACGTCCGCCGCGCTCCTCGTCGCCGCCGCAAAGGCACAGTCAACCGCCGCGCGCAGCGCGCGATCCCGGACGGTCGGATGGGCGACTGAGCCGCTCTTCGTCGCACGATTTTCTTCGCCCCGAAGCAGTACGCCGGGCCGGTGGAGGCGACTCAGACGCCCCGCGCATCGATCCCCGCCGGCGCTCGACGTCGGCAACGCCGGATCAGCTTCCGACGCCCGTCACATTCCCGTAAGGCTCTTCACGGCTCCGCAAGCTCGCGCCTGTACCGTCGATGCATCGGTCCAGGCTGCAAGCACGAAAGGAACACCTCCCGATGCATCGGCTCATACGGTCCGGCGCGCTGGCCGGCGTCCTCGCGCTCTCGCTGCTCGGCGGCAGCGCGTTCGCGAGCGCGCAGAAGGCGCCGGACGTACGCGGTCACGTGTACGTCAACAACAACACCGCCGGCACCAACACGATCTCCGGCTTCGACCGGCACGCGGATGGCTCGCTGACGCCGATCGCGGGTTCACCGTTCGCCATCGGCGGCGCGGGTACCGGCGCGGCCATCGGCTCGCAGGGCGCCCTCCAGCTCTCCGCGGACGGTCGTTTCCTGATCGCCGTCGATGCCGGCAGCAACGAGATCTCCGTCGCCCGCATCAAGCACGACGGTTCGCTGCAGGCGGTGCAGCGCACGCCGGTGCCGTCGTTCGGGACGACGCCGGTATCGATCGCGGTCCACGGCGATCTCGTGTACGTCGCGAACGCCGGCGCGTCGCACAGCAGCTATGTCGGTTTCCGGCTCGACAGCGGCGGGCACCTGGGCGTCATCGAGGACTCCGCGTTCGACCTGCCGGCGAACGCCAACCCCGGCGACGTGCTCTTCAGCCCGGACGGCGCGACGCTGATCGGCGTGCGGGTCGGCCCCAACGCCGGGCCGTCGTTCATCGACAGCTTCAGCGTCGGCGGTGACGGGCGCCTGACGCCGGTCGCCGGCTCGCCGTTCCCGGCCGAGGTCACCGGGCCGTTCGGCAGCGTCTTCAGCCCGGTACACCCGGACCAGCTCTTCGTGACGAACGCGCACGGCGGGCCGGGTACGGGCAGCGTCTCGGCGTTCAACCTCACGGACGGCGTCCTGGATGCGGTCCCGAACTCGCCGTTCGCGAACGGCCAGACCGGGACGTGCTGGGCCGCGATCAAGGCCGATGGTTCGGTGCTGTTCACCGTCAACACGGGGACGAACACGGTCTCGAGCTACCTCGTCGGTCCGGATGGGAGGCTGTCGCTGCAGGGGAACACGCCGATCACGAACCCCGGCCCCGGCGGGCTCGGCGCCTTCGACGTCGCGCTCTCGCCGGACCAGCAGTCGCTGTACGTCGTGGACTCGTCGGGCTTCGTCAGCGCGTTCGACGTGGACGGCGCGGCCCTGACGGAGAAGGCGTCCTCGCCGGTCGCGACGGCGCCCGGCTCGCACCCCTTTGGCCTCGTGGTGAACTAGGTTCCTCCGGGGACGACGCGCGGCCAAGAGGCGGGCACCGTGCCCGCCTCTTGCCGTCTGCTCCGGATGGCGTTGACACCGACCCGGGCGAGGCCGTACTCTAGCGTAGTCATGGCAACGACTACTATCGACGCGGCAGTGGAGCACCTCCAGGCGGTGGGCTTCGGCGAGTACGAGGCGCGCGCCTACGCCACGCTCGTCCGCCGCGGTCCGCTGACGGGCTACCAGCTCGCGAAGGAATCCGGGATCCCGCGCCCGAACATCTACGCCGTCATCGACCGGCTCGAGAAGCGCGCCGCCGTGACGCGGATCGAGGTGCGGGACGGCCAGAAGTACGCGGCGCTGCCCGCCGAGGAGATGCTCGCGCGCCTGTCGCGGAGCGTGGAGGCGCACCTCGAAGGGGCGAAGGAGGCGCTCGCGGGCGTGGGGCAGGCCCAGACGCCCGAGTACGTATGGAACGTCGAGGGCTATGACAACCTGATCGGGCGCGCCGAAGCGCTCATCGCCGCCGCGCGCGAGCGGCTGCTCGTCGGCGTATGGTCGAAGGAAGCGGTGCGCCTGGCCGCGGCGTTCGCCGCCGCCCAGGCGCGCGGCGTGCAGGTCGCGGTCCTCTGCATCGAAGGGTGCGCCGACGAGTGCGGCGGCTGCCGGGGCGACGTGTACCGCTACCCGGTCGCGCGCGGGGCGGGCACACGCTGGCTGATGCTCGTGGCGGACGACCGCGAGCTGCTGCTCGGCCAGGTCGGCGCGACCGGCGAGGTGAAGGCGGCGCACACCACGCTCGAGGTGTTCGTCGCGATGACGTCGCAGTACGTGCGCAACACGATCGCCGCAGCCGAGATCGTGCGCAGCCTGGGGCCACGCCTGCCGAAGCTGCTCGACCGTGGCGCCCTGCAGGCGGTGCAGGGCGCCGGCCTCGCGAGCGGCAGCGAATCATGGTTGAAGCGCCTCTCCGCGGCGGTGCGCCGGGCGCGGAGCTGAGGAGATTTTCTTATGCCCGATGTCTAGTAGTCGCTCATACAACTACGCATGTCTGCAAGGATTTCAGGAGGCAAGCCCATGAACCGACGTCCCTTCCGCCGCTATCTGTGGGCCTTCGCGCCCTTCGCCGTGATCGCGGTCGCCGCAGTTGCCATGCTCGGCTTCGCCGGTGGCAACGGCCACGAGCACACCACCGCCGGCACCACCCACGCCGACGACCACGTCGAGAACACCGACAGCGCCATCGCCTTCCGCGCCGACATGCGCAAGCTCTGGGAGGACCACATCACGTGGACGCGGCTGGCGATCATCAGCATCGCCGGCGACCTGCCGGACCAGGGCCCGACCGTCGGCCGCCTGCTCCAGAACCAGACCGACATCGGCAACGCCATCAAGCCGTTCTACGGCGACGCGGCCGGCAACCAGCTCACCGCGCTGCTCGACGAGCACATCAACATCGCCGCCGAGATCCTCGTCGACGCGAAGGCCGGCGACACCGCGGCCGAGAACGACGCCGTCGCGCGCTGGTACGCGAACGCCAACGACATCGCCGCGTTCCTGCACAGCGCCAATCCCCAGCAGTGGCCGCTCGCTGATCTGCAGCAGATGATGAAGGGCCACCTCGACCTGACGCTCGCCGAGGCCGTCGCGCGCCTGTCGGGCGACTACCCGGCGGACGTCGCCGCGTACGATGCCGTGCACGCGGAGATCCTCCACATGTCCGACACGCTGAGCCTCGGGATCATCGACCAGTTCCCGAGGCAGTTCCGGTAGCCGGGGCGGCGGGTGCCACGCGCGAAGCAGGCAGACGCGCGTGGCACCCGAACGCCTCAGCCGGACGTACTGATCGGTAGAAGTGCGGGCCGCGAATGCCCGAGGAGGCGCAGGTGACGTTCGGACAGGAAACTCACGAAGACGACTGCGAGATCCCCGTTGCCGCAGCGTCCCTGCCGATCCAGGGCGAGCTGCTCTGGGCGCTCGACTGGATCGGCCTCCGCGCCTCGGCGGTCTATCACGGCACGGGCGTGACGCGCGGCCATGGCGAGCCGGTGATCGTGGTGCCGGGATTCCTCGGCTCGTACCACGGCCTGCACGAGCTCACGGCGTGGCTCCGGCGCATCGGTTACGCGGTCGCGGATCCCGGCTTCGAGCGGAACATCGAATGCCCGGACACCCTGCTGGGCCACCTCGAGCGCCGCATCGCCGGCGTGCACGAGGCGAGCGGCGCGCGCGTGCGGCTGATCGGCCACAGCCTCGGCGGCTCGCTCGCGCGCGCGGCCGCCGTGCGGATGCCGGAGCACGTCGCGCAGGTAATCACGCTCGGATCGCCGCTGCGCGAGATGCGCGCGCACCCGCTCGTCGTCAGCCTCGCGCGCATGCTCGAAGTCGTGACGCCGTCCCGCCATCGCGCGCACGACGGCCACGAGCACGGCGCGACCTGCGCGTGCGAGCTCGCGGACGCGCTCGCGATGCCGTTTCCGCCCGGCGTGCGCCGCACGGCGATCTTCAGCCGGCGCGACGGCGTCGTCGACTGGCGCATCTGTGTCGACGGCGACCCGCTGATCGATGTCGCCGTGGACAGCACGCACCTGGGGCTCGTAGTGAACGTGCGCGCCTACGAGGCGATCGCGCAGGCGCTCGCCGGCGACGACGCGCTCCCCGCGGCCGCCGGTGAAGCGGCGGGCTGAGGCGCCGGCGCCGTCACGGCGCAAGCACCTCGTTCCATTCGTGGATCTCCCACTTGCCGATGACGCCGTTTACGACGAACGGGTCCTCGCGCGCGAACTCCTCGGCCGCCTCGCGCGTCGTGAACACCGATAGCGCGCCGCTGCGGTCGGTGAACGGTCCGACCATCAGCAGCGTGCCGCGCTCGTGGAATGCCTCGTAGCGCGCCCTGTGCGCCGGGAAGTTCTCGGCCGCCCTGGACATTCCGTCCGGCGCAGTCTCGTAGATCAGCGCGTACTTCACATCAACCTCCCTCGCCGCCGACGGGCGTGGCGGCCGCCTGCTTCGCGCACCGGATCATCGCCGCAAGCGAGCGCTCGACGTCGTCCTCCGTCGTCGCCCAGTTGCTGACGCTGATCCGCATCGCCGTCTGTCCCTGCCAGACCGTGATCCCGGCCCAGCACGTCCCGTCCTCCTGGATCGCGGCGACTGCGCGGCGCGTCGTTTCGTCGTCACCGAACGACACGAGCACCTGGTTCAGCACCACGTCGTTGAGCACGCGGTAGCCGGCCGCGCTCAGCCCTTCGGCGAAGCGCGTCGCGTGCCGGCAGCAGCGCTCGATGAGGTCGGCGAGCCCCGAGCGGCCGAGCGACTTGAGCGCCGCCCAGACCTCGACGCCGCGGGCGCGCCGCGACAGTTCGGGGGTGTAGCTCGCCGGGTCGCGCTCGCTCTCCGCCGGCAGGTACGCCGCCGTCATGGCCATCGCCGCGCGCAGCGTGTCCGGCTCCCTCACGATGGCCAGCCCGCTGTCGTACGGGACGTTGAGCCACTTGTGCGCGTCGGTCGCCCACGAGTCGGCACGCTCGACGCCGCGCACGAGGTGCCGCCGCTCCGGCGCGGCCGCGGCCCACAACCCGAACGCGCCGTCCACGTGCACCCAGCCGCCGCGCGCGTGCGCCCACTCGCAGATCTCGCCGATCGGGTCGAAGGAGCCGGTGTTGACGTTGCCCGCCTGCGTGACCACGAGCATCGGGCCGGCGACGTCGGGCAGCGCGTCGGCGCGCATGCGCCCCTGGTCGTCGACCGGCACTTCGACGGCCGTGTTGCGTCCGAACCCCAGCATGCCAAGCGCCTTGCGCGCGCTCGGGTGCATCTCGGCGCCCGCGACGACGGTGATCTTCGGCGCGCCGATCATCCCGTCGGCCTCGACGTTCCAGCCCGCGCGCGCGTACAGCGCATGCCGCGCCGCCGCGAGCGCCGTGAAGTTCGCGACCGTCGCGCCCGTCACGTAGCCGCCCGCGCAGCCCGGCGGCAGGCCGAGCGCATCGAGAATCCAGGCGAGCGCATGCTGCTCGAGCATCGCGGTCGAGGGCGTTGAGTGGTAGAACCCGGTGTTCTGGTCCCAGGCCGTCGCCAGCCAGTTGGCGGCCGTCGTCACCGGCAGCGCGCCGCCGATGACGAAGCCGAAGAAGCGCGGGCTGCCCATCGCCATCGTCGCCGGGCCGGCGACTTCGTCGAGCATCGCAATGACGCGCTCGGGCGCCGTCGGCCCGTCCGGGAACGGGCCGCCGAGCTCGCCGAGGCGCGCGACCGCGTCCGGGTCGGGGCGCACCGGGCGCGCGTCAATGCCATCGAGATACGCGGTCGCTCGCTGGGCGGCGAGGCGCAGCACATCGTCGGTCACGGTCACCTCCGCGGCAGTCGTAGGCAGCGAAGGTAGCGCGTGTGCGGCAGGGCGTCCAGCCGTGCGCCGTTACGATGCCGTGAGCTGCGCGAGCTGACAGTAGTTCCCGTCGGGGTCGGCGAACGTCGCGAACACGCCGACGCCAGGCTCCTCGTACGTCCTCTTGCGGCGCGTCAGAACAGGAACGCGTGCGGCTGGAGCCCGAGCAGCGCGCGCCCGGCGTCCTCCCAGACGTGCGGCGCCTGCGTGAAGTGGTGCGTGATCACGTCCGCATCGCGCGCGTGCCGCTGGAGCGATGACGCGCGATACACGGACGTGCTCCCGGCGAGCGTGCTCGCGGTGCGCGTCACGCTCGCGGCGGTCTCCGTCGCCTGCACGCACGCGGCGCGCAGCAGCGCCTGCTGACGCAGCGCCGGCTCCTGGCCGCAGGCCACCGTCTGCCAGAGATCGTCGAGCGCGTCGTACATGAAGGCCCGTGCGCCGCCGAGCGCGGCCTCCGCCCGGGCGATCTCCGCCTGCGCTACCGGCTTCTCTCTGAGCGGGGATTGGCTCAGTGTCGGCGTCTTCGACGGCGCCATCTCCTGGAGCTCGTCCAGCGCCGCGCGAGCGATACCGAGCGCCACCGCGCTGATCGACGGCGCAACGCCGGCGAGCACCGGCAACCGGTAGAGCAGGTCCGGGCGCGGGGGCTCCGGGTTGAACAGCGACAGCACGCGTGCCGCCGGCACGTCGGCGTCCTGACAGCTCACATCATGGCTGCCCGTGCCGCAGAGCCCGCTGACGTGCCATGTGTCGTGTACGGTCACGGCGTCCCGCGGGATGAATCCATGCACAATGTCCGGGCCGTGCGGCGTCATCACCGGCGCGCCGTCCTGCATCACGACCGCGCCGACGACGACCCAGTCCGAGTGCGTGATGCCGCTCGCGAAGCGCCAGCGCCCGCTGATGCGCACACCGTCCGCCGTTCGCACCGCGACGCCGGCCGGTTCCGCCACCAGCGCCTTCGGCCGGTCGGGATCCGCGAACACGTCGCGCGCGCCATCCGGCCGCATCTGCCCGGCGACATGCCCCGACCCGATCCCGAGCATCGCGCACCAACCCGTCGAGCCGTCGGCGGCGGAGACCAGCTCGATCGCCCGGAACGCATCGGCGGGGTGGTCGACGCCGGTGCCGCCCAGGTCCTTCGGGAGCAGGAGGCGGTAGATCCCGGTCGCACCGAGCGCTTCCGCGAGGTCGGCAGGCACTTGCCGCGCCTCTTCGATTTCCTCACGCCGCTCGCGGATGCGGGGCAGCAGGGCCTGGATGGATTCGGGGAACGCCTGGACGACCATGACTCGCCTCCACTTCGCGATCGGATGCGCCGATTGTCGCGCCGGGGCGAGGGCGCGGCATCGGGCGAATTACCCAATCCGCGCTCGGCACGTGAATGGGCAGTTCAGCGCAGTCAGACCAGCCCGTGGTGGTACGCGTGCGCGGTAGCCGCGGCGCGCGTCGAGACGCCGAGCTTGACGTAGATGTTGCCCACGTGCCGCGCGACCGTCTTCTCGCTGATGAACAGCGCGTCGCCGATCGCGCGGTTGGTCTTTCCCTGCGCGAGGAGGCGCAGGACCTCGCGTTCGCGCGCGGACAACGGGCTCCCGTCTCGCGGCTCGGCGCGCAGCAGCCCGGAGGCCTCCGCCGCGTCCCGGGTGGCGCCGAGCGCCTCGAACGTTCGCGCCGCCGCTTCGAATTCCAGCGCCGCGCCGTCCGCATCGCCCAGCGCCCGGCAGCAGCGACCGATCGCCATCCGCGCCCGCGCGATGTCGTAGGGCATCTCGAGCGCGTGCCACGCCTCGAGGGCACGGCGCAGCGGGCCGAGCGCGCCGGGCGCGTCGTCCTCGGCGAGCCGCACCAGTCCGTCCGCGTAGGCGGCCGTCGCCTCCAGGCACGCGGAGCCCGAGCCCTCAGCGATGCGTGCGAACTCGCCGGCGGCAGCGCGCGCGCCGGGCAGGTCAGCGACGGCGAGCAGGACCTCGACGGCAGGGCCGAGGATGCGCGAGCGCGTCGCGACGTCCTGCTCCTGCTGCACGACGCGCCGGATGGCGGCCGCCGCCGCCGGCGCATCTCCCTGGGCGACGCGCAGGAGCGCCAATCCTGGCTGCGGGTCGCGGCCGCGTGCCGCCGCCTCGCGATACAGCCGTTCAGCTTCGCCCAGCTCGCCCCGAAGCCGGTGGACCTCAGCGCACTGGTAGAACGCGCTGCCCGACTCCGGGCGCGCCGGCGGCCCCGACAGCTGCCGGCACGCCTCCGCCGCCTCGCCCAGCGCGGCCGACCACACGCCGCGCGCCTGGTACACGGCCGACCGGTAGACGAGGCACTGGCCGCGATAGCGCACGAGGTCCGGCTGCGCCGCGCACCAGCGGTTCAGCGCCTCGGTCCATTCCGCCGCGCGACGCACGTCGAACACCTCGTGGCAGGCTTCGATCAGGCCGCAGTAGACGACGCCGGTGAGGATCGGCGACAGCTCGCCGGCGATCGCGGAGAGGAGGACGTCGTCGAGCAGCGCCATGCCTCGCGCCGGCTGCCCCATGCGGATCAGCGCCCGCCCCTGCCCGTGGCGGCCATTCGCGACCAGGTCCCGGTCGCCGAAGCGCTCGCCGATCGCGGTCACCTGCAAGAACAGTTCCAGCGCTCCGGCAGGGTCCGTGCTGCACGCCTCGATCGCGCCTGGCATCAGCAGGTAGCCGCGTTCCGCACAGTCTTCGCCCGCGTCTTCCACCGCACGCTCGGCGCGACCGAGCCAGGCGCCACCGACGGCCATCTCACCCGACTCCATCAGGTGCATCGCCATCTCGAACGCGCAACGCGCCGCGCGCAGCGGTTCGCCGCGATCGAGGAAGCGGTGATAGGCGCGCGTCCACGCTTCCGCGGCGGCCGCGTCCTCGCCGATCAGGCTCGCGGCGGTCGCGAGATGCTGCAGGTCCTCGGGTTCGAGGGGCATGGCGTCAGCGGCGCGCGACAGCGCCTCGAACGCCTGCGTCCACTTCTTGCGCGCGAACGCTTCGCGCCCTTGCCGGACCGCCTCGCTCGCCGCCATGGCGACACTATACGGCGCTGGCCCCGAGGTCAGGGCGCGGCGGCGATCGGCGCCGAGGGCAGCGCCGCCGGCACGCCGCTGATCCGCCGCAGGCGTGCGAGCGCTCCGTCCCGGACGTGCGGCGCGAAGAACGGCGAGTCCATGTCCGACTCGACGACGCCGGCCTGCGCCTGGATCTGCAGCCCCGCCTCGCACACGAACTGCAACAGTCGCAGCGCCTCGAAGTAGCGCACGACCCCGGGCTCGAGCGGACGAAGCGAGCGATATCCCTGCAGGTACCAGCGCACGATCAGCGACCGGGCGAGGCGCAGAATCGGCCGCAGGAACCGGGGCATGTCCACCGGGCCGTGTCCGAGCAGCGCCACGCTCGCGCCGACGTCGAACGCCGCAGGCCCCGGTACGGACCACGCCCAGTCGAGCACGCCCGTCACCTCGTTGCCGCTGACGAGCAGGTTGAGGGGATGGAAGTCACCGTGGCAGACGACGTCGGTCTCTCGGTCGGCGGGACGATGCTCCCCCAGCCATCCGAGGACCGGCCGCAGGCCATCGAGCCGCGCCTGCTCGATGATCCCGCCGAGACCGGCGAGCACGTCGTCCACGGAGGCGATCGTCGGGAGACTCGCGGCGTCGCCGAGCAGGCGCCGGAACGCCGCGAGATCGAGGCCGTGCAGGCGCGCGTGGGCGCGACCCAGCAGCTTCGCCATATCCCGCCCGCGCACGCCGATCAGCGCGTCCAGCATGACGCGCCCCGGCATCCGCCGCATGATCACGAATGGCGCGCCAAGCGCATCGGGCCGCTCCTCGACGACCAGGGCCTCTGGTGCGGGATAACCGAGCCCGCCCACGGCATTCTGCACCGCTGCCTCGTATCGGGCGCGGGCGCCTTCGCCCGCCGTCCGATAGACGCGCGCGATCAGGGGATCGGCGTAGCGCGCGTCGGCGCTGCGCAGCGAGAAGGCCCAGATCGCCGTGTCGAACCCGCCGAGGATCGGCGCGGGCGCTTGCGCGTAGTCGAGCTCCGGCGCGCCCAGCCGGGCGCGGAGGTATGCGAGCAGCGGCGCGCTGACATCCGTCGCACCTGGCGTGCGCGTCACGGCGAAGCGCGGGGCCGTCCGTTCGGCCATCGGCACCATGGTACGGTTGGCGTCCGGGCGCGCGTCCACCCGCGCCGCACTGCGGAATCCGCAGTGCGGCGGACCGCGCATCGAGCGCGACGTTGATGCCGCGCCCTTCCGGGCCGACGCGCACGGCGTAGCCCGGCGGCGCGACGTGCCGGGCGGACCGGCCGGTGTCTAGCGCCCGCGGGTGCTCGCGCCGCGCGCCAATCGCTGGCGTAGTCCGGCTCGCACCGTGCCGAGGCGCGCGGGGACGCCGGCCCGCCAGTACGTGCGCACCGCGAGCGTCCACCCGCCCACGGCCATGAGGATGACGAGAAAGCCCCAGCCATCGGGCAGGTCGAGCTCGTAGAACCGGCGCAGCGCCGGCACGGACATGATGGCGATGAAGAGACCGAGGAGCGCGACCGCCATGGCGGTGGGACGCCAGTCGCCGCTGAGCGGGCTCGCGCCGGTCCACCACGGCGTCGGCGGCTCGAGAAAGATGACGAGCAGCAGGCCGCACAGCACACTGGCGATCGTGAGCGCCGTCCGCGCTTCCTCCAGGTCCCCGGTGCCATTCCAGTAGAACTCGAACATCACGAGGGCGATGACGGTGATCCCGAGCGCCGCCGGAACGACGAACTGCGCTGCCGACAGCAGGATCGTGCGCCCCGTCCGCGCCGGCCGCGCCCACACTGCGAGCCCCAGCGAGGGGATGCCGACGGTGAGCATCGCGATCAGCGCCGTGTGGCGCGGCGACACGGGGAAGGGGTCGTTGAGCAGCGAGACTGCGAGCAACACGAGCGTCAGGGACAGCGTGCGCGTGAGGAACAGGCGAAAGATGCCCTCCATGCCCTTGCGGATGCGCTGCCCCTCGCGAAAGGCGGCCGGCAGCCGCGTGAACTCGTCACGCAGGAGCACCAGGTCGGCGATGTTGCGCGTGATGTTGCTGCCGCTGCGCAGCGCGACCGCGACCTCCGCCGTCTTCATCGCCGGCACGTCGTTCACGCCGTCGCCGATCATTGCCACCCAGTGCCCCGCGCCCTGCAGCGCACGGACGAGCGACTCCTTCGTATCCGGCGACACCCGGCCGAAGATGCTGGCACGCTCGGCCGCGCGCCCGAGCTCCTCCGGTCGCAGCCGATCCAGCTCCGCGCCCGTGATCGACTCGCCCTGCGCGGCGATTCCCGCCTGCGTCGCGAGCGCCTTCACGGTATCGGGATGGTCGCCGGAAATGATCTTCAGCGCGATCCCGGCCTCGGCCAGCTCGCCGACCGCCTCCGCGGCATCCCGCCGCGTCTCATCGCGCAAGATCACGAGGCCGAGCGCCGTGAGCCCGCCGGGCAGCTCCGGTTCGGCGCCCGCATCCGGCGGCGACCACGTCCCGCCCGCCTCGGCGAAGAGCAGCACGCGAAACCCCTTTCGCGCCCACGACTCCACCTGGTCCGCGACGCGCGCGTCGTCCGCGAGGCGGGGACGCAGGACGTCCGGGGCGCCGAGGAACAACCAGCGCGCGTCCGGGTCATCGAAGATCAGCGCGCTCCATTTCCGCACCGATGCGAAGGGCACCTCCTCCCGGACGGCGCGCGGCTCGGACGGCAGCCCCGTGCGGACGGCGTCGAGGGTACGGTTGGAGTAGCTCGCGCTCGACGCGAACGCCGCGAGCGACGGACGAACCCGGGTCTCGTCGACGCCGAGCGGGACGAGCGTCTCGAGCGTCAGCCGGTTCGTCGTGATCGTGCCGGTCTTGTCCATGCACAGCACGTCCACGTGGCTGATCGACTCGAGCGCGTTCAGGTGCTGCACCAGGACGCCGCTGCCGATCATCCGCACCGCCGCCATCGCATAGCTGACCGTCACCATGACGACGAGCCCCTGCGGCACGAGCGCGACGATCACGGCCGCCGCGCGCACGGCCTCGGAGAGTGACACGTCGCCGGACGCCGCCCAGAACGACCGTGCGACCTCGGCGCCGAGAAAGATCACGACGAGCGACATCGCCCAGATCACCAGGTTGACTTCGTGCTGCAGCGGCGTGCGCACGAGCGCCGTCTCCCGCGCCTGTGCGGTGATGCGGTTCGCGACCGTCTCCGTGCCGACCTTCGCGGCTTCGAAGGCGCCGGCGCCCGCCACGCAGAAGCTGCCGGAGACGATGCCGTCGCCCTCGTGCTTCTCGATGACGTCGGACTCGCCGGTCAACAACGCCTGGTCGAGCCCGAGTCCGCGCGAGACGAGCACGGGGCCATCGACGACAGCCTCGTCGCCCGGCCGGAGCAACAACACGTCGCCCTCGACGACTTGCTCGCGCCCCACCTGCGTCTCGCGCCCGTCGCGCACCACCGCGACCTGCGGGCGCGTCAGGAGCGCGAGGCGGTCGAGCTGGCGCTTCGCGCGCGCTTCCTGGAACACACCGACGACGATGTTCCCGAGGACGATCCCGCCGGTCAGGACGGCGTCGCCGAACAGGCCGAGCGCGAGCAGCAGCGCGCAGATGACCAGCAGCGCGACGTGCACCGGCGTGAGCGCGTTGTCGCGCAGGATGCGCGCGAACGAGCGACCCGCCGGCGGCGGCGCGAGGTTGCCCCGCCCGGCCGCGAGCCGCCGCGCCGCCTCCTCGGACGACAGCCCGGAGAGCCCGAAGACGCCCGCAGCGCTCCCCGGCGCGCCTTCGGTCCCGCTCGCCGTCGTCGCGCTCACGACCACAGCGTAGATGCCGGGACGCGCATCCGGGAGTGCCCGGCCGGCACGCTCGCGCTCACGGACGTCGCTGATATCCTCTGCCCTGGTTCGAGCGAGAGGAGCACGACATGACCGCGACCCTGGTCCGTGGCGGCACATTGATCGCGTGCGATGGCCGAGCGCCGGTGCGCGAGGCGGCGGTGCTCATCCGCGGCGGCCGCATCGAGGCGGTGGGGCCCGCAGCGCAGGTCGCAGGGCACGCGGCGGCGGCCGGTGCCGACATCGTCGATGCCGCGGGCGCCTGGATCATCCCGGGGTTGATCGACTCCCACATCCACGCAACCCTGACCGGCCTCGAGTCGATGCCCGTATTCCTCGCCTGCGGCGTCACGACGGTACGCGACGTCGGCGGGCCGCTGGACGGCGTCGCCGCGATCCGGGATGCGCTCGCGAGCGCGCCCAACGCTGCGCCGCGCTTCATCTTCTGCGGCCCGCTGATCGATGGCGCGCCGCCGTCGTTCCCGGCGGACGGGCTCGGCATCATCGCTTCGAACGCGGATGCGGAGTCCGCCGCGGCGAAGGCCGACGAGTGCATCGCCCGCGGCGCCGGCTCGATCAAGCTCTACTTCCGCCTGCCACGCGAGGGCGTGCGCGCCGCAATCTCGCGCGTCGCCGGCCGCGTGCCCGTCACGGGGCATCTCGGCCGCACGCGCGCGTCGGAGGCGGTCGCCGACGGAATCGACGGCTTCGAGCACGCGATCATCACCCTGTACAACGACGTCGTCGATGAGCGGGCGCGCTTCGACGGCGCAACCGCATCGATGAGCGACCCGGCGTTCTGGACTTCGCTGCTCGCCGGCTGGGCCGACGCCGACCTCGATGCGGCCGGCGCGCAGTCGCTGCTGGAAGCGATGCGCGAGCGCGGCGTGACGCTGGATGCCACGCTCGACATCACGCGCACCGGCCTGGGCACCCCGCGCCCGGCGCCGGATGAGCGCCTGCGCTACGTCCGCAAGGAGCTGGTCGCAGCGTGGGAGCTGGGCCGCCAGAACGAGCGCCCGCAGTCCGATGACGCGCGCGCTCTTGCCGAGCGCGGGCACGCGCAGTGCGGCGACCTCGTGCGCCGCTACCACGAGATCGGCGGCCGCGTGACTGCGGGCACGGATGTCGGCGCGGTGCCGTTTCTCGTGCCCGGCTTCTCGCTGCACGGCGAGCTCCGGCTGCTCGCCGCCGCCGGCCTGTCGCCGGCGGACGCGCTCGCTGCCGCGACGATCGAGGCCGCGCGCGCGTTGCGCATCGACGCCGAGACCGGCTCGGTCGAGCCGGGGAAGAGCGCCGACCTCGTCCTGCTCGATGCCGACCCCCTCGCCGACGTCGGGAACGTCGGCCGGGTGCGCACGGTGTACCGCGCCGGCGTTGCGCACGACCCGATGGCCCTGCTCGCGCCGTTTGCCGGATAGTCGCGCACCCCGCGCGCGCATGCGCTGGCCGTCGAATACACTCCCCCCGTGAGCGAAGCGCGGAGCGGGCTGGCCGCCATCCTCTTCACCGACTTCCTCTCCCAAACGCACGGCCTCGAGCGCGCGGGCGACGCGCGGCAGATCACGCCCGCGCACCCGTGACCGGAACCGCAGCCCTGGACCCCCGAGCGGTGTGCGCCGCGTTCGGACTCGGCGACCCGGCCGGCGCGATGACGCCGGTCGCAGGCGGCCTCACGCACCGGCTCTGGCGGCTCGAGACCTCGCGCGGCACGTTCGCGGTCAAGGTGCTCGACCGCACGTGGGGCCCGCCCGACCTCGAGGCGTGGTACGAGCGCGCGTTCACGCTCGAGCGCGCCGCGTTCGCGGCGGGGATCGCCATGCCGCGCCCCGTCCCGGCCGCCGCGACCGGCGGCTGCCTCGCGCAGGTCAATCGAGCGGACGGGCAGAAGGCGACCGTGCGCGCCCACGCATGGGTCGAGGGCGAAAGCCTGCGAAACGACGCCGTCTACCCGGCGGACGACGTCGCCCGCGTCGGCGGCATCGTGGCGCGCATCCACGCGCTGGGCATGGCGGCGGGCGTGACGGCGCGCGAGGCGCTGCGCATCGAGGGCGAGGCGTACTGGCGCACGCTCGCCCTTCGCGCCGAAGCGCAACGGGCGCCCTGGACGGACGACCTTCGCGCGTACCTGCCCGTCATCGCCGAGGCGGAGGCGTACATCGCGGCCGCACACGCCGACCGTCTGCCCCTCCTGCTGGGCCACCGCGACGCGGACAAGAAGAACTTCGTGCGCGCGCCGGACGGCGCGCTCCTGCTCGTGGACTGGGACGCGGCGGGCCCCGTACATCCCCGGCACGATCTCGCGAACACGGCGCTCACGTGGGCCGGCGCGCACCTCGGCGAGCCGGATCCGGCGTTGCTGCGCGCGTTCTTCGACGGCTACCGCGCGGCCGGCGGCGCGCCGCATGTCTTCGCGGCCAGCGACCTGGCGGAGATGCTGGCGACGAACCTCCGGTGGGTCGACTTCATCGCCCGGCGCGCGCTCGCGGTGCCGGATGCGCGCGGACGCGCGCCAGCGCACGCCGCCGTCGCGGGCGCGCTGCGGCGTGGCAAGCTCCGCCGTTTCCTCGCGTCAGCCGGCCGCTGGGCGCGGCTCGTCGAAGAAGCGCGGGAAGCGGCCTACTCCTCTTCCTCGACGATGTAGATGGCGCGCTCGGGGCAGTTGTCGACGGCCCGCTGCGCCAGCTCGATGTCGTCTTCGTCCGCCAGCACGCCATCGCCCTGCGGCTGCGCGTATCCGTAGTCATCGACCTTGAACATGCCGGGCGCCAGCGCGTAGCAGCGGTTGTGCCCCTGGCACTTCTCGCTGTCGACCTTGACCTTCTTCACCTTCATGCGGGCCAGACCACCATCATCTTCCGCGGCCCGCGCACCTGCCCGCCCGCCCAGGTGACGCTCGCCGGGTCGGCGAGGCGGAAGTCCGGGATGCGCTTGAGCCACTCTTCGATCGCCACCTTCATCTCCATCCGGGCGAGGTTGGAGCCGGCGCAGCGGTGGATGCCCACGCCGAACGCGATGTGCGGGTTCTTCTCGCGGTCCAGGATCACTTTGTCGGGGTCCTCGAAGACGCGCGGGTCGCGGTTCGCCGCCGGGAAGTTCATCAGCACCTTGCTGCCCTCCGGGATCGGGCAGCCTGCGTACTCGGTGTCCGCGGCGACGTAGCGCGCCATCGTCACCGGCGAGTACGCCCGCAGCAGCTCCTCGACGGCGTTGCCGATGATCTCCGGCTGCTCGATGATCTTCCTGCGGTCGTCCGGGTGCTGCGCCAGGTGCCAGAGCGCCGAGCCGATCGAGCTCCACGTCGTGTCGATCCCCGCGACCATCAGCAGGAAGCACGTGCCCAGGATGTGCGGCTCGGGCACCGGCTCGCCATCGACCTTCGCCTGCAGCAGGTAGGAAACCAGGTCGTCGCCCGGCTTTTCCTTCCGCTCCTGGATCTGCGCGTTCATGAACTCGAAGATGCTGCGCGCCGACTGCTCCCGCAGCTCGGGGTTCGTCAGTCCCAGCTCCAGGAAGCCGCGCACCCACTCGGTGAACGTGCCGGCCATGTCCTTCGGGATGCCGAGCATGCTGGCGATGACGCGCGGCGGGATCTGCTGCGCGTAGTCGCCGGCGCCGTCCGCCGTGCCCTTGTCGATGAAGCCATCGATCAGCTCACGGCACAGCTCGCGTGTCTCGTCCTCGTACTTCGCGACGGCGTTCGCGGAGAACGGCGGCAGGAGCAGCTTGCGCGCCCACGTGTGCACCGGCGGGTCCGAGGTGATCGGCGGCGCACCGACGTTGTACTGCTGGACCATCACCTCGTTTTCGTCTTCGTCCCACTCGGCGCGCATGCGCTCTTCGTCCTCGGGCGCCGGCATGACGGACGCGACCAGCACGTCGCGCGAGGAGAAGTGCTCGATGTCCCGCGCGATGTTGAACAGGTCCTCGTAGCGCGTCGGCATGAACGACCCGCCCCAGCGGTCGGTGTGCGCGACCGGGCACTTCTCGCGGATCTCGTCCCAGATCGGGAACGGATTCTTGATGTACTCCGGCGCGAAGATGTCGTAGTCGGCGGTCCAGTCCTTCACCGGCTCGGCCATGGCTCTCCCTCCCGAAAGCAGCGGCGCGCCCACGCAGGCGCGCCGGGCATTAGCAAGCGCTAACTAAGGTACCGCGTCCCACGCCGCATGGTCAACGATCCGCGCCCCGGTCCGAGCTGCCGCCCGCCCGGACCGTCGCGCGCGTGTCATAAGCGTATAATTGGCCACCAAATCTCGGGGCCGATCTCCGCCGGAGGTGCCCGGCCGTGGCGATACGCACGGAGCCGGAAATCGCGCCGCGGACGCCGTTCGTCGGGCGCCAGGACGAGCTCGAAGCCGTCCGCAGGATGGTCGCTGAAGCGGCCGCCGGCAGAGGGAGCTTCGCGCTCGTCGCCGGCGATGCGGGCGCCGGCAAGACCCGGTTCTGCGAGGAGTCGGCGCAGTTCGCCACCGACGCCGGCTCCCTCGTCCTCACCGGCCGCTGCCCGGAGGGGGAACCACCCCTCCCCTACCTCCCCCTGCTCGAAATGCTCGAGTCCGCCGCGTCGATGATGCCGCCGGACGACCTTCGCGCCGCGATGGGCGTCTCCGCGCCTCAGCTCGCCGCCGTCGCGCCGCATCTGCGCATCGTCCTGCCCGATATCCCGGTGCTCGCCCCGGTGCCGCCGGAGCACGAGCGGCAGGACGTGTTCGCGGCGGTGCGCGACTTCTTCGACCGCGCGAGCAGGGCGCGGCCGCTGCTGCTGATCGTCGAAGACCTTCACTGGGCGGACGCCCCGACGATGCTGCTCATCCGTCACCTCGTGACCTTCGTGCCGCACCGGCGCGTCGTCGTCCTCGCGACGTATCGCCCCGATGAGGTCGCGGCGGCGGACGAACGGCGAGCGCCGGGCGCATCGCTCGGCGGGCTCGTCGACCAGGCGCGGCGGACGCGCGGTGCGTCTGTCCTGCAGCTCGGCGACCTTGCCGAGCACGACGTCGCGCGCATCATCGCGGCGCTCGCCGGGCGCGAGCCGCCGCCCGAAATCGTCTCGCGCGTATACGCCCGTACCGGCGGCAACCCGTTCTTCGTGGAGCAGATCGTCGCGCACCTGCTCGAAGAACGCCGGCTCCTCGATGACGCGGGCGAATGGATCGTCGCGCCGCTGCTCGTGGAGGACGACGTCGTCCCCGAGAGCGTGCGCGCCGTCATCGCGCAGCGGCTGCGGCGCGTCGGCGATGCCTGCGCTTCGACCCTGGTCGCCGCGGCCGTCGCCGGTCGCGGCTGCGAGTACGACGTCCTCGCCGCCGCCGTCGATGTGCCGCCGGGGGCGCTGCTGGACGCGCTCGATGAAGCCGAGCGCGCCCATCTCATTACGTCGAGCAGGGCCGGGGCGGCGGTCCGGCTCAGCTTCACGCACGAGCTGATCCGCGAGACGCTCCTCGGCAGCGTCTCGCTGCCGCGCCTGCAGCGGCTGCACCTGCGCTTCGCCGACGCGATCGCGTCGCGGACCGCCGGCGACGACCGCGAGGCCGATATCGCGCACCATCTCCTCCGCGCGGGCTCGCTCGCCGAGCCGGCGAGGACCGTGCGACATGCGCTTGCCGCCGCCAGCCGCGCGATGACCGCGACCGCGTTCGAGCAGGCGGCGGCGCTGTACTTCCGCGCGCTGGAGCTGGTGCCGCCCGATGAGCGCCGGCAGCGCTGCGAGCTGCTGCTTGCCGCGGCCGAGGCGCTGAAGCGCGTCAGCGACTCGGAGGTCGCGCGCGCCGCGTTCCGCGAGGCGGCAGCGCTCGCGCGGACGATCGATGCGGCGCCCCTGCTCGTGCGCGCCGCGCTCGGGTTCGCACGCTCCTGGCCGCGCATCAGCTCCGTCGATGCCGAAGCCGTCGAATTGTTGCGCGCCGCGCTCGCCGTCGTCCCTGAAGACGACGAGTCGACGCGCTCGCGCATCCTCTCGCGCCTGGCGTTGCAGCTGCTCTACGCGGGCGAGCCCGAGGAGGTCAAGGCGCGCGCCCGCGAAGCCGTCGCCGCGGCGCGCCGCGCGCAAGACAGGCTCTCGCTCGCCCGCGCGCTGCAGGTGCTGCACGCCGCGCTCTGGGAGCCGGCCGGGCTGCAGGAGCGCCTGGCCGCGGCCACCGAAATCCTCGCCCTGGCGCCGCAGATCGGCGAGCCCACGGTCGCGCTCTGGGGCCAGCGCCCGCGCATCGCCGACTTGATGGAGCTGGGGGACGTGGCCGCGGCCGAGGCTGAGCTCGATGCGTACGAGCGCCTCGCCGCCGAGAGCCGCCAGCCCATCTTCATCTGGCAGGCGGCTGTGCGCCGCGCGATGATGGCGATCTTCTACGGGCAGCTCGACGAGGGCGAACGCCTCGCCCAGCGCGCGCTCGAGCTGGGGCGCCGCGCCGAAGGCCAGAACCTCATCGCCGCGTTCGGCGGACAGCTGCTCGTCGTCCGCTGGCAGCAGGGCCGGCTCGGGGAGCTGCGCGCGCTCGCCGAAGCGTCGCACCACAACGAGCCCGGCACGAAGCTCTGGAGCGCCGTCCTGGCATTCATCGAAACGGAGGACGGACGCATCCCGCAGGCGCGGGCGGCGTTCGAGGCGCTCGCGGCCGACCGATTCGCCTCCCTGCCGAACGAGGACAGCCGCCTCACGATCATCGTGCTCGCCGCGCTGGTCTGCGCTGCGCTCGGCGATGGCCTGCGCGCCGAGCAGCTCTACGACCTGCTCCTCCCCTACGAGGAGCGCAACATCGTCGTCTCCGAGGGCGTGGCCTGCGTGGGCGCCGCGGCACACTACCTGGGGATCCTCGCCGTCGCCGCCCGCCGAACGGATGATGCGGAGCGCCGCTTCGCGCAGGCGATCGAGATGAATGCGCGCACCGGCGGCCGCCCGTGGCTCGCGCATTCGCAGTTCGAGTACGCGCGGCTGCTCCTCGCCCGGCGGCGCCCGGGCGACCGGGGACGCGCGCGAGATCTCCTGCGGACCTCCCTCGGCATCGCGCGCGATCTCGGCCTGCGCGCGCTCCAGGCGAAGATCGACCGGGAGCTCATGGCGCGGCGCCGGCTGGCTGCCGACGCCCCGGACGCGCTCACGGCCCGCGAGGAGGAGGTGCTCGACCTCATCGCGCGCGGGCTGAGCACCCGGCAGATCTCGGAGCGACTGACCCTCAGTCCGCGCACGACCGCGCGCCACATCACGAACATCTATGCCAAGATCGGCGCGCGCAACCGCGCCGACGCCACGGCGTACGCGCTCCGACGCTCCTCCGCGACCGGCTGACTTCCTACGCGCTCCGCGCCAAACGGCATGCGTAGGCACCTCCGTCCCGGCGTCGATTTGCGTGGTTTCCACGATGCCGCGCGGACGCCCTCGTGCGAAGCTGGCGGCCGCTCGGGATCGCCGGACGGCGGTGCGCGCATCGCCCGCCGCCTGGCGAACCCCGGCGCCAGCTCGACCAGGATCATGCAGGAGGTGCGGAAATGACCGTCCAGACGATCGACCAGGCGAAGGCGGAAGCGTTCGCCGGTCAAATGGTAGGACTGCTCAACAACAGCATGGCGGCGCTGCTCGTCAGCGTCGGCCACCGGCTGGAGCTTTTCGACAAGCTTGCGTCGCTGCCGCCTTCGACGTCGGCGCAGATTGCGCAGGCAGCCGGGCTCAACGAGCGCTACGTGCGGGAGTGGCTGGGCGGCATGACCACCGCGCGCATCGTCGAACACGACCCGGTGAAAGGCACGTACTGGCTGCCGGCCGAGCACGCCGCGTCCCTCACCCGCGCAGCGGGGCCGGGGAACCTGGCCGTCATGGCGTCGTTCCTGCCGCTCGTCAGCCACGTCGAGGACAAGATCGTCGAGAGCTTCCGCCAGGGCGGCGGGGCGCCGTACTCGATGTTCCCGAAGTTCCAGCAGCTCATGGCGGAGCTGAGCGCCCAGGTGTTCGATGCCACCCTGATCGACGTCACGCTCGCGCTCGTGCCGCGTCTGAAGGACCGCCTGCAGTCCGGCATCGACGTGGCCGACGTGGGCTGCGGCCAGGGCCACGCGGTCAACCTGATGGCACAGGCGTTCCCCGCCAGCCGCTTCACCGGCTTCGACTTTTCGGCGGAAGGCGTCACCGCCGGGCGTGACGAGGCGAAGGCGATGGGACTGTCGAACGCCAGGTTCGAGGAGAAGGACGTCACCTCGCTCGGCATCAGCGAGAGCTTCGACTTCATCACCGCGTTCGACTCGATCCACGACCAGGCGCACCCGCGCAAGGTGCTCAAGGGCATCTACGACGCCCTGCGGCCGGGCGGGACGTTCCTGATGGTCGACATCGCGGCGGACAGCACGCACGCCGGCAACATGGAGCACCCGATGGCGGCGGCGTTCTACGCCATCTCGACGTTCCACTGCATGACCGTGTCGCTCGCCCTCGGCGGCGAGGGGCTGGGCACGATGTGGGGCGAACAGAAGGCGCGCGAGCTGCTCGCGGAGGCGGGGTTCAAGAACGTCCGCATCGAGCACGTCGAGGGCGACATCATGAACGCCTACTACATCTGCACGAAGGCGGCGTAGCGCCGGTATGGGAGGCGCCCAACGGGGCGCCTCCCGGCATCGACCGAGGCTTCAATCCGGCATACGATCAGGGCCCGAGCGCCCGGGAGGACGAAGTGACCGCTACCAGCACGACGATGTTCGGCTCGCTGTTCCGCATGAATGTGAAGCCGGGCAAGAAGCAGGACCTGATGGACATCCTGCTCGGCGACCGCGAGCGCGAGCCGGCGATGATGCGCGCCGCCTACATGTTCGACACCGGCGGCGACGAGGTCTGGGGCGTCGCCGTGTTCCGCGACGAGGCGAGCTATCGCGCGAACGCCGCAAGCCCGGAGCAGGACGCGGAGTACCAGCGGATGCGCGAGTTACTCGTCGCCGACCCCGAGTGGCACGACGGCGCGGTGTATCCGTGGCCGGGGATCCACTAGGCGAAAGGACCGCAGAATCACCACGACACGGGAGGCGCCATGACGACGGAAGTGAGGCCGGCCGGCAGCGCAACGGAGATCACAGAGCAGCTCGCGCCGGTATTCCGCGGCGAGCTGATCGCGCCGGACAACCCCGCGTACGAGGTGCACCGGCGCGTGTGGAACTTCGACATCGACCGGCGGCCGGCGCTGATCGCCCGCTGCGCCGGCGTCGCCGATGTGATCGCCGCGGTGAAGGCGGCGCGCGCGAGCGGCATCACCACCGCCGTCCGCAGCGGCGGCCACAGCTTCCCGGGCCTCTCCGTCTGCGACGATGGCTTCGTCATCGACCTGTCGCTCATGAAGGGCATGCGCGTGAGCCCGGACCGCACGACCGTGCGGGCGCAGGCGGGCGTGCTCCTCGGCGAGCTCGACCGTGAGACGCAGGCCTTCGCGACGGCGGTGCCGGCGGGCATCGTGACGACCACCGGGCTCGCGGGGCTCACGCTCGGCGGCGGCATCGGCTGGCTCATGCGGAAGTACGGGCTCACCGCCGACCAACTGCTGTCGGTGGACATGGTGACGGCGGACGGCGACCTGGTGCGCGCGAGCGAGGACGAGAACGCCGACCTGTTCTGGGGGATCCGCGGCGCCGGCGCGAACTTCGGCATCGTCACGGAGTTCGAGTTCCGCTTGAACCCGCTCGGCCCGACCGTCCTCGCCGGCCCGATGGCCTGGCCGATGGAGGACGCCCCGAAGCTCCTGCGCTTCTATCGCGAGTGGGCCGCCGGGCTGCCCGACGAAATGACGACCGGCGTGGTCCTGCGCAAGGCGCCGTCGCTGCCGGTGATCCCGGCGGAGGTGCACGGCCGGAGGGTCGTGATGGTCGTCGCCTGCCATGCCGGGCCGGTCGAGGATGGACAGCGGCTCGTGCAGCCGCTGCGCGACTTCGCGCCGCCGCTCGTCGACCTCTGCGCGCCGAAGCCATTCCTCGCGCACCAGGCGATGTTCGACGCGGGCCTGCCGCGCGGCTGGTCGTACTACTTCCGCTCCTGCGACGTCGCAGGATTGAGCGACGACGTGATCGACGTCGTGGTGCGGCACGGGATGGCGATCGGCTCGCCGACCAGCGCGATCGTCGCGTTCCAGCTCGGCGGCGCGATGGCGCGCGTACCCGAAGACGCGAGCGCGTTCAACGGGCGCGGATCGGCGTTCACGTTCAACATCACGGGGAACTCGCCCGACCCGGCGGCGTTCCCGCCCGAGCGCGAGTGGGTGAAGAAGCTCTGGAGCGACCTGGAGCCGCACAACAGCGGCGCCTACGTCAACTTCCTGATGGACGAGGGCGAGGACCGCGTCCGGCGGAGTTACGGGCCGGAGAAGTTCGCGCGCCTGCAGGCGCTGAAGCGCAAGTACGACCCGCAGAACTTCTTCCGCCTCAACCAGAACATCGCGCCGTAGTCAGCCCGGGAGGCGGGCCGCGCCGATCACGCCGGCTTCCTCGAGCCGGCGCAGGTCGTCGTCGCCCAGCCCGAGCACCTCGCGCAGCACCGCGCGGGTGTGCCCGCCGGCCGGGTCGGCGCCGCGCGCGACGCGCACGGGCGTGCGCGAGTACTTCAGCGGCGAGTTGACCACGGTCATCCGCTCAGCGCCCGCGGGCACGTCCACCAGCATCTCGCGGTGGCGCACCTGCGGCTCCTGAACGGCCTGCGGGATCGTGTTCACCGGGGCGACCAGGCACGCGGGCGCCAGCTCGCGGAGCCAGTGCGCGGCCGGCTCGCGCGCGAACGCCGCCGCCAGCAACGGCTCCAGCTCCGCGTGGTGCTGCGTGCGCAGCTCGTTCGTTGCGAAGCGCGGGTCGAGCGCGAGCTCGTCGAGCCCGAGGAGCGCGCAAAACAGCGTCCAGTCCTTGACGTTCGCGACGACGATGTCGCCGTCCGCCGTCGCGAACGCCTGGAACGGCGTGATGAGCGGGTGGCGGGTGCCGATGCGGCCGGGCGGCACGCCCGTCGCGAGGTACCGAGTGATCGCCCCTTCGAGCAGCGCGATCTGGCAGTCGAGCATGCTGACGTCGAGGTACTGTCCGCGGCCGCTGCGCCCGCGCTCCACGAGCGCGCCCAGCACCCCGATCGCGGTGAACATCCCCGCCGCCATGTCGGCGATCGAGTACCCCACGCGAGCCGGCGGCCCGTCCGGGAAGCCGGTGATGCTCATCAGCCCGCTCATCGCCTGCACGATGACGTCGACCGCGCCGCGGGCGGCGTCCGGGCCGGTCTGCCCGAAGCCCGACGTCGAGGCATAGATGATGCGCGGGTTGCGCGCGCTCACGGCGTCGTAGCCGAGACCCAGCGAGGCCATCGTGCCCGGCGAGAAGTTCTCCGTGAGCACGTCGGCGTGCTCCGCCAGCGACAGCGCCAGCGCGCGTCCTTCATCCTGCTTCAGGTCCAGGGCGATGCTGTCCTTGCCGCGGTTCACGCTGAAGAAGTAGATGTTGAACCCGTGCGCCATCGGCCCCGGGCCGCGCTCCTCCTCCGTCATCGCGGCCGGCTCGATCTTCCAGACCTCGGCGCCCATGTCCGCGAGGATCATCGTCCCGAACGGGCCGGCAAGCGCCCACGTGAAGTCCAGGATGCGGATGCCTTCGAGCGGTCCCATGCGTCCTCCCGTCGTGCCTGTGCGCACGCACGATCCCGGATGCGGCGTCAGGGGGCAACGGCGAACAGTGCGGGGGCGCCGGGCCGCGTTGTCCCGTCCTGCGCGCGATGCGGGCTCGTTTTGTCATCTTTTGCTTCTGCGGGGCCAATGGCGTCGCTGCGCGGCGCCGGCGCCCAACCGGGCATCACGCGAGCATACGCGGACCGCGCGCGACCTCAAAGCGCGCGACGTCAGCGAGCGGCGCCGGCGCATGCCAGCGGGCGGGTTGCGCTCAGCCCGCCGCCAGGGCCCGCGAGAGATCGGCCGTGTCCCCGAGCGCCGGCACGTGGGTCTCGACGCCAAGCTCCTCACGGATGCGCGCGGCGAAGGCCTGCGCGGATTCCGGCTCGCCGTGCGTGACGTACACCGCCCGCGGCGGCGACGGCGCCGTGCGCAGCGCAGCAGGTCGTCGCCGTCGGCGTGCGAGCTGAGCCCCTCGATTTTCATCACCTGCGCGCGCACGGGGATGTCGGCGCCATGCATGCGCAGCGTCGGCGCGCCCTCGAGCAGCGCGCGGCCGCGCGTCCCCGGCGCCTGGTATCCGGCCAGCGCGATCAGGTTGCGAGCGTCGGGCAGCAGCCGTCGCAGGTGGTGCAGCACGCGCCCTCCGGTGAGCATGCCGCTCGATGAGAGGATGATGCGCCCGCCGGGGAGGTCGTTGAGCTGCCTCGACTCGCCGACGGTGGCGTGCAGGTGCACGTCCGGCGGGAAGAGCCGGCGCCAGCCGTCGCCATCGACGTCCGGGTCGAGCGCGCCTGCCTCGGCATAGCGGTGGTAGATCGCCGTGATCTCAACCGCCATGGGGCTGTCGATGTGCACCGGCACGCGCGGGATGGCGCCGGACGCCATCGCCTCGCGCAGGACGACCGTGAGCACCTGGATGCGGGCGAGCGCGAACGCCGGGATGAGGATCGTGCCGCCGCGTTCCAGCGCCGCCCGGAACGGCGCGCGGATCTGCGCGTCGAGCGGGGTGCGGTCGTGCGGGCGGTCGCCGTAGGTGGACTCGATGACGAGCACGTCGCAGGCGGGCAGCGGCTGCGGGTCGACGTGCACCGGCACGCCGTAGCGGCCGACGTCGCCGCTGAAGACCACGTGCAACTCCGCGCCGCCGGCGCGCGCGCTCACTTCCGCGAAGGCCGAGCCGAGCACGTGGCCCGCATCGTGCAGGCGCAGCGTCACGCCCTCGGCGACCTCGCGCTCGGCGCCGTAGTCCAGCTTGCGAAACTGTCCCATGACGCGGCGCACGTCGGCTTCGGTGAAGAGCGGCAACGCCGGGTGGTGCTTGCTGAAGCCCTTGCGGTTCGCGTACTCGGCGTCCTCCTCCTGCAGCTTGGCCGCGTCGGCGAGCAGCACCGGCGCGAGCTCGCGGGTAGCGGGCGAGCACCAGACGTCGTTGCGATAGCCCGCCGCCCCGAGCCGCGGGAAGTAGCCGCAGTGGTCGATGTGCGTGTGCGTGAGCACGGCCGCGTCGAGGGATGACGGCTCGAACGGGAGCGGGCGCCAGTTCATCAGGCGCAGCTCCTTGAGCCCCTGGAACAGGCCGCAGTCGATGAGCACGCGGCGGCGGCCCGCCTGCAACAGGTGCTTCGAGCCAGTGACGGTGCCGGCGCCGCCATAGAAGGCGATCTGGAAGTCAGGCGCGGCCACGGCCGGCATTGTCGCGGCGCGGCGGGCGAGGCGAAAGCGGGCGGTTAGGCGCTCTCGGTCTCGCCCTCCGGCGCGCCGGTCGCGGCGACGGGCTGCGCGGGCGCGGCGAGCGCCTCGTGCGTCGCGGCGTCGAGCGTGCCCGCGCCGTTGCCGGACGGGCGGCCGATCACGGTGAGCTCGAGCAGCTCGGCGACGTCGAAGGTCTTCATCCGCTTGTCCTCGTCCGGCTGCACCGTCGGGATGCCGTCCTGGAACATCTGGATGCAGAACGGGCAGGCGGTCGCGACGACCTGCGCGCCGGTGCTGTACGCCTCCTCGGTGCGGGCGACGTTGATGCGCTTCCCCTTCGTCTCCTCGACCCACATGTGCGAGCCGCCGGCGCCGCAGCAGAACGAGTTCTCGCGGTTGCGCGGCATCTCGACGAGGCCGGCGCCCGGCAGCGCCTCGACGATGTCGCGCGGCGCGTCGTAGATGCCGTTGTGCCGGCCGAGGTAGCAGGAGTCGTGGTAGGTCACCGCGAGCGGGATCTCGTTCTTCGGTCGCAGCGCGCCTTCGCGCAGCAGCTTCGCGAGGAAGGCGCTGTGGTGGACCACCTCGAACTTGCCATCGAACTGGGGGTACTCGTTCGTCATGGTGTTGAAGCAGTGCGGGCAGTTCGTGATGACCTTGCGCACGCCCTTCGCCTTGAACAGCTCGATGAGCGCCTGCGCCTGCGTCTGGTAGAGGTACTCGTTGCCGAGGCGGCGCGCCGGGTCGCCGTTGCACATCTCCTCTTCGCCGAGGCAGCCGTAGCTGACGCCGGCTTCCTTCAGGAGCCGCGCGACGGCCCGCGTCGTCGGGATGTTGCGGTCGACGAGGGCGCCCGAGCAGCCGACCCAGTACAGGTACTCCTGCGAGCCGTCGAAGGCCGGCACCTCGAGCCCTTCCATCCACGAGGTGCGCGTGAACGGCGTGCCGCGCCAGGGGTGGCCGCGCTGCTCGATCTGCATCAGCGTCGCCGCCGCCGTCTCCGGCATGTTGGCCTCGTTCATCGTCAGGAAGCGGCGCATGTCCTGCAGCGCCGGGATGTGCTCGATGAACACCGGGCACTGGTACTGGCAGGCGCCGCAGGTGACGCAGTCCCAGATGGGGTTGAAGCCGACGGCGTCGATGAGCGTCAGCTCCTTGACCTCACCGTTGCCCTCGACCGCCTTGCCCGGGCGCAGCGCGTCCCAGACGAAGAGCGGCGACGAGACCTTGCGCACCTCCTGCTCGAGGGCGTAGCGCATATCGTGCATGATCTTCTTCGGCGAGAGCTCCTTGCCCGTGAGGAACGCGGGGCAGTTGATCTCGCAGCGCCCGCACTCGGTGCAGGTGTACGGGTCGAGCATCTGCTTCCACGTCAGGTCGAAGACGCTGCCGGCGCCGAACCGCTCGGCCGTCTCGAAGTCGCGGATCGGCTGGAGCTGGCCCGTCGGCGCGATGCGCCGGAACAGCACGTTGAACGGCACCGTCAGCACGTGCGAGTGCTTGCTGTACGGCAGGTAGTTCAGGAAGAGCAGGAAGTCGTACAGGTGGGCGTACCACCAGAACGTCAGGAAGCCTTCCTTGACGCTCTCCGACATGCCGATGTTGTTCCAGAGCTGCGCGAGGCTCCACGCGAGGAACGACCAGCCTTCGCCGGCATGCGGGTCGGTGGCGATCTCGAAGCTGTTGACGAACACGTCGGACAGCATCAGGAAGCCGATGAAGAACAGGATCAGCCACGCGTCGAGGTTGAACGTCATGCGCGCCGGCTTCCAGAAGGCGCGCTGGTAGGCGGCCATCAGGCAGCCCACGATGACGAGGATGTTGAACATGTCCATCGGCGCGCGGACGGCGATGTCGTACACCTGGCCGCCGAGGTGCTCGAAGGAGATGTCTTCGCTGAAGCCCTTGAGGAGGAAGTTGAGCGTGCGGATCTGGAGGACGAGGAAGCCCCACCAGATCATCGTGTGGAGCAGGCCGCTGTACCAGTAGCGACGCCGCGCCACGCGCTGGTTGAGGATGAGGTTGGGCACCATCGAGATGAGGCGCTCGATGGGGTGGTCGAAGCGGTTGTCGCCTTTCGCGCGGACGAAGACGGCGAGCCGCACGCCCACCGAGTACGCAAAGAAGGCGAGCGCCGCGCCGAACGAGACCCAGTACACGTAGTTGCCCGGGAACTCATGCGATGGGAGCACGATGCCTCCTGTCCGCAGGCCGCGGCGCGCTTCGCTGCGAATTTCGCGCGGGGATCATAGCTTCGGGTGCGAGGTGGGGCAATTCACACAGGACCCGGCTGCACCGTGGAGCGCAGCGGCGCGCCGGACGCGCGCACGGGCGTTGCACCGGCGTTGCAGATGCATTGCGATTCGCCCGGAGGCGGCGAATCGCGCCAATTCCCGATTGAGCTTTTGGGCACGAGTGCCTAGAGTACCCGCCGAGCGGCCGGTCCGGCGGGAGCCTGGCCGCAGGGGAGTGGTCAGTGTCCTTCTCGATCCTGGGCCGGGTGGCCCAATACGGCGCCGGTCCCGCCGCGGCGGCGCCAGACCCCACAAGCCTCCACGGTGCGGCCCCCGCCTCCCGCCGTGAGCCAGCCCCCGCCGATGGGCATGCGGCGAAGGCCCGGCTCGTGCTCGTCGTCGATGACGACCCCTCGATCCTGCGCATGCTCCGGGTCGTGTTTCGCGGCGACGGCTTCGACGTGCTCACGGCCACCAACGGCGCGGAGGCGCTCGAGGAGTGCGAGCGCAGCCAGCCGGATGTCGTCGTCCTCGACCTGGAGATGCCGGTGATGGACGGGCGCGAGTTCTTCCGCGAACTGCGGCGCCGCGGCAACGCCGTGCCGGTGCTCATCCTCTCGGCGTACGGCTCCGACCGCGTCCGCTCCGAGCTGCGCGCAGACGCGTTCGTGAACAAGCCCTTCGAGCCGGACTACCTCGTGAGCGAGGTCACGCGCATCCTCGGCTGACCTCTTCGGCGCGGGCGAACCCGTTTGGCCGCCGGCAACGGCAGGCCGTATCATGCAACATCCCGGTCCAATCGGATCACCGGTACGAACCTCTCGGGAGTGGTCATGGCTGCGCATCGGTCCGGCAAGCAATACAATTTCGCCGTGGTCGGCGCGACCGGGGTCGTCGGGGCGGAGTTCCTGAAGATCGCGGCCGAGCGCCGGTTCCCGGTGAAGGGGCTCAAGCTCCTGGCGACGGAGCGCTCGGCCGGGAAGCGCATTCCCTTCGGGGAGGGGGAGATCACGGTCGAGGCGACGACGCCGCAGTCGTTCGCCGGCGCCGACTTCGTATTCATCTCTGCCTCGGGCGCGGCGTCGCGGGAGTACGCGCCGATGGCCCGCGATGCGGGCGCCATCGTCATCGACGACTCGTCGGTGTGGCGGCAGGAGCCGGACGTGCCGCTCGTCGTGCCCGAGATCAACGGCGCCGACGTCGAGTGGCACAAGGGCATCCTCGCCATCCCCAACTGCTCGACGACGCCGCTCGTGATGTGCCTGTGGCCGCTGCACCAGCTGAACCGCGTGACGCGCGTCATCGCCGACACGTACCAGTCGGTCTCGGGGACCGGCACCGCGGCGGTCGCGGAGCTCGCCGCCCAGTCCCGCGCGTGGGCGGAGGGCCGCGAGCTGATCCCGCACGCGTACCCGCACCAGATCGCGTTCAACCTGCTCCCGCACGTCGACTCCTTCCTGGACAGCGGCTACACGAAGGAAGAGTGGAAGATGACCGCGGAGACGCGGAAGATCATGCACGAGCCCGACCTGGCGCTCTCCGCGACGTGCGTGCGCGTGCCGGTGTTCGTGAGCCACAGCGTGGCGGCGCACGTCGAGTTCGAGCGGCCGATGTCGGCGGAGGAGGTGCGGGACGTGCTGCGCGAGGCGCCGGGCGTCGTCGTCCAGGATGAGCCCGCCGTGGACCTGTACCCGATGCCGCGGGCGGCGGCGGGACAGGATGCGGTGTACGTCGGCCGCATCCGGGAGGACATGTCGAACCCGAACGGGATCGCGATGTTCATCTCCTGCGACAACCTGCGCAAGGGCGCAGCGCTGAACGCGTTGCAGATCGCCGAGGAGATGATCGCGCGCGGGCTGGTCTAAGGCCGCGGCCCCGGGCGGCGGTGGTATGATCGGCGGGAAGTCCCCGCCAGAGGCTGCATGGAACTCGGACGCATCCTGACCGCGATGGTGACGCCGTTCACGGCGGACGGCGCGGTCGACTACGCGCAGGCGCGGCGGCTCGCGCTCGCGCTGCTCGACTCCGGCTCGGACGGCCTCGTCGTGACGGGCACCACCGGCGAGGCGCCCACGCTCTCGACCGAGGAGAAGGTGCGGCTGTGGGGCGAGGTGAAGGACGCCGTGGGCGAGCGCGGCGCCGTCATCGCGGGCTCCAGCGACAATTGCACCGCCGACAGCATCGAACTGTGCCGCGAGGCGCAGCGCACCGGCGCCGACGCGCTGCTGCTCTCGACGCCCTACTACAACAAGCCGCCGCAGGAGGGGCTGTACCGGCACTTCACGGCGATCGCCCAGGCCGTCGACCTGCCGTGCATCGTCTACAACATCCCCGGCCGGACGGCGGTGAACATCGCGGTCGAGACGCAGCTGCGGCTGGCGCAGGTGCCGAACATCATCGGGGTCAAGGAATCGGCGGGGGACCTGGCCCAGACCGCGCGCATCATCGAGGAAGCGGGGCCGGGCTACCGGCTCTGGACCGGCGACGACGCTGACACCTTCCACACGCTGGCGCTCGGCGGCTACGGCGTCGTCAGCGTCGCGACGCACTTCGTCGGCCGCCAGGTCGCCGAGATGGTGCAGGGCGTGCTGGAGGGCCGCACGGCCGAGGCGGCGGCGATCCATCGCCGTCTCTTGCCGCTGATCGACGCGCTGTTCGTCACGACGAACCCGATCCCGGCGAAGTACGCGCTCAACGGCCTGGGCTTCCATGTCGGGCCGCTGCGGCTGCCGCTCTGCGAGCCGGACGAGGCGACGGGCGAGCGCATCATGGCGGAGCTGCGCCGCCACCGGATCGACCTGCCGCTCCCGGTCTAGCCACCCTCGACCCACGCCTGCCGCTCCCGTACGATCGCGCCGCGGCGCGCGGAGGTCCGCGCGCCCGAAGGAGGTGCGCCTCGTGCCCGCGATCGAGATCACGCCGCACGTCACGAGCCTGCACGTGCAGCTCTCGTGGTTCCCGCAGCCGTACCCGCCGAACGTGTTCCTCGTGCGCGATGCGGGCGAGGCGGCGCTCGTGGACAGCGGCTTCAGCGACGACGACTCGTTCAACCAGCGCATGGAGATGCTGCGCGAAGCGGGCGTCGAGCGGCTGAAGTACATCTTCCTCACGCATCACCACTACGACCACTCGTCGGGCGCGCACCGGCTGCGGGCGGCGACCGGCGCGCAGATCGTCGTGCACCGGGACGAGGAGCCGTTGCTGACTTCGGCCGAAGAGGAGGAGACGGGCGACTTCGAGATCCCGGAGGACCAGAAGGAGGCGCGCGAGCAGGCGAGGAAGTGGCGCGCCGAGGCCGCGAAGGCCACGCCCGACGTGCGCGTGTCCGACGGCGAGGTGCTGACCGTCGGCGGGCTGCACCTGCGCTGCATGCACCTGCCGGGGCACACGGCGGGGCACCTCTGCCTGCTGCTGGAGGAAGACTCGCTGCTGTTCGCGGGGGACAACGTGCTCGGCGTCGGCACGGCGGCAATCGGGCCGCCGCCGCACGGCGACATGGCCGAATACCTCCGCTCGCTCGAGAAGATGCGCGACGCCGGCGCGGCGCTGCTCGTCCCGGGGCACGGGCCGCTGGTGAAGGAGCCCGCGCGCAAGATCCAGGAGCTGATCGACCACCGCCACCAGCGCGAGGCGCAGGTGCTGGGGCTGATCGAACAGGGCAAGCGCGACGTGAAGTCGATGCTCAAGGCGATCTACCCCGAGCTGGACAAGCGCCTGCGCGGCATGGCGACCGGCCAGGTCCTCGCGCACCTGTACAAGCTCCAGGCGGAGGGGCGGCTGAAGATCGAAGGCAAGGGCGAGGACGCTCGCGTCGTCGAGTAGGCGGCGCTACGCCTCGAGCCGCTCGAGCGCCTCGCGCTCGACGATGCGATAGACGTCCGCGAGCGGCATGTCGTGCCGCGCGGCGAGCGCGCGGCAGTGCTCGTACTCCGGCGCGACGCGCGGCGGGTCGCCGGGGATGCGCTTCACCTTCACGGCCGCCGGGCCGAGCGACGACTCGAATTCGAACACCTCGCGTTGCGCCTCGTGGCGCGACACCGGCGTCACGCGCACGCCGAGCGTCGATGTCTCGCGCAGCAGCACGCGCGCCACGTCGTGCTCGCGCTCCGGCGCGCAGAGCACCGAGACGAGCACGCCGGGGCGGTTCTTCTTCATCTGCACGGGCTGCAGCCAGGCATCGGCGGCGCCCGCCGCGAACAGGCGCTCGAGCACGTAGCCGTAGATCTCCGGGCTCATGTCGTCGATGTTCGTCTCGATGAGCAGCATCCGCGGACGCGGCGCCGGCTCGGCTGCCTCGCCGAGCCACAGCCGGAGCACGTTCGGCCAGCCCTCCGGGTCGCGCCCGCCAGCGCCGGTGCCGACGCGCCGCACCGTCATCGGCGGACGCTTAAAGCGCGCGAGTGCCGTCACGATCGCCGCGCCCGTCGGCGTCACGAGCTCCATCGGCAGGTCGGAGGACGCATCGCGCAGCGGGGCACCGGCCATGGCGATCAGCTCGAGCGTGGCGGGCGCCGGCACGGGGATGCGGCCATGGGCGCTGCGCGCGGTGCCGGCCCCGGCGGGCAGCGGCGAGCAGTACAAAGCCTCCACGCCGAGCAGCCGCATCGCGACGACGCCGCCGGTCACGTCGACGATCGCGTCGAGCGCGCCGACCTCGTGGAAGTCGACTTCTTCCGGGGCGACGCCGTGCACGCGCGCCTCGGCCTCGGCGAGGCGCCGGAACACCGCCGAAGCGCGTTCGCGGTCGGCGTCGGGCAGCGCGGAGCCTTCGATGATGCGCAGCACGTCCGGCAGGCGGCGGTGCGGCTGCGGCGTCTCGGCCAGCTCGACGTGCGCGCGCGTTGCGGCGAGGCCGGCGCGCGTCACCCGCTCGGCGCGGAGGCTCCAGCCCTCGACGCCGAGCTTCGCCAGCTCGGTGCGGAGCGCATCGACGTCGACGCCCGCGTCGATCGCGGCGCCGAGCAGCATGTCGCCGCTGACGCCGGACGCGCAGTCCAGGTACGCGAGAGTGACCATCGCCGCATCGTATCGCAGCGCCCGCCGCCCGTCCCGCCGGAGCGCTGCCCGGCAGGCAGGGGGCGGGCGCCCGCGCGGGCAGCGTCGGGGCGTGGCACCGCAATGCCGGCGCGCTAGGATGCGCGCATGCGGCACAGCATCCCGGAGGCGGACGCGCGGCGGCTGCTCGGCGGCGGGCCCGTGGCGCTGGTCACGACGGCCTGGAAGGGCAACTGGAACGTGATGCCGGCGATCTTCACGACGCCGCTGAGCATCGACCCGCCGCTCGTCGGCCTGGCGGTGCACCCGGCGCGACACACGCACGACATGATCAGGTACAGCGAAGAATTCGCGCTGAACATCCCGACGCGCGAGCTGCTGCACCACGTGCAGTACCTGGGCAGCGTGTCCGGCGTCGAGCTGAACAAGCTCGAGCTGACGCGCCTGCCGACGTTCCGCGCGCGCAAGGTCGAGGCGCCGCTGCTCGAAGGCTGCGTCGGCTGGATCGAGTGCGGCGTGCACGACGCCTACACCATCGGCGACCACACGCTGTTCGTCGGCAAGGTCGTCGCGGCGTCCGCGGAGAAGGAGGCGTTCGAGGACGCATGGCTGCTCGATGACGCGGACCTGAAGCCGCTGCACTACCTGGGCGTGAACTTCTATGCGGTGCTCGCCGAGCGCCTCGAGGCGCGCATCCCGGCGGCCGCCGACATCAAGCGCGACGTCGAGGCCGGCGAGGCGCAGCTCGGCGACGAGGCGGAGGCGGCGCAGCGCCGCGAGCAGGCGGAACGGGAGGCTGCCGAGCGGGAGCGCGGGGAGTGGTAGGCCGTGCGCGGGCTGGGGAACGGCCCGGGCGGCGCTCGCCTGAGCGCAGCCGGGAACGCTAGGTCGCGCCGGCGTCCTTGAGGGCGGCGATGGCGTCCCAGTCGTAGCCGAGCGAGAGGAGGACCTCCTCGGTGTGCTGGCCCAGCTCCGGGGCGGCCGGCGCGACGGAGGCAGGCGTCTCCGAGAAGGCCCATGGCGCGCCGACGACGGGGATGCGGCCCTGCGTCGGGTGGTCGACCTCCGTGACGTAGCCGTTGGCGCGCGCCTGCGGGTCGCGGACGACGTCCTCGTACGTGGCGACGGGCGCGCAGATCATGTCGTGCGACTCGAGCACCGCGATCCACTCGCCGGTCGTCTTCGCGAGGAACTTGTCATCGAGCAGCGCGTAGAGCGCGTCCAGGTTGTCCTTGCGCGCGCCGGCGTTCGCGAAGCGCGGGTCGTCGCGCAGCTCCGGCATGCCGACGGCCTCGCAAAACGCGGGCCAGCGGTCGTCGCCGACGCCGCCGACGACGGCCCAGCCGTCCTTCGTGCGGAAGGTGCGCCAGATCGTCGGCAGGTAGGCATGGCCGCGGCCGGAGCGCCGCATGCGGCCGCTCACCATGTAGTACTGCAACTCCCACGCCTGCGCGGCGATCTGCGTGCCGAAGAGCGACGTCTCGACCTTCTGCCCGACGCCCGTGCGCTCGCGGGCGAAGAGCGCCGAGACGATGGCGAACGCCAGGTTCACGGCGCCGGCGTAATCGGCGATCGCGACGCCCGCCGGCAGCGGCCCGCCATCGCTCTCGCCGGTCATCGACATGAGGCCGCCGCGCGCCTGCGCCGCGATGTCGAACGCCGGGTGCTCGGCCTTCGGGCCGCGGGCGCCCCAGCCCGAAGCATGGGCGTAGATGATGCGCTCGTTGAGCGCGCGCACGTCCTCGTAGCCCAGCGAGAGGCGCTCCATGGCGCCCGGCCGGAAATTGTGCACGAAGACGTCGGCGCGCAGCACCAGGCGCCGCGCGACCTCGCGTCCCTCCTCCGTCTTGAGGTTCAGGGTGATGCTGCGCTTCCCCCGGTTGTGCGCGAGGTGGTAGGCGCTGAAGCGGTCGGGGCCGTGCATCGCGAGGACGCGGCCAAGGTCGCCGAACATCGGCGGCTCGACCTTGATCACGTCGGCGCCGAGGTCGGCGAGCATCATCGTCGCCTGCGGCCCCTGCTGGAACACGGTGAAATCCAGGACGGTGACGCCCTCGAGCGCTCCCGGCATGCGTCGTCCTCCCCTCGCTCGCTGCGGCGATCAGCGTATCACGGGGCCGCGCTCCGGGCGCGAGTACAATTCGGGCATGCCGGAGATCCCCGACCTGGAGGCGATCCGCGCGTTCCTCAACGAGCGCATCGTCGGCGCCGAGATCGTGCGGGCCGAGACGTACATCCCGTACATCTACCGGACGCCGGCAAAGGACGTCGCGGCGGCGCTGCAGGGCAACCGCTTCGGCGAGGTGCTGCGGCGGGGCAAGTTCCTGCTGTTCGGGCTGGCCGACGAGTACGTGCTGGTCATCAACCCCATGCTCACGGGGCGGTTCCAGTACGTGAAGCCTTCGGCGAAGAAGGCCGCCAAGACGTGCCTGGTGCTGACGCTCGACAACGGCTGGCAGCTCCGTTACGCCGACGAGCGGCTGATGGGCAAGATCTACTGCGTGCACGCCGACGACGTGATGGCGATCCCGCAGTTCGCGGAGATGGGGCCGGACGCGCTGGAAGTCAGCGAGGAGGAGTTCCGCTCGCGCATCAGGAAGCACAGCGGCGCCGTCAAGAACATCCTCACGAACCACAAGTTCATCGCCGGCGTCGGCAACGCCTACGCCGACGAGATCCTGTTCGAGGCGCGGGTCAACCCGTTCCGGCGCCGGACGACGCTGTCGGACGACGAGATCGGCGCGCTGTATCGCGGGCTGCACAAGACGATGGAGCGCAGCCTGCCGATCCTGCGCGCGCACTTCAAGGATGAGCTGGACTACCAGGAGTGGCGCGACCACCTGAAGGTACACCGCAAGCGCTCGGCCGGCGAAGGGCGCTGCCCGCGCTGCGGGACGCACATCACCGAGATCGCGCCGAACCAGCGCATCACCAGCTACTGCCGCACGTGCCAGGCGTGACGTCGGCGTCGCTCGCGATCACCGGCGCGCGACTCGTGCTGGCGGACGGCGTGCGCCCGGGCGGGATCGTCGTGCGCGACGGGCGCATCGAGGCGCTGCTCGACCGCGGTGCAGCGCCGCCGCCCGACGCGGAGCTCATCGACGGCGGCGGGCGGCTGCTCGCGCCGGGGCTGATCGACGTGCACGTGCACGGCGGGGGCGGCTTCTCGCTGATGACCGACGACGCGAAGCAGGTGCGCGGATTCGCGCGCTGGGCGGTGTCGTGCGGCGTCACGGGCTTCCTGGTCAGCACGTCCGGGCGCGACCACGCGGAGATCGTGCGGCGGCTCCGCGCGCTGGCGCCGCTCGCCGGCGCGCGCGAGCCCGGCGCGGCACGCATGCTGGGATTCCACCTCGAGGGCCCGTACCTGAATCCGGCGCGCAAGGGCGCCTTCGACCCCCGCTGGTTGCGGCCACCGTCCGTGCGCGAGTACGAGGAGCTGGCGGCGGCGGCGGGGGGCGCGCTGCGGCAGATGACGGTGGCGCCGGAGCTGCCCGGCGGGCTCGACCTCGTGCGCGCGGTCGTCGCGTCCGGCGCGGTCGCGGCGATCGGGCACACGGACGCGACATACGACGAGGCGTGCGCGGCGATCGACGCCGGGGCATCGCACGTCACGCACTGCTTCAACGCGATGCGCCCGTTCGGGCATCGCGACCCGGGCGTGATCGGCGCGATCCTCACGTCGGACGCGCTGACGGCGGAGCTGATCGGCGACGGCGCGCACGTGCACTACCCGGCGGCGCGCGTGCTGCTGGCCGCGAAGGGCATGCGGCAACTGGTGCTGGTGACCGACGGCATGCCGCTCGCCGGCACGCCGGACGGCGAGGCGGAGTGGGAAGGCGTGCCGATCCGCGTCGAGGGCGGGACGGCGGTGCGCGCGAGCGACGGCACCATCATCGGCGGCGTCACGACGCTCGACGCGATGGCGCGCAACGTCGCGCGCGAGCTGGGCCTGCGGGAGCACGAGGCGCTCGCGATGGCATCGGCGAACGCGGCGCGGGCGATGCGGCTCGCGGACTACGGGGAGCTGCGCGCCGGCGCGGTGGCGGACTTCGTGCTGCTCGACGACGGGCTGCGCATCAGCGAGACATGGGTCGCCGGCGAACGCTGCTGGCGGCGCAGCAGCGGTTAGCCGCCGCTCTGTTCCTCCTGCTGGGGCTCCTCGAGCTGCTCGTAGAGCTGGAACAGCACGCCGCCGGACGCGCGCGGATGCACGAAGAACTCCTTCCAGTCGTACGAGACGCGCGGCCCGCCGAACGGCTCGATGCCGTGCTGGCGGAGCGCGCCGGCCGCCTTGTCGGCGTCCGCGACCTCGAGCGTGACGTGGTGCAGGCCGGGCCCGCGCTCGCGCAGGAACTTGGCGATGAAGCTGTCCTCGCCGATGGGCTCCAGGATCTCCCACTGCATCTGGCGCTGGCCGTCGGGGCCGGGCACGTCGAGCACGACGCCGGCGAAGCCCGCCTGCTCGTTGCGGAAGCGCCCGGCCTCCTTCCAGCCGAAGACCTCGGTGAAGAACGGGATCTGCTCGTCGATGCTCCAGACTGCCATACTGACGTGGTCGACGCGCTTGGGGTTGACGGGCACGGTGCAGCCTCCCTCGGGCCGTCGGCGCTGCAGGGTCGCCGCGGCGGCGACATTACAGCAGGTTTGCCCCGGACGCGCATGCGCGCGGGCGGGACGGTGTGTGCCCGGCGAGGGAACCTGAAGGGCGCGGCATGAAGAGACTCGAGGGGCGCGTCGCCATCATCACCGGCGCCAGCCGCGGCGTCGGCGAGTACATGGCGCGCGAGTTCGCGAAGGAAGGGTGCAATATCGTCGTCGCCGCGCGGACCGAGGAGGTCCGCGACCCGAAGCTCCCCGGCACCATCCACGAGACGGCGCGCGAGCTGGAGCAGCTCGGCGTCCGCGCGCTGGCGGTGCGCTGCGACGTCACCGACGAGGACAGCATCGGCGCGATGGTGCGAGCGACGCTGGCGGCGTTCGGGCGGATCGACATCCTCGTGAACAACGCGGGGATCATGGCGCCGGGGCGGCTGGTGGACACGCCGCTGAAGCGCTGGGACCTGATCTGGCGCGTGAACGTGCGCGGCGCCATCGCCTGCTGCCGGGCGGTGCTGCCGGCGATGATCGAGCAGCGCCACGGCGTGATCTTCAACATCTCGTCGATCGCCGCGGACCAGGAGGGCGCGGGCAACATCAGCTACAAGCTCACCAAGCACGCGTTGCGCGAACTCAGCCAGGGGCTGGCGGCAGAGGAGAAGGAGCACAACATCCGCGTCTTCGCCCTGTCGCCGCTCGGCTGGGTGCCGACGCCCGGCACGATGTACCACCGCCTGAGCGAGACGATGCCGTCAGTGAGCCCGATGCTCGAACGGCCGGAGGCGATGGGCCAGGCGGCGATCTGGCTGTGCGGGGAGGAGGCGAAAGAGCTGAGCGGGCAGCATTTCTACAGCCGCCACCTGCTGCGCGACCGCGTGAACCACGGCCAGGACCTGTACCAGGGGGACGAGTCGCTGTTCCGATGAGCGAGCAGGCGCCGCGGGACGAGCGTGCCGAGCGCCGCGCGCGGCGCAAGCAGGCCGAGCGCGAGCGGATGCCCAAGCACGGCGCGGGCACGGCGGAGACCTATCGCAACGCGATCCTCAAGCCGACGCGGAAGCCGCGCCGGAAACGCTGATCCGAGGCGGCGCGATTCGCAATTCCACAACGTCCGGGCGATGCGCACTAACACGCGCGTGACAAGTCCGCCGATCGGGCCGGTTGACGTGGTCACAGCGCCCGCTCGGCGCGGTACGTTGTGATCAGAAGCGAGTCAGAGGAGGTGAATCCATGAATCGCGCTGGACACTACGAGACCACGAGTCGCGGCGGCACGAGCATGATGAAGGACGTCGAGACGTGGCTGGCGAACGGGCTGGCGACCATCCTGGCCGGGCTCGGTATCGCGAGTGGCGTCATCGGCCTGCTGGTCGCGTTCGACTACATCGGCGGGTCGAACAACCTCACGGACTTCCAGTCAGCGATGACCTGGATGGTCGGCGGGTTGATCCTGGCGATCTGCGCCAACGTCTTCCGCCGCGAGCACCATGTCGTGGACCCGGGCGAGCGCATGTCGCGCGTCGACTACGACCGCGACGTCGTCCGCGAGCGGTAAGCCAGACCACCGCACGGGAGCACGGAACGGCGGCCTTCGGGCCGCCGTTCCGCTTGCGTTGGGTCGAGCCGTTTGCCGCCACGCTGCCCGGACCGCCAGTGCAACGGTCGCGACAATGCCGGACAATGCGATTCCAATCACGGCGGCTCGGGGCCTGGCGCTTCGATGGGCCGGGTGTCGGCGGCCCGACTCCCGGCCAGGAGACGCGCGCCGGCGTCGCACGCATGCCGCCCGCGTTTCTGGCGACCCCGCCTCGCCGATGGCTGCCGGCAGACGAGCGCCGGGCAGGGCTCTCCGTGACGTTCTTCGCGGGCGTGCTGATCGCCGCACGGGCGCTCTTCGCCTGGCTCGACTCAGACTCGACGCCCTGAGCGCCCGACTCCGCCGCTCCCGCGCCGACCACGCGCGCCGTACACTTCGCAGCACGAAGCAGCAAGCGAGGAGCGGGAGCATGGCGCAAATCGACGGCGGCGACCTCGTCGCCCGGATGCTCAAGCGCGAGGGGATCGACACGATCTTCACGCTGAGCGGCGGGCACATCCAGAACATCTACGACGGCTGCCTCGATGAAGGCATCCGCGTCATCGACACCCGGCACGAGCAGGTCGCCGGCCATGCCGCCGAGGGCTACGGGCGCCTGACGCGCCGCTGCGGGGTAGCCGTCGTGACCGCGGGGCCGGGCGTGACGGACACCGTGACCGCGGTCGCGACCGCGTACCAGAACGCGAGCCCGATGCTGGTCATCGGCGGGGCGGCGCCGCTCGGCACATCGCTGATGGGCGCGCTGCAGGAGATCCCCGGGACGGTCGAGATGATGCGCCCGATCACCAAGTGGGCGGCGACCGTACCGTACACGAAGCGCATCCCGGACTACCTCGCGCAGGCGTTCCGCATCGCGCTGGCCGGCCGCTACGGGCCGGTGTTCCTGGAGATCCCGTCGGACATCCTCTTCGGCCGGCTCGAGGAGGACGACGCACCGCTCCCCGCCGGGTACCGGACGGAGGGCCGCACGCAGGGCGACCCGGCGCTGATCCGGCAGGCGGCGGAGCTGCTGGCGAACGCCGAGCGGCCCGTCGTGATGGGCGGCACGGGCGTGTACTGGGCGGACGCCGGCGGCGCGCTGCAGGCGCTGGCGGAAGCCGTGCACGCGCCGATCTATCTCAATGACATGGGTCGCGGGACGGTCTCGCAGGAGCATCCGCAGTTCATGAGCCGCACGCGGCGCACGGCCTTCGGCGAGGCCGACGTGGTGCTCTTCGCGGGCACGATGATGGACTTCCGGCTGCGCTACGGCCGCAGCATCAACCCCGGCGCGAAGGTGATCTCGGTGGACATCGACCCGAACGAGCTGGGGCGCAACCGCGGCATCGACGTCGGCATCGAGGGCGACCCGAAGCACGTGCTGGAGCAGATCGCCGCGGAGGCCGGCTCGCGCGCGCCGCGGCACGACGCGTGGATCGCGAAGCTGCGGGACGGCGAGACGAAGGTGCTGGAGCTGCGCCAGAAGTGGCTGCACTCCGACTCCGTGCCGATCCACCCGCTGCGGCTGTGCAACGAGATGGCAAAGTTCGTCGACGACGAGACGATCGTCGTCGGCGACGGCGGCGACATCGTGGCGACCGCATCGCAGGTGCTGCCGGTGAACCACCCGGGGCAGTTCATGGGGCCGGGGCCGCTCGGGACGCTCGGCGTCGGCACCGGCTTCTGCATCGCGGCGAAGGCCGTGCACCCGGAGAAGCGCGTGCTGATGGTGAACGGCGACGGCTCGTTCGGGCTGAACGGCTTCGACTTCGACACGCTCGTGCGCTTCAACATGCCGGTCGTCTCGGTCGTCGGCAACGACCGGCAATGGGGCCAGATCCTCGTCGGACAGGAGAAGATGTACGGCGAGGAGCGCGTCGTGGCGACGCGGCTCGCGGACAACGCGCGCTACGACAGGGTCGTCGAGGCGCTGGGCGGGCACGGCGAGTTCGTCACGGAGCCGGACGACATCTTCCCGGCGATCGAGCGCGCGTTCGCCTCGGGCAAGCCGGCGTGCGTGAACGTGATCATCGACCAGAAGCCGGAGGGCGTCTCCGGCGGGTACGAGTTCCTGGGATGAGCATGCGGCGCATGGCGCGGGCGGCCTTCCTGCTGGCGCTCCTGGCGCTGGCGGCCGTCGCGTTCTCGGCGAAGTGCTACCCGCCGAACACGCGCGTCGTCGTCTTCATCCAGGGTGTGTACAGCTCGTACGACGCCAACGGCACCGTGCCGGACGGGCTCGAGGACCACACCTTCGACCACCTGAAGGCGGCGTTCGTCGCGAAGGGGTACGACCGCGCGAAGCTGCTCGACTTCAGCTACGCCGGCGGCACGGTCGACGCCGCCGGCACGTGGCATCCGGCGCCGTACGGCTGCGAGCTGACCGACCGCACCTCGGACCAGAACCTGGTGCCGCTCGAGGCGATGCTGCGCGACTACCGCGCGAAGCACCCGAAGGTGCACTTCGCGCTCGTCGCGCACAGCCTCGGCGGCTATCTGGCCTTCCTGGAGGGCGCGCGCGAGGCCGCGCGGCCCGACGACCAGAAGCTCGACATCGACGTCGTGGTGGCGATTTCCGCGCCGCTCAAGGGGGTGTCGGCGGACAAGAAGACGGTGATCGACCTCGCGACGCCGTGCCCGAAGACGTATCTCGCCGGGGCAGAGCTGATCGCCGCGCGCCAGGACCCGAACACGCCCGCCGTGCGCGCGACGCAGGCGGCGGCGATGGCGCACGCGGGGATCCGCCTGGCGACGCTGGGGAGCCTGAACGACTGCCTGTACAACGTGCCGCCGTGTCTCGGCACGGGCACGAACGAGACGGACACCCAGTTCCTCGACGGGCAGGCGGCGTACTCGCGCGCGTACGACCTGCACGTGAACCCGCTCCTGAGCCACTTCGCGACGGTCGCGGGCGAGGCGCCGGTTGCGGACGCCGTGACGTTCGTGGGCGCGCCGTAGGCGGGCGCTGCGCGCGCGTCCGAAAATGGAGGACGCCCCGCGCGTATCGCGTGGGGCGTCCATGTCTACACCCTGGCAGTGGCCTATTTTCCACAGAGGATTGCTCCCCCAGTATCGTCGGCGCTGAGGCGTTTCACTTCCGTGTTCGGGATGGGAACGGGTGGGTCCACCTCGCTCTGACCACCAGAGCATATTCAGTTGTGAACCGCGCGCCCGCGTGGTGCGGGGGGCGCGGGGGTCGGCGTTGGTAGCGGGGGAAGGATTCGAACCTTCGACCTTCGGGTTATGAGCCCGACGAGCTGCCACTGCTCCACCCCGCGACGGGTTGCGCACGTTGAACAGGGGGAAGAGACGCTGGTACCGGCGGCCGTTGTCCGGCCGCGATCGTGCAAGTGATTCAATGTAGGTCAAGCCCTCGACCATTAGTACGGCTCAGCTGAGTGCGTTACCGCACGTGCACCTGCCGCCTATCAAACGGGTAGTCTGCCCGTGGTCTTACCTGGTTGACCCAGTGGGAGATCTCATCTTGAGGTGGGCTTCGCACTTAGATGCCTTCAGCGCTTATCCCGTCCAGACTTGGCTACCCGGCAATGCTCCTGGCGGAACAACCGGCACACCAGAGGTCTGTCCACCCCGGTCCTCTCGTACTAGGGGCAGCTCCTCGCAAATCTCCTTCGCCCACGCCGGATAGAGACCGAACTGTCTCACGACGTTCTGAACCCAGCTCGCGTACCGCTTTAACCGGCGAACAGCCGGACCCTTGGGACCTACTTCAGCCCCAGGATGCGACGAGCCGACATCGAGGTGCCAAACCTTGCCGTCGCTATGAACGCTTGGGCAAGATAAGCCTGTTATCCCCGGGGTAGCTTATATCCGTTAAGCCACGGCCCTTCCACACGGAACCGTAGGATCACTTTGACCGACTTTCGTCCCTGCTCGGCTTGTAGGCCTTGCAGTCAAGCCCCCTTATGCCAATGCACGCGACGGGTGATTTCCATCCACCCTGAGGGGACCTTTGTACGCCTCCGTTACTCTTTGGGAGGCGACCGCCCCAGTCAAACTGCCCACCAGGCACTGTCCGTCCGCTTGATCGGACGTTAGAAGCAAGATCAGGAAAGAGTGGTATTTCAAGGTTGGCTCCACCGAGCCCGAGAGCCCGGCTTCACAGCCTCCCACCTATCCTACGCATTCCAGACCCAGCTCCAGTGCCAAGCTGCAGTAAAGCTCCACGGGGTCTTTTTGTCCTGGCGCGGGAAACCCGCATCTTCACGGGTACTTCAATTTCGCCGAGTCCCTCGTTGAGACAGCGCCCAGATCGTTACGCCATTCGTGCGGGTCGGAACTTACCCGACAAGGAATTTCGCTACCTTAGGACCGTTATAGTTACGGCCGCCGTTCACTGGGGCTTCGGTTCGGGCCGTGAAGCCCTCCCCTTAACCTTCCAGCACTGGGCAGGCGTCAGCCCCTATACATCCCCTTACGGGTTAGCAGAGACCTGTGTTTTTGTTAAACAGTCGCCTGGGCCAGCTCACTGCGACCCCCGGGCGCTCGCGGCGCGAGGCCGGTCACGCTCAGGGGTGCTCCTTCTCCCGAAGTTACGGAGCTAGATTGCCGAGTTCCTTAACGAGGGTTCTCTCGATCACCTCGGGGTACTTACCCCCACCTACCAGTGTCGGTTTGCGGTACGGGCACATGCGGTGCTAGCAACGACGCTTTTCTCGCCGGCGTAGACTCGGTGGAATCGCTTTGACCGAGGTCGCTGCTTCCCCCGACGCCTCCGCTTGACCTGGCGACGGATTTGCCTATCGCCAGACGCCTACGCGCCAGGGACGCACCATGTCCAATGGGTGCGCTCCACCTATCTTCCCGGGTCACGCCTTTACCTTAACGCGCCCCGCCTGTGGTGCTGGAATACTAACCAGCTGTCCATCGCCTACGGCGTTCGCCCTCGGCTTAGGCCCGACTAACCCTACGCGGATTAACCTTCCGTAGGAAACCTTAGGTTTACGGTGTGGCGGTTTCTCGCCGCCATTGCGCTACTCATGCCAACATTCTCACTTCCGTCCGCTCCAACGCGGGTCACCCCGCCATCTTCACTGCGGGACGGAACGCTCCTCTACCACCCTTGCGGGTCCACAGCTTCGGCGCCTGGCTTGAGCCCCGGTACATTGTCGGCGCAGAGCCACTCGACCAGTGAGCTATTACGCACTCTTTAAATGGTGGCTGCTTCTAAGCCAACATCCTGGTTGTTTCTGCGACTCAACATCCTTTGACACTTAGCCAGAACTTAGGGGCCTTAGCTGGTGGTCTGGGTTGTTTCCCTCTCGACCGCGAAACTTAGCTCCCGCGGACTCACTCCCGGGCTTCTTCCACTGGCATTCGCAGTTTGATTGGGTTTGGTAGGCGATTAACCCCCTAGCCCATTCAGAGCTCTACCTCCAGTGGATAGGGACCCGAGGCTGCACCTAAATGCATTTCGAGGAGAACCAGCTATCTCCGGGTTCGCTTGGCATTTCACCGCTATCCACAGCTCATCCAATAGCTTTGCAACGCTAGAAGGTTCGGGCCTCCACGAGACATCACTCTCGCTTCACCCTGGCCATGGATAGATCACCCGGTTTCGGGTCTGCTCCCAGCAACTCAACGCCCTGTTCAGACTCGCTTTCGCTCCGGCTCCGTCAGTCCCCTGACTTAACCTTGCTACGGAGAGCAACTCGTTGGCTCATTCTTCAATAGGCACGCCGTCACCCGCCGAAGCGGGCTCCGACTGCTTGTAGGCACGCGGTTTCAGGGACTGTTTCATTCCCCTCCCGGGGTGCTTTTCACCTTTCCCTCACGGTACTGGTTCACTATCGGTCATCACGGGTATTTAGCCTTAGACAGTGGTCTGCCTGGATTCCCACGGGATTCCTCGTGTCCCGTGGTACTCACGGACAACGGCAGGAGGCACCCATCATTTCGCGTACGGGACTGTCACCCGCTCCGGTGGCCCGTTCCAGGGTCCTTCCGCTATGACGGTGCTTTGTAACTCCTTGCGGACCCGGCAGAGTCCGCCGCCGTGCCGTACAACCCCACCGATGCATAGGCCTGCCGACCGTTCGGTCATCGATGGTTTGGGCTGCTCCGCGTTCGCTCGCCGCTACTGACGGAATGTTCTCTGTTCCTCCGGGTACTGAGATGGTTCAGTTCCCCGGGTTGCCCCCAGCGGATCTATGTGTTCGATCCGTGGTACCCGGACATGACTCCGGGTGAGTTGCCTCATTCGGGAATCCCCGGCTACGCCTGTTAGACGGCTGACCGAGGCTTATCGCAGTCGTGCCACGCCCTTCTTCGGCCCGTGATACCAAGGCATCCACCGCGCGCCCTTAGTAGCTTGACCTACATTAAGTCACTCACGCGATACTTGAAGTACCAACGTTCTTCATCCCTATTCAATTGGTAACGTGCGCGCCCGGGCGGCGCCTGGCGCCTCCGGGCTTCCGGCCGTACGGCCGGCCAGCTGCGCGCACCGCGTGCACGGTCCGCGTCGCTGGCCGGGCGTCCCGCCAGGGTCCTTTCGCCGGTCTCCGATCCGCGCACCCAACAAAATCGGCCTGATGTCTCAGGCCGATTGGTCTGGTCATCAGCGACGGTTGGGCTTATGGGGTTGCGCGGGACGCGAGCGTCATCAGGGCGAAAGTGTTCTCCGTGTTCAGTTGTCCGTAGTCTACCGCCGGTGCCGGGCGCCTGCAAGAAGCGCGGTTGGTGGTGGAGCCGAGGAGGCTCGAACTCCTGACCCCCTCCTTGCAAAGGAGGTGCTCTCCCAACTGAGCTACGGCCCCAGGTGACCGGCGAGACGGCGGTGCCGGGCGCTTCCCCGGCCGGCGGACCGGTCGGGGGAGGGTGGTGGGGCATTCTGGACTCGAACCAGAGACCTCAGTCTTATCAGGACTGCGCTCTAACCAGCTGAGCTAATGCCCCCGGCCGGCCTGGCACCTTAACCGTTGGATAGCGGCAAGAAGTGTTGGGTGGGGGTGTTCCATGCGCCGGTCGGCCCGGCGCCAGCCTCACGGTAGGAGCCCCGACGAGCGGGGGGCGTACCGATTGACCTGGAAGCTCCCGTTGGGGCCGCCGAAGCGGCCTTCGGGGCAGCGCTCCCTAGAAAGGAGGTGATCCAGCCGCAGCTTCCGCTACGGCTACCTTGTTACGACTTCGCTCCAGTCACCCTCCCCACCCTAGGCGTCTGCCTCCTTGCGGTTGGCGCGACGACTTCAGGTGTTGACGGCTCCCATAGCGTGACGGGCGGTGTGTACAAGGCCCGGGAACGTATTCACCGCAGTATGCTGACCTGCGGTTACTAGCAACTCCGCCTTCATGCAGGCGAGTTTCAGCCTGCAATCTGAACTGGGGCCGGCTTTGTGGGATTAGCTCCAGATCGCTCTTTCGCAGCCCTCTGTACCGGCCATTGTAGCGTGTGTGTAGCCCAGGACGTAAGGGACGTGCTGACTTGACATCATCCCCGCCTTCCTCTGAGTTTGTCTCAGCAGTCTCGCCAGAAAAGTACAACTGGCAACAGGGGTTGCGCTCGTTGCGGGACTTAACCCAACACCTCACGGCACGAGCTGACGACAGCCATGCATCACCTGCACTGGCTCCCCGAAGGGTCCCTCACCTTTCGGATCGGTACCACCAGCATTTCAAGCCCTGGTAAGGTTCTTCGCGTTGCGTCGAATTAAACCACACGCTCCGCTGCTTGTGCGGGCCCCCGTCAATTCCTTTGAGTTTTAGCCTTGCGGCCGTACTCCCCAGGCGGGGCACTTATTGCGTTAGCTTCGGC
>DASRHM010000090.1:0-5687 GCA_035650575.1 Dehalococcoidia bacterium | reverse complement strand
CCCACCAGCGACCTGCAACCTGCAACCTGCGGCGTGTGACCTGCGAACCCGCCCTGACCTACGTGAGGCCCGCGACCTCACCCGCCGGTCAGGCGATCACCGCGATCGGCTCCTCGGTGACCTCGCCGTCCCGGATGCGGTAAGCGCGGACGGCCGGCGTCTCGTCCATCAGCGAGACGAGGATGTAGTAGGCGTCCGGCCAGCCGGCCGCGAGCCGCACGTCCGTCGGCGAGGGGTACGCCTCCGTGTGCGTGTGCGAGTGGTAGATCGCCAGGAACTCCCAGCCGTGCTCGTCGACATCGTTGTGGATGCGCAGCAGGTCCTTCGGGTGCACGCTGTAGCGGTACGGCGAGGCTTCGGCGTTGATCGCGCGGTAGAGCTTCGTCGCCCGCCCGTCCTGCCCGGCGATGATGCCGCAGCACTCGTTCGGCGCGTCCTCGCGCGCATGCGCGATCATCTCGTCGATGTAGCGTTGCTCGAGTTCCAGCGCCATCTTCCCTCCGGGCCGTCGCGCCCGCCTCGCCCATGGTGCGCCGGCGCTCCGCCGGCGCGCGCAAACATCCAACATCGCCCGGCTGACGCGACGGGCGGCGCACGGCGCGCGTATCGCCGCCCCTAGTCGCCCGTCGGCACCAGGATCCCCATCGCCCCGCGCGGCAGCTCGACGGTCAGCAGCGGCAAGCCCAGCTCGCGATACGTCCGGGCGAGCGCATCCGCCGCGTGCGACGGGCAGAGGTGCTCGAAGTTGCCCCCGAGGTCCCTGAAGATCGCTTGCCCTTCCGGTAGCCGACGGTCGACCGCGTCCGGCGGCAGCCAGACATAGTGTCCCTGCTCGCCGCAGCGCGCGCACGGCCCGCCGATCGTCAGCATCAGCCACGAGACGCCTTCGATGTCCTCGCGGACGAACTGGTACGCCGGCATCTCGTCGAGCCGGTAGTAGTAGTGCGCCGTGTACTCGCCGAACGGCTCGACGATCACCGCCACGCCCTCGAGCGGGCGCCAGGCCGCGCGCAGGCCATCGCCCAGGCAGTCGAAGCAGTACAGGATCGGGTCGCCGTCGTACGCGCCACGGCACGTCGGGTCGAGGCCGACGCGTCCCTCGCTGCGCTCGCAGACGTCGCACCGCTGCCCTTCTTCGAACAGCGGCGCGCCTTCTTCTTCGTCCGCTTCGTCGTCCTCGTCGCTGATGATGTTGAGGCCGTCCTCGTCCTCGTCCTCGATCTCCTCCCGCCGGTCGTCGCCGCCGCGCCGGAACACCATCACCAGCTCCTCAGCTCACCGTCGTCGAAGCAGCTCCCCGGCGCGAGCTGCATCCGCAGGAAATTGTCGCTGTACTCGCCCGCCAGGTGCAGCCCCCAGTGCTCCAGCTCTCCGTCCGGCAGGCTCGTCGCGAGCGCCTGCCACGATGCGTGGATGCGCGCGTCCCCCGGCGCGATGCCAAAGTCGAGCGACCAGCCGCCCTGCTTGCGCAGCCGTCCCGCCGTGTCGGTGCGGATGATCGAATAGCCCGCCTGGCCGCGATAGCGGTCGAGCACGTCCGCACGGAAGGAGAGCTGCACCAGCGCGGGGTCGCGCCGCGTCAGCACGCGCCGGCCGAGGACGGGGACGTAGTCCGACATGCTGCGGAAGCATAGCGCGTCCGAGCCCGCGCGAGCGCGCTGCGCCCGTTGCGCCGTCCCCGGCCGTCGTTGCCCGCCCGGCGGCGGACGACGGCGCCAGACGGCGTCCCGCTCGTCCGCCGCGTCGCGCCGTGGCCGCAACGCCGCCGCCGGCCCTGCTAGAATCGGATCGCATCATGCGAACGGCCATCCGCACGCGCCTCCGGCCGATGACCGCCGAGGATATCCCGCAGGTGATGGACATCGAGCGGGAGTCCTTCCCTTCGATGTGGCCGCAGACCGCCTACCGCCGCGAGCTGCAGAACAAGCTCGCCCGCTACATCGTGCTCGCCGAAGTGCCGGCCGAAGAGCAACCCGCGGCGACGGCGCCCGGGGTCTGGGGCGCCATCCGGCGCATCGTCAGCGGCGAGGACGACTCGCGCGAGCGGCTGCTCGGGTTCATCGGCCTCTGGCTCATGGTCGGCGAAGCGCACATCGTCACCGTCGCCGTGCGCGAGAGCCACCGCCGCATGGGCATCGGCGAGCGGCTGCTGATCGCCGCCGTCGAGCTCGCCGCCGTCGCCGGCGAGGACGTCGTCACGCTGGAGGTGCGCAAGTCGAACGAAGCCGCGCAGCGCCTCTACGCCAAGTACGGCTTCGAGCGGGTCGGCCTGCGCGTCCGCTACTACACCGACAACGACGAGGACGCCGTGCTCATGACGACGCCCGCGCTCGACGCGCCGTCCTTCCGCGCGCGCTTGGAGGAGCTGCGCGAGCTGCACCGGCAACGCAACCCCGACCTGTGGCCGTGAAGCGCACCCTCGGCGTCACCGCGCTCCTCGCGGTCGCCGTCGCGCTCGCCGCCTGCCGCGGCGGCTCGTCCGCCTCGTCCCCGGCGGCGCGCACGCCCGTCATCGGCACGGTCGTCGGCACCATCGCCGCGCCCGTGACGCCGACGCCGGTGCCGACGCATGCCGCCGCGCCGGCGGGCGCGTCGTGCGACCAGTTGCGCCCGCACGGCAGCGGCGACAGCGACGAGTCGATCGTCTCCGGCGGGCGGTCGCGCACCTACATCCTGCACGTCCCGCCATCCTACGACGGCGCACGGCGCCTGCCGCTCGTCGTCGACCTGCACGGCGCCGGCTCCAACGCCCGCGAGCAGGTCTTCTACTCGCAGTTCAACCGCAAGGCCGATGACGAGGGCTTCATCACGGTCACGCCGGACGCGCTCGGCGACCCACAGGCGTGGAACTTCATCCCGACGGCCTCCGGCGCGGACGACGTCGGCTTCGTCCGCGACGTCCTCGATCGCGTCGAATCGCAGCTCTGCATCGACGAGACCCGCGTCTACGCCACCGGCATCTCGAGCGGCGGCGCGATGTCGGTGCGGCTCGCCTGCTCGCTCCAGGACCGCATCGCCGCCATCGGCCCGGTCGCCGCGATTTGGTATCCGCCCGGCTGCCCCACCGCGCGCGCGATGCCGGTCATCGAGTTCCACGGCACGCAGGACCCGCTCGTGCCGTACGGCGGCGGCCCCGGCGTCAGCGGGCTGAACGTGCCGAAGGTCGAGGACGCGATCGCCTCCTGGGCGAAGGCGGACGGTTGCGCCGAGCCGCCGGCGCGCCAGGACTTCAGCGCGCACGTGCGCACGACGGCGTACAGCGAGTGCCGCGACGCCGCCGCGGTCGAGTTGTGGACGGTGGACGGCGGCGGCCATACCTGGCCCGGCGCGCCGATCGACGTCACCCGCTTCGGCGCCACCACGCACGAAGTCAGCGCCACCGACGAGATCTGGTCCTTCTTCGCCGCCCACACCCTGCGTTAGCAACTGGGATGAGAGCGAAGCTCGCTACGCTCGCGCAGCGCCGTCGCGCCGGTGCTCCTTTCCTCGACTGCAAGGCACCTCCAACCTCCTACCTCCAGCCTCTCCCCTCGCGGCAGCGCGCCCGGCGGGGTGCAGGGGGCGCAGCCCCCGCCGGGGGTTTGGGGGTGTCCCCCCAACTTTCTTCTCAACTCTTGAATCCCGCACCCCAGCAGCGCGCCAGCGATGCGAACCCCCGAGCGATCGGGCGCGCGCTGCGCACTTGCGCCTCCAACACCAAACCTCCAACATCCAGCATCGGCCCCCGCCCGCGCGCGACGCGACGCAAGGACACGAACACGCGAGGAAGCACCGAATGACCAGGATGCGCTTCGGCATCCAGACCAGCCTGGACGGCGTCGAGTGGCGCGCGCTCGAGGACTTCTGGCGCTTCCTCGACCGCGAGACCGCGTTCCACAGCGCCTGGACCTACGACCACTTCGTCCCGCCGGGCGGCGCCCAGGACCCCAACGGCAGTTGCTTCGAGGGCTGGACCGCGCTCGCGGCGCTCGCCGGCGTCACCCGCCGCATCCGCATCGGCTGTCTGGTGACCGGCGTGACGTACCGCGAGCCCGCCGTCCTGGCGAAGATGGCCGCGACCGTCGACCACGCGAGCGCAGGCCGCTTGGAGTTCGGCATCGGCGCAGCCTGGCACGAGGGCGAGCACCGCATGTACGGCATCCCCTTCCCGCCCGTGCGCGAGCGCCAGGACCGGCTCGAGGAGGCGCTGCAGGCCATCCGCCTGCTGTTCGACTCGGAGGGACCCGTGGACTTCGCGGGCCGCTACTACACCCTGCGCCAGGCCGCCTTCCTGCCGAAGACGGTGCAGCGCCCGCATCCGCCGATCATGGTCGGCGGCGGCGGCGAGCGGCGCACGCTCCGCGCCTGCGCCCGCTACGGCGACGTCATGAACGTGTCCGGCACGCCGGCCATCGTCCGCCGCAAGATCGAGGTGCTGGAGGCGCATTGCCGCGACGCCGGCCGCGACCCTGCCGAGATCGAGAAGACCACGTTCGGGCCTGTCGTCGTCAGCGACAACGCCTCGTTCGTCGAGCGCGTCGCCGGGCTCGTCGGCCGCGGCTTCGGCCTCTCGCCGGAGGAGGCGCAGCGCGAGCTGCCCATCGGCCCCGCCGGCCATGTGCGCGAAGTCGTCGAACGCTACGCGGAGGCCGGGGTGACGACGATGATCATGACCGCGCAGGGCCCCTGGAAGCGCGAGGTCTACGAGCGCATCAACGCCGGGCTCGTCGCAGGACTCGCCTGAGCCCGGGGGTGGGCCATTGCAGCCGGAACGGGCGCTCTGTTACTGTAGCCACATTCAGTCAAGTCAGTTTCCCGTCCCAGCCGCCGCGCGAACGCCAAACGATTCGCCCCGACCTGACGACTAAGGAAACGCAACACAGGAGGTCGTCGGGTGGCGTACGCCGACAAGACAATCAACTGCATCGACTGCGGGCGGCCCTTCATCTTCTCCGCGCGGGACCAGGAGTTCTACGCGCAGAACGGCTTCACGAACGAGCCCAAGCGCTGCCCGGAGTGCCGGCGCCAGCGCAAGGCCTCGCGCGGTGACGCCGGCATGGGCGGCGGCGGGGGCTATGGCGGACCGCGAGAATCGCGCGGCCCGCGCCAGCTCTACCCCGCGACCTGCTCCAACTGCGGCCGCGAGACCGAGGTCCCGTTCCAGCCGCGCGGCGACCGTCCCGTCTACTGCCGGGACTGCTTCCGCGACCGCCAGCCCGTCCGCTAGCAGCCGCGCGGCCCGTCTTGCGATCGCCGCGCGCGCGCATCATCGTTGCGCGCTCGGGCGCGTCGCGCATCGGATCGGCTCGCGCCGCGAAGGGCGCTTGCGGCTGATTGCGGGCACCTGCCGCGAGAATACGAATCGGCCGCGAGCGCGCCGGACGCGCGCACGTCTCACCGGGAGCCGCCGCGACCGCGGCTCCCGCCGAAGATCCCCATGACCGGCGACCCCGCGCCCAGCAGGAACCCGAAGTCGTACCACTGCCCGGCGCGCTCCCCGTTGTAGAACGGGAACCGCTCCCACGCGCCGAACGCGTGGACCGCGAGCACGCCCCATGCCGTCAGCCCGTTCCAGAAGCCCCACAGCAAGTCCTGCCACCACATGCCGCGCCCTCCTCGTCCGTCGCATATAGCGCCCGCCGGGGACATCATCGCACGCCACGCTGATCCGCATCGCCGCCGGCATCGCGTTTGCCATCGTTGCCGCA
>DASRHM010000089.1:0-42103 GCA_035650575.1 Dehalococcoidia bacterium | reverse complement strand
GCGATGCTCTTCGTGAGCTCGGCCAGGTAGTCGCGCGTGTGCGCGGCCACGTGCGCTTCCGCCGCTGCGAGCGGCACCCACCGCTCGCAACCCTCCTCGTCGCAGTACATCGCGCTGTCGTCGTGCTTCCAGAGGATCACGTGCTGCACCCCTTCAGGCTGCCTTGCCGCTCTGCTCTCGCGCGGGAGCAGAGTCTCGTGTGTCCGGTGCCGGGTTGCCGCAGAAGAGGCAGCATCCGAGCCGGTCGAAGTGCCCGCCGTCGACGCGGGCACCGCAGCGCTTGCAATGCCACGCCTCGCGCCCGCTGACCCACCGGGACTCGAACGCCCGGTACAGACAGCCGCACCAGCGCTCGCCCTCCAGCAGTTCGCGGCGGCAGATCGGACAGCAGCCCGATGTGACGCCCTGGGCGCGCCCGGTTCCGTTGTGTTTCTGGCACGGCGCCCCTACTGTGTCCTGGGCCATGTGAACCTCCGTTTCCGTGGCCCGCAGAGCGCCGGCGTTTTGCCCGCCGGCGTTCTCACGTCCTCGGCGCACCCGCGCCGGCTCCTCCCGCTTCGCCGCAGGCCCACCCGCCCGGATTCACGAAACCTTGACGTTTACGTGAAGGCGCAGTTACGATCGAGGTGATGGCCGCAGACAAGCAGAGCCCCGTCGCCGAGCCCGAAGAGCGCAGTGGTGCGTACCTGCAGATCGGTGAGGTCGCCGAGCGCACCGGCGTGACGCAGCGCACGCTGCGCTTCTACGAGGAGAAGGGCCTGTTGAAGCCACCCTCGCGGCTCGAGGGCGGCTTCCGCTTGTACTCGGAGGACGACGTCAAGCGCGTCGAGCAAATCAAGCGCCTGCAGACGCTGCTCGGGTTCACGCTCGCCGACATCAAGGAGATGGTGGAGGCCGAGGAGGTCAAGATGCAGCTCCGCGCCGAGTACCGGCGCGATGCCGAGATCTCCGAGCGCAAGGCCAAGATCCAGAAAGCGATCGAGGTCACCGAGCGGCAGGTCGCCGTCGTCGACCAGAAGCTCGCCTCGCTGCAGGACATGAAGTCCCACCTGGAGCAGAAGCTCGAGACCTACGAAGGGTGGCTCCAGCAGCTCGAGGCGAAGGCGGAGGCCGGCACCTAACCGCTATCCGTTCGGCTTGAGCAGCACCGGCCCGCGGCCATTCCCCTCGACGCGATCGTCCTCGTCCCCGCCGCCGTCGTCGTCATCGTCCTCGTCTTCCTCGGAGTAGACGCCGGCGTACTCGCCGCGCCAGACGGTCACGACGAAGTCGTCCCGGTATGGGTCGCTCGTCAGCACGAGGCCTTCGTCGATCTCGGCGATGAGGTCCTGCAGCTCGTCGTCGTCCACGTCGGCCGTCACGCAGAGCGTCGCGTAGACGATGCCCGAGTCGGTGAAGTGGATGTCGACCCGGCCGACGGCGTCGCCGCCGTCCTCGATGGTCCATGCCTCGGAGAACGGGGTGCGGGACTCGCGCTCGAAGTGATAGTCGGGCACGGAGGGTTCCTTTCGCGGTGCACCGGAAGGATACGGCCGGTGCGCGCGGCCGGGAAGCGGCGCGGCGTCAGTCGATGTTGGCCTTCCAGCCGAGCCAGACCATGGCGGCGATGGCGGCGATGATCAGCAGCCCCGGGAAGAGCATCGCATCGCCGAAGCGGCCCCAGCGGTCCGCCGTCGCGAGCGACTCCGGGCTGACCGCGCGCCAGGCGCCGTAGAGCGCCGCGGCGAGGGCGCCGAGCGCGAGCGCAACGGCGGCGAGCAGCAGGTCGGCGCGGGACAGGCGCATGCGGGGCATCGCCGGGAATGTAGCACCGGCGTGCGCGGCGCGCCGCCCTTGACAGCCCGCGTATGATACTGAGGATAGGCGGGTTAGCATTTTCACAGGAGGCTGTCATGGCCATGGCGGCAACCGAACGCGCGTATCCGGTCCGGCTCGACATCGCGTACCCGGAATCGCTCTCGCGCTGGCTGATCTTCGTGAAGTGGCTGCTGGCGATCCCCCACCTCCTGATCATCTACGTCCTCCAGCTGCTCGTGCGCGTCCTCACGTTCCTCGCGTTGTTCGCGATCCTGTTTACGAGGAAGTACCCGCGCGGCCTCTTCGACCTCGCCGCAAATGCGATGCGCTGGAACAACAACGTGAACGCGTACATCTTCCTGATGCGCGATGACTACCCGCCGTTCACCTGGGAGCCCGGGCAATACCCGGTGACGTACGAGGTGGACTACCCGGCCGAGCTGAACCGCTGGTTGCCGCTCGTCAAGTGGCTGCTCGCGGTCCCGCACTACATCGCGCTGATCTTCCTCGGGCTCGCGTCCGCGGTTGTCATCCTGATCGCGTTCTTCGCGATCCTGTTCACCGGCAAGTTCCCGCGCGGCATGTTCGATTTCGTCGTCGGCGTTACGCGCTGGTCCCAGCGGGTCACGGCGTACGTGATCTTGCTGACCGACGAGTACCCTCCGTTCCGTCTCGGGCCGTAGCGGGTGATCGGAGCCCAGGCGGCGCCTGCCGCGCACCCGGTCCGGTTCGACGTCGCGTATCCATTGCGCCTCTCGCGCGGGCGGACGCTGTTGCGCCTGCCGCTCGCGGTTCCGCATCTCATCGTCCTCTACCTTCTGCAGGCGGTGGCGTCGCTGCTGGCGCTGTTCTCGTGGTTCGCGCTGCTGTTCACCGGCCGCTTTCCGGCATCGATGTTCGAGTTCGTCTCCGGCGTCCTGCGCTGGCAGCTCAATGTCCTCGCGTACCTGGAGCTGATGCGCGACGAGTACCCGCCGTTCTCGTTCGAGGCCGGCGAGTACCCCCTCCGGTTCGACGTCCCGCGCGCCGCCCGGCAGTCGCGGCTGCGGTTGTTCACGCGCTGGATCGCGGTGCTGCCGAACTATGTCGTGCTGCAGTTCGTGCTGCTCGCGTCCGTGCTCACGGGCTTCATCGCCTGGTGGGCGATCCTGTTCAGCGGCCGCTACCCGCGCGGCTTGTTCAAGTTCAACGTCGGCGCGTTGCGCTGGTTCGCGCGCACGACGTCGTACGCGCTCATGCTGCGCGACGAGTACCCGCCGTACTCGCTGAAGCAGGAGGCGGCGCCGGGGTGGGAGTGGCCGTCGTTCGGGGCCGGTATCGTCCTGTTCGGCGCGTACGTGGCCACCATCGCCGTGATCGCGCTCGCCGCGAACCACGGCCCGACCGCGACCGTCGAGCGCGCCTGGCTCACGAAGCCGTCAGCGCTGGCGGCGGTGCAGCCGACGGCGGAGCACCACGGCTTGCGGCTCACGCTCTTCGCCTACCGGGCGGCGGGCGCGGGACCGGCGCCGGCGCCCGTCGGCGACGAATGGGTCGAGACGACGCTGTTCGCCGAGGCCGCGGGCGCGCGCGAGGTGGAGTTCGAGCCGGCGCTGGTGCGGCTGGCGGGATGCGACGGCACGCGTTACGAGCCGTGGGATGCGGACCGGCGCGGAGCGGTGAGCCTGGCGCCGCACGCCGGTCGGACGCCCCAGGACATCGCGTTCATCGTGCCGGCCGACGCCGAGATGTGCGCGCTGGAGTACCGGCGCAGCGGCCTGCTGGGACCGCGCATCACGTTCAAGTTCGAGTAGCGCGGACCTCCGCGCGGCCGCCGCGCCGGGCGCGCACCGCTGGCGCGCTGCTCGCGAGCGCCGCTACCGCGGGCCGGACAAACGAGCTACGCTGCCACCGATGCCCCCCGACCAGCGCACGCTCGACCAGCTCTCGCTCTCGCGGGCGGAGTACGAGCGCATCATCGACCTGCTCGACCGCGAGCCGAACGAGGTCGAGCTCGGGATGTTCGGCGCGCTCTGGTCCGAGCACTGCGGATACAAGAACAGCCGCCCGCTGCTGAAGAACTTCCCGAGCGAGGGCCGCGGGGTGCTGACGAAGACCGGCGAGGAGAACGCCGGCGTCGTCGACATCGGCGACGGCCTCGGTGTCGCGTTCAAGATCGAATCGCACAACCACCCATCGGCGATCGAGCCGTACGAGGGCGCCGCGACGGGCGTCGGCGGCATCGTGCGCGACATCTTCGCGATGGGCGCGCGGCCGGTCGCGATCCTCGACTCGCTCCGCTTCGGGCCGCTGCAGCCGGACGCGGAGACGGGCGAGGAGACGGCGGCGCGCAACCGGCGGCTGTTCAACGGCGTCGTCGCGGGGATCGCCGGCTACGGCAACTGCCTCGGCATCCCGACCGTTGGCGGCGAGGTGAGCTTCTCCCCGTCGTACTCCGGCAATCCGCTCGTGAACGCGATGTGCGTGGGCGTCGGCCGCATCGACCGGCTCGTCCGCGCGCGCGCCGACGGCCCGGGGAATCTGCTGATGCTCGTCGGCGCGGACACCGGGCGCGATGGCATCCACGGCGCGACGTTCGCCAGCGTCGAGCTCGACGAGAGCTCTGAGGAGCGCCGGCCGGCCGTGCAGGTCGGCAACCCGTTCATGGAGAAGCTCCTGCTCGAAGCCTGCCTGCAGCTCACGGAGGAGCACGGGGACTGGATCGTCGGGCTGCAGGACCTGGGCGCGGCGGGGCTCACGAGCGCGACCGTCGAGTGCGCCGCCAAGGCGGGCACGGGCGTCATCATCGACGTCGCGAAGGTGCCGCGGCGCGAGGCGGGCATGACGCCGTACGAGGTGATGCTCAGCGAGTCGCAGGAGCGCATGCTCGTCATCGTCAAGCCGCAGCACGAGGCGGACGTGCGCGCGCTCTTCGAGCACTGGGAGCTGCACTGCGCGACGATCGGCGCGGTGACGGACGACGGCATCGTGCACGTCCGCGACGGCGCGGATGAGGTCGCCCGCGTGCCGGCGCGACTGCTCACCGATGCGCCGGCCTACGTGCGCGAGGGCGAGCAGCCGGCGTGGTCGAGGGCGCTGCAGGCGTTCGACCCCGCGTCGCTGCCGGACATCGGCGCGCGCGGCAACGGCGCGAGCGCCGGGCGCGGGGCGGCGGACGTGCTGCTGGTGCTGCTCGCGTCGCCGGAGATCGCCTCGAAGCGCGTGGTCTGGCGCCAGTATGACCACCAGGTGCTCACGAACACCGTGGCGGGCCCGGGCGGCGATGCGGCGGTCGTCCGGATCAAGGACACTTCGCGCGCGCTCGCGATGTCCACCGACGGCAACGCCGCGTACACCTACCTCGACCCCTACGCCGGCGGCGCGATCGCGGTCGCCGAGGCCGCGCGCAACGTGGCCTGCACCGGCGCGCGGCCGCTGGCGCTGACGAACTGCCTGAACTTCGGCAACCCGGAGAAGCCCGAGGTGTACTGGCAACTGCGCGAGGCGATCCGCGGCATGGCGGACGCGGCGCGCGCGCTCGGGATCCCGGTGATCAGCGGGAACGTCAGCCTCTACAACGAGACGGCCGGCGAAGCGATCTGGCCGACGCCCGTCGTCGGCTGCGTGGGACTGCTCGACGACGTCGAGCGACGCATTCCCGGGTGCGGGTTCGCGGCGGAAGGCGACGCGGTGCTGCTCGTCGGCGAGGGGCCCGATGCGCGCGACCTCGCGGGCTCGGAATACCTGCGGGTGGTGCACGGACGAATCGCCGGCACGCCGCGGATCGACCTCGATGCCGCGGCGCGGCTGCAGGCGTTCCTCGTCGCCGCCGCGGAGCGCCGTCTCCTGCGCTCGGCGCACGACGTCGCCGCGGGCGGGGCGGCCGCGGCGCTCGCGGAGTGCTGCATCGCGGGCGGCATCGGCCTGCGCGGCGACGCGGCGGCCGCAGGCCGGCGCGACGTGGCGCTGTTCGGCGAGACGCAGTCACGCGCCGTCGTCTCGTGCGCGCCGGAGCGCATGCCGGAGGTCGAAGCGCTGGCGCGCGAGCATCAGCTCGACGTCGCGCGCGCCGGCATCACCGGCGGCGACCGCCTCGTGTACGGCGGCATCGATGCCGTGGTCAGCGACCTGCAGGACGCGTATGAGCGGGGCCTGCCGCGCGCGCTCGAAGGGGTCGCCGTCGGCTAGGACGACGGACCGGCGCGCGCGAAGCGCTAGCCGTACGTGACCGCTGCGCCCTCGATCGCGGCGCTCGCATCCGAGGCGAGGTACACGACGGCCGACGCAAGGTCCGCCGCCGGCGCGTCGTGCGGGGTGAGGCCGGCCGCACCGGCGCCGGGCGCGAGCGCGGCGGGGAGCAACGCGTTGGCCCGCAACCCCTGGTCGGCGAGCTGGCGCGTCCACAGCAGCAGCGCCATCGCGTCGTCGACCTCGGCGTCATCGGCTACGAGCACGATGACCGCCGGGTCGGAGCGCAGGCCCTCGAACGCCTCGTACGCGATCGGCGCGGGCGCGTGGTAGACGAGGATGCGGATGGGCCCCAGTTCCGCCGTCGCGTCGGCGATCGCTTCGTGCACCGTCGTCGCGCCGCTGTCGGATGTGAGCGCGATCGCCTTCCGCCCCATCGCCCAGAACTCGTTCGCCGCGCTGTTCACGGCGAACTCCGCCTTCGTGTCCTCGGAGAGCGTCACGCACGCGACGTCCGCCCCCGCCTCGCCAAGCGCGACGGCGGCGCGCCGGCCGAGCGGGCGTTCGGCGCCCAGCACGAGCGCGTTGCGTCCGGTGAGCTCGCCGGCCATCACGCGCGCTCCGCCGTCATCCAGATGTGGTTGCAGAACCAGCGGTCCAGCGGCGGATGCATGCTGAGCGGCCGCAGGAAGCGCAGGAAGTCCAGGAGCCGCAGCTCCGCGTTCAGGCGCCGCGACGCGAAGTAGCTGCCGCGCGCCGGCGGCTCCCAGAACTCCGTGCGGCGCACGATGAAGCCGTGGCGGCGCAGGTCCTCGCGCATGGCCGGCGCGCTCTGCTCGTTCACGTGCATCTGGCGCTCGAACTCGTCGTGCGGGAACTCGCGCCCGGTGGGGAGCATCGTCTCATTGAAGAGCCCGTCGCGGAAGCGGAGCAGGCGGCTCACGGCGAGCGCGGCCTGGTTCACGCGCCGGCTGTAGTTCGGGTACACGCCGCGCTCGAAGGTGCGGTTCGGCGACGTGTGGAGCACCAGCAGGCCGCCCGGGCGCAGGATGCGCCGCAACTCGTCGTACGCGCGGTCGAGCTCGTGCGGATAGAGGTGCTCGACGACGTCCATCATGAACGCGACATCGAATGACGCGTCCTCGAACTCGAGCGCCTTCACATCCATGCAGGCGACGTGCATGCGCGCGCGGGCGCCGTCGGGCGCCGCGTCGTCGAGCGCGCGGCGGGCGATCGCCACCGCCGCCGGGGCGTAGTCGATGCCCCACGCTTCGGCGCCGCTCAGCGCCGCCTGCAGGACGATCTCGCCGCGCCCGCAGCCGACATCGAGCACCTTCCTGCCACGCAGGTCGCCCGCGAGTGCGAGGGCCTTGAGGAAGCGCGCGCCAACCCGCCGCCCTCCGCTCTCGACGAACTCCTCGTAGCCGTGGCAGTTTGTCAGGTAGTAGTCATCGGTGTAGACCCCCGGGTCCACGCGCCCGGAGGCCTGCGGCTCACGTGTCACAGTGGAGCGCCTTTCGCGCGACGCCGATCGTGCGCTCGCCCAGCCGCACGTCCTGGCAGAGCTCGCGGAAGAGCTGCTGGTCGTACCCTTCGCGGTTCAGGTAGCGCGCGATGCCCTCGACGCGCACCGCCCGGCCGAGCAGCGCGTTGGCGAGCAGCTGCCACTCCAGCGGCACCACCGGGATGTGGAAGCCCTCGACGTGCACGATCCGCACCTGGTCGCTCCAACGCGCCCAGTGGTCGGCCGAGTCGATGACGCCGTCCGGGCAGCGGATCACGAGGTCGCCCATCACCTCGACCTTCACGCCGCCCACCTCGAAGACGCCGAAGTAGCTCGCGTACGGAGCGCGCACGCTGTAGGCGACCGGCCGCGTGACCGTGCCCGCCGCGGCGATGCAGCCCTCCATGACATAGGCGCCCTCCATCGTCGTCGCCAGGTCGATGTCCGGCGGCGTGTAGTCGCGCAGGCCCTGCAGGACCGAGGCGGTGCTGCCCATCAGCGCCCACGGCTGCTGCGACTTGAACATCGCCGGCACGATGCAGCGGAGGATCTGCGTGAGCGCACCCTGGGTGCGCTCACAGAGGCCGGTCTCGCCGCTTCCAACCCCGCACGTCATGCGCAGAGTCTATCGGACGCCGTTCGCGGAGCGCCGATCATCGGCCCCATACCTCGCGCAGCTCGCCTGCGAGCCGCCGGCCATGCTCGCGCCCGCGTTCCGCCGCCGGGCCGGCGTTCTGCGGGTCCATCATGTTCTGGCCCATGGCCTCGCGTGCCGGGCCGTCGGGCTCGATGAGGCGCACCTTCGCGCCCGCCGCTTCGAGCGCGGCGGCCTCCCGCGCCATCAGCTTCGCGGAAATGACGTGGATCCCGCGGCCTGCCCAGCCGAGCGGCGCCAGCACGAGCACCACGTCCGGCTCGATCCGCTGCGCGAGGTCGCACGACGTGCCCGAGCGCACGCCGCCATCGGTGCAGCGGCGCCCGTCGATCGCGACCGGTGGGAAGAGCCCCGGGACGGAGCACGAGGCCGCGACCGCGCGCTCGATCGGCACGCCGGATGCGCGGTCGAGCGCCAGGAACTCGCCGGTCTCGCAGTCCACGGTGGTCACGAGCAGCGGCTTCTCCGGCCAACCGGGCCACTCGTTGCCGGCGAACGAGGCGACCCAGTCGGGCTCGGGCATCGTCTTCGCGCGGAGCGCGATCGCGCCGACCTGCGCGCAGCGCTCGGGGGTCATCGTGTCGAACGATGCCCAGAGCGTGAACGCGGCGGCCAGGCTCTCGGTGTCGGGGACGACGTGGGGCAGCGCGCGTCCCTGCTCGCGCTGGCGCTCGCTGGCCAATTCGCGAGGGTCGCGCCCGTGCGCCAGGTTCGTGCCGACCACCGAGCCCGCGGACGTGCCGACGATCAGGTCCGCATCCCGCGCGTCGATGCCGCCGTCGAGCAGCCCGGACAGGACGGCGGTCTCCCAGGCGATGCCGACGTTGCCGCCGCCGCCGAGGACGAGCGCGCGCTTCATGAAGCCTCCTCGCTAGCGGCGCCGGGTCGTCCGGCGCGGCCGCGGCGCCTCCGCCGCCCGCGGCTCGCCGAGCACGATGATCGTGCAGACGGCGGCGTCGAGCAGGCGCGCGGCGAGGCGGTCGCCCAGCTCGTCGAGCGTGAGCGCCGTCGTCAGTACCGTAGGCAGCCGCGCCGTGTGGCGGTAGTTGAGGAGCTGGAACAGGCGGTCGCGCACCCAGGCGATGCCGGTCTGCGCGTCGAGGTCATCGAGGATGAGGAGCGGGGCGCGCTTCATCTCGTCGAATGCGTCCCACGACCCGCGCGGCTCATCGGAGGAGAAGCCGCGGCGCAGATAGTCGAGCAAGTCGGGCACGACGACGAACAACGGCGCATCGCCGCGCTGGCGGCGGTAGTTCGCGATCGCCGCGGCGAGGTGCGTCTTGCCGGCGCCGTGCGGGCCGAGCAGCAGCAGCCAGCCATCCGGCTTCTCCGCGAAGGTCAACGCCTGCCGGTAGGCGTTTTCGATGCGGCGGCGGTCGTCCGCCGTAAGGTGCAGGCCGCGCGCGTCGAAGTGCTCGAACGTCATCTCGCGCAGCAGCGGATGGTCCAGCACATCGAGCGCGCGCATGTCGGACGGGCGGGGCTGCTCGAGCACGTAGACCCGCGCGATCGCCGCGTCCGTCAGGCGCGTGCGCAGTCGCTCATCGAGCTGCTCCGGCAGGATATTCGTCGTGACGACGGTCGGCAGGCGCGCGTTGAAGCGATGGTTGATGATCTGGAAGAGCTTTTCCTGCGCCCAGGGTGTCGGCGCCTGCGTGCCGAGGTCGTCGAGCACGAGCACACGGGCGTTGCGGACGCGCTCGAACAGGTCGTCGTAGCGCACGTCGGAGCCGGGCTGATAGGCCGACCGCAGGTGGTCGAGGAGGTCCGGGACGACGACGAAGAGCGCCGGCTCGCCGCGCGCGAGGAGGCGGTTGACCACCGCCGCGGCGATGTGCGTCTTGCCGCAGCCGCTCGCCCCGGAGAGCACGAGCCAGCCATCGGGCCCCTCGGCGAACGCGCGCGCGTCGGCGACGCAGCGCCGGTACTGCTCCTGGTCGCGCGCCGCCGCGCTGCGCCCGCGCTCGACGAGCGTCGCGAAGGTGTGGCGCGCGAGCGGGCCGATGTTCGAGTAGCGCAGCAGCCGTTCGCCACGCGCCGCGTGGCTGGCCGCGACGGCGCAGCGGCACGGGATCGCCTGACCGAAGTCCGGGTGCTCCGGCCCGACCGCGGCGCGCACGAAGCGGGCCCCGCGGCAGAGCGGGCAGTCGCTGCCGGGCTCAGCGGCCGAGTCGCCGGCGGAGGATGCTGCCGTACTTCCCGCCGAGGTAGCGGCCGGCGGCAGGATCTCGCTCAGTTTCCGCATGGTTGTCCGGTCCTTCGATTGCCCACCGTTCGAGGATGCGCGAGACGTAGCGCCAGCTCCGTGCATTCTGCGCCGCGGCCTCGCGGAACGCTGCCTCGATCCATTCGGCGGGGTAAAGGCGTTCGGCCTCGGTCAGCTCGGCGGCGATGCCGGGCCCGACGGTGCCGATGAACGACTCGTAGAGCGCGTAGATCCCCGGCCGCGACGGTTCCGCCGCCTGCGCGGGCAGCAGCCGCCCCACGGGCACCGCGCCGGACGCGACGGCCTCGACGCCCCGGCGGTCCGCCGGCGCGTTGAGGAAATAGAGCGCCACGCGCTGGCCATCGCGCTCGACGTCGAGCCGCAGCGTGATGCCGAGCTCGAGCGTGCGCGTGAGCGAGGCGTCGATGGCGGATGCGTCGCGGCCCGCGTTCGCGAGGAAGCGCGCGAGCGCGGGCTCGGCCGCGAGCTCCTCACGGGTGATGTAGCGCGGGAAGCCCTTCTTGCGCGCCAGTACGTGGAAGGCCATGAGCGTAACGGCGAGGTCCGCCGGGTCGGTAAGCAGCGGCAGAAGGTCGCTGAAGAAGACATTCGGCAGCGGCGTCGCCTGGGGCCGGGGCGGGAAGCCGGGGAACGGAGCGGGCTGTGCGGTCACGCCGTGTCCTCTTCGAGCACCATCAGGTCTTCGAAGCGGGAGACGTGGCTGCGGAAGTGCAGCGCCACCTGCCCGGTGGGGCCGTTGCGGTGCTTGGCGACGATCAGCTTCGTCAGCCCGGCGGGGTAGATCGCGTCCGGCTCGCGCTCCTCCCACTCATCGCGGTTGACGTACATGTCCTCGCGATACAGGAACATGACGACATCGGCGTCCTGCTCGATAGAGCCCGATTCGCGCAGGTCGCTGAGCAGCGGGACGTGCGTCTGGCGCATCTCGGCGGCGCGCGATAGCTGGGCTGCGGCGATGATCGGCACGTCGAGATCGCGCGCGAGCATCTTCAGCCCGCGGGAGATCTCGCTCACCTCCTGCACGCGGTTGTCGCGGAACCGCCCGCTGCCGTGCATGAGCTGCAGGTAGTCGATGATAACCAGGTCCAGCCCGCCGAGCTGCTGCGCGAGCCGCCGCAGCTTCGCTTGGAGTTGCGCGATCGTCACCACCGAGGAGTCATCGATGTAGATCTCGAGCCCGTGCAGCTCGCCCGTCGCCGTCATGAGCTTCCGCTCTTCGAGCTCGGTGCGCTGGCCCAGGCGGATGCGGCCGACGTCGATGCCCGACTCCGCGGCGAGGAGCCGGTGGACGAGCTGGTCCGCCGCCATCTCGATCGTGAACACGGCCACGCGCGCGTTCTGTGCGAAGGCGGCATTGCGCGCGAAGTTCAGCAGCAGCGCCGACTTGCCGACGCCGGGCCGCGCGGCGACGACGACCAGGTCCGAGCGCTGGAAGCCGCCGAGCAGCGTGTCGAGGTCCATGAAGCCGGAGCGGATCGCGCCGATCGAGCTGACGTTGACGGCGTCGATGCCGGGGCGCTCCCAGTACTCATCGAGCAGGTCGCGCAGCGGCACGAGGTCGCCCGTGCGCTGGGCATCGCGCACGCTCATCACCAGGTTCTCCGCGCGGCCGATCACGCCCTCGAGGTCCGGGCCGCCCTGGTACGCAAGCTGCACGATCTGCGAGCCGATGCCGATCAGGCTGCGGTACGTGGCATCGCGCTTGACGATCCGCGCGTAGTGCTCGACGCCGACCGGCGTCGCGAGGTCCGTGGTGATGCGGGCGATCCACGGGATGCCGCCGACATCGTCGAGGCGGCCGGCGCGCGAGAGCTCGTGCGCGAGCGTCACCTGGTTGATCGTCTCGCCGCGCTCCCAGAGCGCGACGCACGCCTCGTAGGCCCAGCGGTTCTGGTCCCGGAAGAAATCCTCCGGCGCGACGACGCCCTCGACGCGGCTGATCGCGTCTTCATCGACGAGGATCGAGGCGATCACGGCCTCCTCGGCCTCGACGTCGAACGGCGGGAGCTTCTCGGCAGCCGCGACCATCGTGCTAGTCCTCGCCCGGGTCGCGCTTCGCGATCAGCTCCGCCGCGGTGCGGCCGAGGAGCAGGCGGCCGAGCGTGCGGTGCCCGAGCGCGCCGATGTAGCGCTTCCAGGCATTGCGCACGTCGTCGGCGGTCTGGGCGCGACCCAGCGCCTTCTCGGCTTCGCGGAGGGTGAGGTCGTACTCGACGGCGACGGGCATCTGCTGCCTCCCTGCGCTTCGTCCTGCATCGGTCGCGGCGCACGGCGCCGCCGGGCGCGACGGGCGCGCAGGGACGGCCAGCGGCGTCGTGCCGCCGCCTTACTCCTGCGAGCCGGTCTCGCCGTCGTCGGCGACGGCGTAAGCGTCCGCGCCGGCGCTCTCGTCGGTCTCCTGCTCGACGCCCGCCGGCGGGGCGACGCTCGCCGAGCCGGCTTCCGGCTCCGCCTTTGCGCGGATGTCGGCCGCCGTGGTGCCGTCCTCGCCGATCACGGTGACGGTGACGGTGGCGCTCACGTTCTTCGTCAGGCGGACGCCGACCGGGAAGTCGCCGAGCTCCTTGATCGGTTCGCGGAGGAGGACGTTGTGGCGGTCCACCTCGGCGCCGATCAGCTCGCCGACGCGGCCGGCAATCTCCGCCGCGCCGACGGAGCCGAAGAGCTTGCCGGTGTTGCCAGCGCGCGCCGTGACGGTGATCGAGATGCCGTCGATCTTTTCGGCGGTCTTGCGCGCCTCGGCGTCGCGGGCTTCCTGGAGTCGGGCCTCGCGCTGGGCGCGGGCCTCGGCCGACTTCACGACGGCCGGGGTCGCGGCCATCGCCAGCCGCCGCGGGAGCAGGTAGTTGCGCGCGAAGCCGGGCTTCACGTCCTTGATGTCGCCGATGTTCGCCGTCCCGGGGACGTCCTCGAGGAAGACGACCTTCATGGTGATCTCCTGACACGAAGACGCCGCCCGGGTTTGTCTGTCATGGTGGCGGAGGGGGACAGACAAACGGGGGCGTCGTCACTGCTGCATACTACGCATGGCCCGAAGGCTGACAAGTTATAACAGGTCAACGCCCCCCGGAGAATCTTCCCACGCGCTGGGTTTGCCGGTTCGGGAGGTGGGAAGCCTCCGTCGGGGAGAGTAGAACATCCGTGCGGAGCATGTCAAGCACGAAAGCTCGGGCCGGGGCCGCCGTTAGAAACGGCTCCGTGCGTGCGTCCGGAAGCGGATAGCCTTCAGCGGGAGTGTGAGGATGCAGAAGAAGAGGGGCGCCCGTATGTCCAGGACCGCGCGAAGGACAGCCGCGCCGGCGCCGCCGGCCCGACCCGGGCGGGCAGCCGCGCGCGCCGGAGCGAAGCCGACGGCCTCGCAGGACGGCAGATCGGCATCGCGGCGGATCGACGAACGCATCCGCGAGCTCGGCGACTGGCGCGGCGAGACCCTGCGGCGCGTGCGCGCGGTCATCAGGGCCGCCGCCCCGGAGATCGTCGAGGAGTGGAAGTGGGTGAAGCCGACCAACCCGGGCGTGCCGGTCTGGTCGCACAACGGTATCGTCTGCACCGGCGAGACGTACAAGGACGTCGTCAAGCTCACGTTCCCGAAGGGCGCATCGCTGAAGGACACCGGGAAGCTCTTCAACGCGAGCCTCGGTGGCAGCGCCCGCCGCGCGATCGACATCCGCCAGGGGGAGAAGATCCGGGAAGCCGCCCTCGCGCGCCTGGTCCGCGAGGCCGTCGCGCTGAACGGCGCACGCAAGCCGGCGGGCGCTCCCGCGAAGCGCGCCGGAAGGAAGCCCGCGCTGCTTTCCGGCGGCAACCCCCAGATCGAGAAAGGCGACGGGGACGGGCCCGTGCAGGCCTACATCCGGGCGATGCCTGGCTGGAAGCGCGACATCGGGCGGCGGCTCGACGCGCTCATCGCTCGCGCCGTCCCCAACGTGCGAAAGGCGGTGCGTTGGAACTCGCCGTTCTACGGCATCGAAGGGCAGGGCTGGTTCGCCTCGTTCCATGTCTTCAACCGCTATGTGAAGGTGACCTTCTTCAAGGGGACCTCGCTGCGCCCGGTCCCGCCCGGCGGCACCGACAAGGAGGCGCGCTGGATCGATGTGCACGAGGACGGCCTCGACGAGGCGCAGATGACGGCGTGGGTCAAGCAGGCGGCAGCGGTCCCCGGCTGGATCTCCAGGGCCTGACGGGGCCGAGCGCGGAGGTTCCGGCGCGAATCACTCGATCGTCAGCGCGCCGTGCATCTGGTCCGGATGGATCACGCAGGCGAACGTGTAGTGCTGGGGCGCGCCCGTGCGCGGGCCCGCCGGGATGTACTGCCGCCAGCCGATCAGCCGTCCCACCGTTTCGCCGGCATCGAAGTACACCGCGCCCGCTGGGTCATAGAACACGAGGTGATGCGCGACGCCCGCGTCGAGGTTGTCGAACGAAAGGTCGATGGTGTGCACCGCCACCGGGACATCCGCGCCTTCGACCAGGGTGATACGGGTGCGCTCCGCGACGATGTGCAGGCGCTGGTGCCCGGGCAGCGGTGACGGCGTGGGCGCCGGAGGTGGCGCATCCCCGCAGTTCGCGCGCCGCGCCGACGCAATGCGGCGCTCGTCCGGGGACTGGGCGCCCGTAATCAGCGTCAAATACTCGTCGGCGGTGGCCGTGGTGATGGCGTCGAACGCGACCTCGCCCGTGTTCGCGATCTTGTTCCACTCGACGCGATAGCACAGCGTCTGCCCGGTCAGCAGGTGCACGCTCACGAAGTCACCCGGCGCGACGGACGCAAGGCGCCAGAACACGCCCAGGCCCTGGCCCGCGACCCCGGCATGGCCGGCGAGCACGACGTTCCCGCCCTGGCCGAAGACGCCGCCGAGCGCCGGGAACGCCGAGAAGTCGTACCAGGCGACGACATCGAGCGATGGCGGGGGCGGCATCGCGCCGTCCGGGGGCACGGCGACCGCCGCGAGCGGCGCGTCGACGCGCGCCGTTGCGATGACGATGCGGTCGGCGGTGAGCGCTCCGCGCCCGGGCGTCCCGACGCCGCGGGCGGCGAGGTCGGCGCTCGTGACGTGGCTGGCGGGTGGCGCTGAAACATCGCCGGTCGCACCGCCGGGCGGCGAGGTGACCGCGGTGCGGGTAGGAGCCGGGGCCGTCGGCGTCGCGCGCAGCGGCGGCGCCGGCGCCCCCTCCTCGGCGGCGGTCGGGCTGGGCGCCGGGAGCGTCGCACTCGGCCGCGCCGCCGGCGTCTCGGACGGGGGCGTGGGCGCGGGATCGCCGTCGCTGCAGGCCGCGAACGCGACGCACACGAGCGCGAGGCTGAACGATATGAGGCGTCCAATCCGCACGCCGAGAGCATACGCCATCGCGAGGAGGCGTTTCGCCCCCCGCGCGACGCCTGGACCCAGGCGAATCTCGACGCAGGGAAGCGCCCGTCGGCTACGCGGTCAGGTCTTCCCCGCCGTCGACGCCGATGACGTTGCCGGTCATCCAGTAGAGCCGCTCGTCGGAGAGCGCGGCGATCGCCTTCGCGACGTCCTCGGGCCGCGTCGAGCGGCCGCTCGGGTTGCTCCGCATCGCCCGCTCGTGGAGCTCGGGCCCGCCGGGGATGCGGCGCAGGGCGGGCGTGTCGGTGACGCCCGCGCGGATGGCGTTCGCGGTGACGCCGAGCGGCGCCAGCTCGAACGCCAGCTGCCGGATATGGGACTCGAGCGCGGCCTTCGCGGCGGAGACGGCGCCGTACGATTTGATGACGCGCGTCGAACCCGAGCTGGTCATCGCGTAGATGCGGCTGTTCTGGCCGAGCAGCCGGCGCTGCGCCATGTCCTGCGCCCAGTACACCAGGCTGTGCGCCATCACGTCGAGCGTCATGTCCATCTGCTTCTGCGTGATGCGCCCCTTCGGGTCATCGTCGATGAAGGGCAGCAGCGACCCAAACGCCAGCGAGTGCATCAGCACGTGCACGTAGCCGTTGCCGCCCAGCTTCTCGCGGACGGCGTCGAGCGCCTGCGCGCGCTTGTCGGGGTCGGCGGCGTTGATGTTGAAGAAGACGGCTTCCTGGCCTGCCGCCCGCACCTCGTCCTGCACCTTGAGCGCGTTCGGGAGCGTGGCGCGCAGGTCGAAGTGCACGCCGAAGACGCCGTAGCCGCTGCGGGCCAGCTCCGCCGCCGTCGCCGCGCCGAACCCGCTTGATGCGCCGAGGATGAGCGCCCACTTGTCAGACATCGCCTGCTCCTTGCGTCCTGCGCCTTCCCGGGCGCGTCCGGCGCAGTCTACGAAAGGGAATGTTATGGGGCACGGCTCAGCGCGCCACCCGGTCACCGAGTACTCGCGGCATACGCGCTAGAATAATCCGGCATTCGCGGCACTCCTCCCACTCGCCGCACTGTTTATCCATCGGTTCCTGCAAATCGGTCCTCGAAGATGCATATCCGATGGAGGCATCAAGTCATGAGGAAGGGCATCGAGTTGCTCCCGCAAGAAGCCGCGGACTGGGATCCGGTTGTTGACCTCTCCCTGATCGCCACGCCGATCCAGCACTGCGCATGCCTGTCGCTGGACATAATCGCGGTCGGTCCACTACGGCCACTTGAGAACGGCGACTTCGATCAGGCACCAGTACTTGACCGATCTGGTAGACCTTGCGGAATTGTGGATACCAAGATCGCACGCAAACGTCACAGCAGGCGCGAAAAGCTGGATCTGAGTGACTTGAATCAATCGGCGCTCGACCGACTGACGCGCCTGTCGGAAGTGTTGACTTGCCTGCGGGCTAGCCGGTCCGCGCTTGTTCGCGAGCGGGAAGCGCCGGTCGCTCTGCTGACCATTTCAGACCTCAAACCATCACGAGTTTCGGATGCTCCTGTACGGCCTGTTGGCGCGGCTGGAAGTGCAATTTGCCCATCTCGTTCAAACTGCGTTTCCCGATCCTTGGGGATGGATTGAACGCCTCACTCCAGACAGTCGCGCCGCGGTGATCGGGTATTGGGAGATCGCCAAGCGCGGCGGTGTTGATATCGGACCAACGGCGAGCCTCATGCTCTCGCAGCTCGTGAACATCGTGTCTTCGTCCGACCGGATCGCGCGTGCGATGGGCTTTCGGACCAAACGCGAAATCAAGAACCTGCTCAAGGCCCTACCAGACTTGCGAAACCATGTGGCGCATCCGGTGCGCCCGCTAGTGCTTGGGGAGAGCGATGTGGCGGCTCTCGCAACTGTTGTTTCTGCGCTCGGTCTCGTCGGACGACGCGCGGTTGAGTTGCCTGGAGGTGCGCTCGAGTAGTGCACCGAATCATATGCGGGGAACCAGACCGCGGTTGACCCGTTGCAACATCGCCTGGAATCGCGCGCCCGCGCTCTCGTCCCCGCCGGCCCGCGCGACGACCGCCTCGAACAGCAAGGAAGTCGGCAGGATGCAGTATCCCATCGTCTCGGCCGCCAGGCGGACGGCGTCCGTCACCTGCTGCGGGCGGTCGACGGGGTCGTGGAGGCGCCAGCCGTTGACGACGAGCAGCGCGCGCGGCGCGGCGCCCCGGCGCTCGATCGCCCGTTCGATGCGCTCGCGCAGGCGCCCGTGCGCCTCCAGGCCGACGGCGTGCTCCGACGCCTCGATCTCGAGCAGGAAGGACGCGTCGCCGGCGCGCACCTCGAGCGCGTTCGGGTCGTTGTCGTACGCGCTGAAGCCGAGCAGGCGGAACGCATCGAGGACGACGGGATAGAGCCCGAGGAGCCCTTCCTGCCAGAGCAGGTCGCGCCAGCGCGCCAATTCGTCGCGGGCGGCCTGCGCCTCGTCGCGCGCCGCGTCCGCTGCCGCGGCGACAGCCTGGGCCTCGGCAAGGTCCGCCTCGCGCGCATCCAGGCCCGGCACGGCGAGCCGCGCGGCCCACGGCGGCGGGCGCCCCTCCGCGAGCACGCCTCGCGCGCGCCTGATCCCCGCCTGCAGCGCGTCCGACATCGCGTAGCGCGCGTCGCCCGATGGCGCCTGCGCGAGCGAGGGCGCGAAGATCACGCGCCCATGCGCCGATGGCAGCTCGAGCGCGACCGCCGCGCCGCCCTCGCTGGTCGCGAAGACGGAGCGCGGACCGGCGCCGCGGATCTGCGCGACGTCGAAGCGCGCGCGGTACTGAAGCGCCGCGCGCTGCGACTCGACGAAGCCCGCCAGCGGGTGCCCGTGGTCGATCACGTGCACGCGCGTCCCGGCTGCGGGCACGAGCTGCGGCGGGGCGAGCGTGATCGCCGGGTCGCGCGGCAGCCAGTAGTAGTCGTCGAGCGGCGGCGCGCCGTCGATGCGTTCGTGCGTGTCGGCGGGATGCGCGAAGACCACGATCACCGCGCCCGCTTCGAGGGCGAGCCGCGTCTCGTCGATGCGGCGCAGCAGCACGTCGGCCAGGCGCGCCTCGCCGGGCTCGACGGGCCCGTTGCGCACCTCCCGGCGGTCGAACGTCGCGAAGTCGCCGCCGTCGCACGCCTCCTCGATCAGCCGCGAAAGCGCCGCGGGATCGATGACCAGCGCGTCGTAGTCGAAGAACGACGGCGCCGTGATGAAGTTGTAGTTGTCGACGTGGGGGCCGGGGAGTGGGAAGCCGAGCGAGAGGATGCGCCCGAGCACGCGGCGCGGCGCGGCAGCGGCGGTCATGTCAGTCGTCGAGCGGCAGCGTGCGCAGGAACTCGCGCAGGCCCGGGCCGACGTCCGCGCGCCGCAGGCCCAGCTCGATCGCCGCGATCAGCATCCCGAGCGGGCGGCCGGTGTCGTAGCGGCGGCCCGCGAAGCGGTACGCGAACACCGGCTGCGTCTCCATGAGCGTCGCCAGGCCGTCGGTCAGCTGGATCTCGCGCCCCTTCCCGGGCGGCGTGCGCTCCAGGACCTCGAAGATCTCGGGCGTCAGCACGTAGCGGCCGACGATGCCCAGCCGCGACGGCGCCTCCTCGGGCTTTGGCTTCTCGACGAGCGCATCGACGCGGACGACGTTCTCCGCGATCTCGCCGCCGCCGACGATCCCGTAGCTCTCGACCTCGGACTCGGGCACCTCCTCGACGGCGATCACGGAGCCGCCGTGCGCGTCGAAGACGTCGATCATCTGCTTCGTGACGGGCGGGTCGGCGACGATGACGTCGTCGGGGAAGATCAGCGCGAAGGGCTCGTCGCCGACGGCGTGGCGCGCCTGCAGCACGGCATGGCCGACGCCGCGCTGCTCCTTCTGGCGCACATAGATGATGTCGGCGAGGTCGGAGATGCGGCGGATCTCGGTGAGCTTCGCGTGGTCGCCCTTCGCGGCCAGCGTCGACTCCAGCTCGTACGAGCGGTCGAAGTGGTCCTCGACGGCGCGCTTTCCCGCGGCCGTGACGATGACGACTTGGGTGAGGCCGGCCTCGGCCGCCTCCTCGACGCTGAACTGGATGATTGGCTTGTCGACGAGAGGGAGCGACTCCTTAGGCTGGGCCTTGGTCGCGGGAAGAAGCCGGGTGCCGTAGCCGGCTGCCAGCACCACCGCCTTCCGCACGCGCAAACGCCGTCTCCTTCGCCCGCCCTCGAGGCCGCGGCCAGTCTATCGCCGTCTCCTTTGGCCCGGCAATCCGGGCGCGCCCTACGGTCGTAGCGTCCGGTATGGCAGAGACCGCCGGACGGCGGGAGGAAGCGAGGTGCAACGTGAGCAGGATCGCCTTCGGACTGGCGGCAGTGCTGGCGCTCGTCGCGGCGGCGCTGTTCGCCGGCGGCGCAGCCGCGACGCAGGCCGCCGACGCCGGCGTTTCGGTGCAGGATTTCCAATTCGCGCCGCCGAGCGTGACGATCACCGCTGGTGGCACGGTGACGTGGACGTGGAGTGGCGCCGCGCCGCACAACGTCACCTCCGACACGGGCGCCTTCACGGCGAGCGCCACGCAATCGAGCGGCACGTTCTCGCAGACGTTCAACACGCCGGGCACGTACTACTACCACTGCACGATCCACGGCGCCGCGGGGAACGGCAGCAGCCTCGGCAGCGGGATGGCGGGCGTGGTCGTCGTGCAGGCCGCCGCGCCGACGGACACGCCGCAGCCGACGAACACCGCCGTGCAGGCGACGGCGACCACCGCACCGGCGACGAGCACGCCACGCGCGAGCGTCACCGCGGCCGCCGCCACGAGCACGCCGGTCCGCGCGGCGTCCGCTGCTACCGTCGCGGCGGCGACGTCGACGCCGGCCGCCGGGGCTGCGGGCGCCGGCGCGCTGCCCGCCGCGGGCACGGGCGGCGGCGGCGCGCACCGCACGACGTGGATCGCCATCGCGCTCGGTGCCGCGGCCGCGGTGCTCGCGGGCGCCGGGGCGTTCGCGCTCGTGCGGCGCCGCTCGTCGTAGGCCAGGCATGCGGGCCGGGCCTGCTCCCGGCCCGGCGCGCCCGTAGCGCTTCGCTCTGCGGACAATCGGCGTCAGGAGGCGGTGACGGGCTCTGTTAGACTGGAGGCGGCCGCGCGGGAACTGGACGCGCGGCCGCTCCATCTCATGCCCGACTTCAAGCTCGTTTCCGACTTCGAGCCCACCGGCGACCAGCCGCAGGCGATCGATGGCCTCGTGCGCGGCCTCGAGCGCGGCGACCGCGCCCAGACGCTGCTCGGGGTGACGGGCAGCGGCAAGACCTTCACGATGGCCAACGTCATCGCCCGCTACCAGCGGCCGACGCTGGTGCTCGCCCCGAACCGCACGCTCGCGGCGCAGCTCTGCGCGGAGTTCAAGGAGTTCTTCCCGCAGAACGCCGTCGAGTACTTCGTCTCGTACTACGACTACTACCAGCCCGAGGCCTACATCCCGCGCACCGACACGTACATCGCCAAGGACGCCGACATCAACGACGAGATCGACAAGCTGCGCCACGCCGCGACGCGCGCGCTGTTCGAGCGCCGCGACGTGATCATCGTGGCGTCGGTGTCGTGCATCTACGGCCTCGGCGAGCCGGAGGAGTACCAGAGCTTCGTCGTGAAGGTGCGCAAGGGGGAGCGCTTCGACCGCTCGCGCATCATGCGCCGCCTCGTCGACATGCAGTACGAGCGCAACGACATGAACCTCGTGCGCGGGAAGTTCCGCATGCGCGGCGACAGCATCACCGTGCAGCCGTCGTACGAGGAGCTGGCGGTGCGCATCGACTTCTTCGGCGACGAGGTCGAGCGGATCATCGAGATCGACCCGCTGACGGGCGAGCTCCTCGCCGAGCGCGACAGCATCGACATCTACCCGGCGAAGCACTTCGTCACGTCGCGGGACAAGCTCGACGATGCGATCCACGACATCGAGATCGAGCTGCAGGAGCGGCTGCAGGCGCTGCGGTCCGCCGGCAAGATCCTCGAGGCGGCGCGGCTCGAAGAGCGCACGAACTACGACCTGGAGACGCTGCGCGAGGCCGGCTACTGCTCCGGCATCGAGAACTACAGCCGGCACCTGGCGCGCCGCGCGGCGGGCAGCCGCCCGTGGACGCTGCTGGACTACTTCCCCGACGACTTCCTGATGTTCATCGACGAGTCGCACATCGCCGTCCCGCAGGTGCGCGGCATGTACCACGGTGACGTCGCACGCAAGCAGGTGCTCGTGGACTTCGGCTTCCGGCTGCCATCGGCGCTGGACAACCGGCCGCTCAGCTTCCAGGAGTTCGAGGAGCACCTGAACCAGGTCGTCTTCGTCTCCGCCACGCCCGGGCCGTACGAGACGGAGGTCAGCTCGCAGATCGTCGAGCAGGTGATCCGGCCCACGGGACTGCTCGACCCCGAAATCGACGTGCGGCCGACGCGCGGCCAGATCGACGACCTGCTCGACGAGGTGAAGCAGCGCGTCGACCGCGGCGAGCGCGCGCTCGTGACCACGCTGACGAAGCGCATGGCGGAGGACCTTGCCGACTACCTGCAGGAGATGGGGGTCCGCACGCACTACCTGCACAGCGAGATCGACACGCTCGAGCGGATCTAGATCCTGCGCGACCTGCGCCTCGGGGTGTACGACGTCGTCGTCGGCATCAACCTGCTGCGCGAAGGGCTCGACCTGCCGGAGGTGAGCCTCGTCTGCATCCTCGACGCGGACAAGGAGGGCTACCTGCGGTCCGGCGGCTCGCTGGTGCAGACCATCGGCCGTGCGGCCCGCCACGTGCAGGGGCGCGTGATCATGTACGCGGATGCCGTCACCGAATCGATGCGCTACGCGATCGACGAGACGAACCGCCGCCGCGCGATCCAGACGTCGTACAACGAGGAGCACGGCATCTCGCCGGAAGGGATCACGAAGGCGATCCGCGATATCACCGACCAGATCAAGAAGGTCGCGGAGGAGCAGCAGACGTACAACGTGAAGGCGCTGCCGCGCGACGAGATGGCGCGCCTGGTGCGCGACCTGGAGTCGCAGATGAAGTCCGCGGCGAAGGCGCTCGAGTTCGAGCGGGCGGCCCTGCTGCGCGACCAGGTGATCGAGCTGCGCAAGGCCATGCTCGACGATGAGTCGGCGCTGCACGAGTTCGCGCAGTCGTCGTACGGCTCGCTCGGCTCGAAGCCGCGCCCGCGGCCCGGCCGCTACCAGCGCCGCGCGCCCGTCCGGGGCCGGCGCTAGCCGCGCTCCTCCCGGCCTTCGCGCCCGCGGACGTCGCCGCCACGCGCGGCCTCGCGGAAGGCGGCAACGAGTTCTACTCCGTCCCCGGCGCGAAGTCCTCCCGTCCTTCACGCGCGGCGGCGCGATCGTCGGCGTGACGTCGCGCACCTTCAAGTGCCCGCCCGCGCCGAGCGAATGCGCGCTGCTCCTGCACGACTACCTCAGCGAGCGCGGCGTCCGCGATGCCTGCGAGATTAGCCTCGTCATGCCGTCCGCCGCCTCGAGGAGTTGCGCGACCTCGCCGCGGAGACGCCGCGCCGCTACGCCTACGCGTCCGCGCTCAGCCAGTGCGCGCGCGTCCACCAGATGCGCCTCGAACCGGAGCGCGTGCGCCCACCCGCCGATGAGGCGATCGCGATCGCGCAGGAGTACGGCTTCACCTATCACGCCGGCCGCCGGGCACGTGTTGCTCGGACGGGCGCGCGGCATCGGGCGAGCACAGCGAGGATGCGCTCGCAATGATCCGCCACGGCCTCGCGTTGCACGGGGAGACCGGCGCGCCGTTCTTCTACGAGGCCGAGTTGTACCGCCTGTATGCAGAGACCTTGCGCGACCTGAACACTGAACCCGCGCTCCGAGGCCATGGCACGCGATGCGTTGCGCATCGCCGAAGCGCAGCGCTCGCCCGCGCTCGCCCTGCGCGCCGCCGTCACGCTCACCGAGATCCTGCGCGACCGCGGTGCCGACCCGCGCGACGTCGCCGCGATCGCGCGAGCCCTGCTCGAAGGGTTCACTGAGGGCGCCAGCACCCCGGACCAGCGCCACGCCCGCGAAGTGCTCGAGATGCCTCGGCTCCGGCGCGGATCGTGGACCGAGGCGGCGCTCCAGCCGCTAGGCGCGTCGCGCCACGGTCACGTCGGTATCACCCCGAACAGGTAGAGCAGCCCCGCTACCATCAACGCCAGGCCGAGGATTGTGAGTACGTGTGCGCTCATCGACGCTATCCTTCGCGCCATTCCTCCTAAGCATTCTTGGATACCGCGTGATAGTACAGCGTATGTAGCGCTATTGTCGACCGAACACGGGCACGCCCTGCCGCGCGAAGCGTTCTGCCTCCCACCACGACGATCCAACCTCGCGCTGCCCGGCGCCGCGAGCCTCGCGCCGGGCGTTGTCGCACGCGGCCAGCCTGACGGGTCGCAATCTCTAGCCAACCTCCATCTCGCCTCCATGGCACCTCCAGGGAACCCGCGCGCCGCCGCCCTACGCTCATTTCGGACGGGATGAGGAGCCCCGCCCGCTGATCGCGCGCGACGGCACCGGGTGCGCCGCGATCGGCGGCGACAGCATCGCCGCGCTCGTGACGCTTGGCGCGCTCTGCACCGGCGTGTCGTTCGTCCTCTACTTCCGCATGGTCGCCAGCGCCGGCAGCGTCGCCGGCTCGACCGTGACGTACGTCATCCCGGCGTTCGGCCTGCTCTTCGGCGCATTGTTCCTCGACGAGTCGATCGCGCCGCGCACGTTCGCGGGCATGGCGCTCATCGCCCGCGGCGTCGCGGGGGTGATGTACGCGTCGGCGCTGGAGGCGCTCCTCGCCCGTCTCCGCGCCCGCCCGACGCTCGCCGGCGCGTGACGCCAAGATGAGGGCGCCGCTGTCGCGAGGAGGCGCGCTCACCTGCCTCGGCGCTGGACAGCGGCCGCGCGGTGTTCCACAGTGGGTCGCTGGCTCTGCCGCGAGCACGAAAGGCCTGGGCTCATGCCTCCTCGCGTGGTTGTCCTCGGCGCCGGTTTCGGCGGCCTCGAACTCGCCTCGATTCTCTCGGAGACGCTGGGCGAGGGCCTCGACCTCACGCTCATCGACAAGTCGAACCACTTCGTCTTCGGCTTCTCGAAGCTCGATGTGATGTTCGGGCGCGCGCCGGCCGATGCCGTGCGCGTCCCCTATGCGCACATCGAGAAGCCGGGCGTGCGCTTTCGGCAGGAAGTGATCACCGCCATCGACCCGGTCGCGCGCCGCGTCACCACCGAGCGCGCCGCGTACGACGCCGATGTGCTGGTCGTTGCCCTCGGCGCCGATTACGACATCGCCGCCACGCCCGGCCTCGCGGAAGGCGGCAACGAGTTCTACTCTGTCCCCGGCGCGATCCGCGTGCGCGAAGTCCTCCCGTCCTTCACGCGCGGCCGCGCGATCGTCGGCGTGACGTCGCGCATCTTCAAGTGCCCGCCCGCGCCGAGCGAGTGCGCGCTGCTCCTGCACGACTACCTCAGCGAGCGCGGCGTCCGCGATGCCTGCGAGATCAGCCTCGTCATGCCGTTTGGCGTGCCGATCCCGCCCTCGCCGGACGCGTCGCGCGCGATCCTCGCGGCCTTCGCGCAGCGCGGGATCACGTTCGTGAAGGACCACCTCGTGCAGGCGCTCGACCCAGCGCGGCGCGTCGCCGTGCTCGATGACGGGTCCGAGATGCCGTACGAGCTCTTCCTTGGCATCCCGCACCACCGCGTGCCGGCCGTCGTCGAGGCGAGCGGCATGACGGAGGGCGGCTGGATCCCCGTGGACCGCCGCAACCTCGCGACGCGCTTCCCCGGCGTCTACGCGATCGGCGACGTCAACAGCGTCGGCACGCCGAAGGCCGGCGTATTCGCCGAGGGCGCGGCGCGCGTCGTTGCCGCTTCAGTCCTGGCGCACCTGCGCGGCGAGCCGGAGCCGCCCGCGTACCGCGGCCAGGGCGCGTGCTACATGGAGTTCGGTGAGCACCAGGTCGCCCGCGTCGACGTGGACTTCCTCTCCGGCCCATCGCCGACCGGGAGCTTCCTCGATCCCTCGGGCGCGCTCGTGCGCGAGAAGGAAGCGTTCGGCGCGTCGCGCCGCGCGCGCTGGTTCGGGCTCTAAGCGGGGCGCGCCACGCTCCGGTGCGGACGGCCGCGGTCACGTTTCGGGCCTCCCCTCCGTCAAGGCAGCGACGAAGGGCCGCGGCGCCTACCACGCGGGAAACGTGAACGCGAAGATCTCCCACACGACGAGCACGACGCACGCGACCGCCGGCACCAGCGCCCACTCGACGTACTGCGCCCACGTCGCCGGCGCGTTGTGCGCGAGCGTCGAGCCGGCTTCCGCGAGCAGGCGCGCGCAGACGCCATCGTGCTCCCTCCGCTCCGCGCGCACCTTCGCGATCGCCTCGTTGAGCCGCTCTGGTGGTGACTCGCCAGCCGGCACAACCCGCACGATCTTGTCGTCGTGTAATGGCCCGGCGATCATCGGTGGCAGGCGCAACGCCGCATGCCTGCCCTACACGCCGGCGCTGCGCGACACCGCCTGCGACTTCACCCTCCCCGAGGGCTAGGCGCCCGACCGCGTGCGCTTGCGGCACGCTCGAGGTGCCGGAGGACCGCGCGCATCCCGAAGGCCGCAAGGTGACGCTCGCCTTCGCGGTGGTGAAGGCGACCGGCGCCGATGCGTCCCCCGACGCCGTGCTGTACCTCAGCGGGGGACCCGGCGGCCCCTCCCTCGAGGGCGAGATGCAGAACTGAACGGCGGACTTCGCGGCGCCAATCCAGGCGAAGCGCGACATCGTCTTCTACGACCAGCGCGGCACCCTCGCTCGCAGCCCGGCCTCTTCTGCCCGGAGGTGCGCGAGGACTTCCTCGCCCGGCTCGGCGAAAACCTGCGCGCCGCCGATGACATCGCGCGGGATCGCACCGCGCGCAACGCCTGCCGCGACCGACTGCGCGCGCGGGGCATCGACTTCGCCGGCTACAACAGCGCCGCCAGCGCGCTCGACACCCGCGACCTGCGCGTCGCGCTCGGCTACGACGGGTGGGACCTCTACGGCGTCTCCTGCGGCACGCGCCTCGCGCTCACCGTCATGCGCGACGCGCCGCAGGGGGGCCGCAGCGTCGTGCTCGACTCCACCGCGCCGCCGGACGCCGACATCCCCGCCGAGCAGGCGGCGAACTTCCCGCACGTGCTCGACCCTGATGTTCCGCGACTGCGCCGCGCCGCCGGCGTGCGCCGCCGCCTACCCGGACCTGCGCGAGGCCGTGTACGGCCTCGCGTCGAAGCTGAACGACGCGCCCGCTACGGTGCAGCCGGCTGGCGACGACGGCGAGCCGTTCACGGTCGTCGTCAACAGCGACCGCCTGCTCTCCGGCGCGTTTCCAGCTCTTCTACAACACGAGCCTCATCCCCATCGTGCCCTCCGGGGGGCGCCAGATCGCGTCCGGGAACACGGCACGCCATCAACACGCGGAGTTACCTGATCCCGGGCTGAAGCTGGATGCCCGAGGCTGGACCGCGCTCAAGCTTCCAGCTTCCAGCTCCCCGCTTCCAGCTCCCCGCTTCCAGCTTCCAGCTTCCAGCTTCCAGCTCCCCGCGTCGCCCCCGCACGTGCCTGGCCGAGCTCCTAGCGCGCCTCATCCCGCATCCGGAGCCCCGCGGCGATCGCGCCGAGGCCGAGCGCAAGCACCAGGGCGCCGAGCAGCCCGCGCGCGATGCCGCGCGAGGACGATGCCTCGCTGCCGGTGCGCGGGAAGCCGGTGACGTTCGTGACCGGCGTCGGCTTCGGCGTGCCGGCGAGCACGATGTTCACGAGGGTCGGCGTCGCCGCGGGCGCGGTGCCCGTCGGCGTGCGGCGCCCGCCGATGACGGTCGTGGTCGCCGACGGCGTGGCGGTCGACGCGCGCTGGGGCGTCGACGTGCCGGAGACCGTCGTCCGGGTGCTCGTCGGCGTCGACGTGCGGGTCGCCGTCGCGACGATCGGCGTGATCGTGCCCTGCTCCACGACCGTGCTCGTTGCCGTCGCCGTGTTCGTCACGGTCTCGACCGGCGTGCTCGTCGCCGTCGCGGTTGGGCTCGGCGTCGTCGTGCTCGTGACGACGCTGGTGGCCGTCGGCGTTGGCGTATCGGTCGCCGTCGCGACGGGGGTGGTCGTCGGCGTCGCGGTCGCCGTCCCCGTCGGCGTGGCGGTGACGACGCTGGTCGGAGTCGCCGTGGGCGTATCCGTCGCCGTCGGGACCGATGTGCTGGTCGCGGTGGGCGTCGGCGTACTCGTCGCGGTGCCGCCGATCGGCGTGATCGTGCCCTGTTCGACCACGGTGCCGGTCGGCGTCGGCGTGTCGGTCGCCGTCGGGACGGGCGTGCTCGTGCGGGTCGCGGTCAGTGTGGCCGACGGCGCCACGGTGGTGGTCGTTGCGCCGGGCGTCGTCGTCCGGGTCGCGCCGGGCGTGCTCGTCACCGCGGCAGTCGACGTCGGCGTCGGTGTGTCGGTGGCTGTCGGCACGGCAGTGCTCGTCGGGGTAGCCGTCGTGGTGCGCTCCGGCGTGCCGGTCGCGGCCGGCGTGTGCGTCCCCGAGGGCGCGGTGCCCGTGCGACCCGGGGTCAGCGTGCCGGCAGGCGCGGTGCTCGTGCGTCCCGGCGTGCGCGTGCCCGAGGGGGCCGTGCTGGTGCGTCCGGGCGTCTGCGTCGCGGCGGCGGCGGTGCCGGTGCGCGCCGGAGACGCCGTGGCGCGCGGGCTGCGCGTCGCGACGACGGTGCTCGTGGCCGCGCCCGTCGTCGGCTGCGGGGAGGCGGTCGCGAGGCCCGGGCAGCCCTCCGCGGGCGCCGGGATGATGTCGTTCTCGTGCCCGGCATGGCCGTGGTAGGCGCCGTCATCGTCGACCGTGATCGTCACGTAGCTGCCGCCGTGCGCCGGCACCCAGTGGCAGAGGGTCACGGGGGTGTGCCCCCGGCCGCTGCCGGCCTCCGCGACCGCTCCGGCGAGCAACGCCGCGCCCGCGATGGTGAGCGCGGCGCCGAACACCAGCGTGACGAGCCGCGGAGATGGCGGGACGAGCCGCATCGTAGCCTCCTGCTAGTCCGGGCAATGCGTTGCCCGCGAGCAGACATAACGTTGCTCGTGGGCGACCGTGCCGCGATGAGGCGAGGGATCCGGTCTGCGCGTCTACGTCAGGCGAGCGGCGGGGCGGGGAACGGCCCGCGCACCAGCTCCAACGCGCGACCGGCCCATACTACAGCAGCTTCGTCCCAACGTCTCCCCACGAACGAGAGACTTACGGGGAGATTCTGGGAGGTCAGGCCGGCCGGGACGGCGATCGCTGGCTGCCCGGTGAAGTCTATCGGCGCCGTCGTCCGCACGATGTGCATGGACGGGTCCCCCGCGCGCGTTTCGGCGATCGTGGGCGCCGGGACGGGCACGGTCGGGAAGGCGAGCACGTCCACGCCGTCGAGCGCCGCGTCAGCGGCGCCGCCGCGCGCGAGGTGCATGGCGCGGACGGACTGTGCGTATGCCGTCGCCGGGATCTGCGATCCGGCATCGAGCAGCGCCGCGACCTGCGGCGAGTAGTCGGCCCGCCGCGAAGGGAAGTGCGGCGCGTGGTACGCCGCCGCCTCCACGAACATCACGTTGATCACGTCCGGCACCGCCACGGCCGGCCCGTCGACCTCGCGCAGCGACGCGCCCGCCGCCTCGAGCGACGCCAGCGCCGCGCGGCAGACACGCTCGACCTCGGGGTCGAGCTCGTCCCAGTAGTAGGCGCTCGGGACGCCGATGCGCAGGCCCTTCGGCCCGCGCTCGATGCCCTCGAGCCAGTCGGGGACGGGCCGGTCCTCGCTCGCCGGGTCGCGCGGGTCGTAGCCGCTGATCGTCCCCAGCACGATGGCGGCGTCGCGCACGGTCCGCGTCAGCGGCCCCGCGTGGTCGAGCGACCAGGACAGCGGCACCGCGCCGTGCAGGCTCGCCCGCCCGTACGTCGGCATCAGCCCGACGCAGCCGCAGAACGCCGCCGGGATGCGGATGCTGCCCCCCGTGTCGCTCCCAAGCGTCGCGTAGGCGAGGCCCGCCGCGGTGGCCGCGCCCGACCCGCCCGACGACCCGCCTGGGATGCGCTCGGGGTCCCAGGGGTTGCGCACCGGCCCGAAGTGCAGGTTGTCCGACGTGATGCCGAACGCCCACTCGTGCATGCCCAGCTTGCCGAGACCGATCGCGCCCGCTTCGTCGAGCTTCCGCACGACGGTCGCGTCGTCGTCCGGCACCCGGTCCGCAAAGATCTTCGAGCCGGCGGTCGTCGGGACGCCCTTCGTGTCGAACAGGTCCTTGATGGCGACCGGTACGCCGTGCAGCGTCCCGCGCGCGCCCCCGGCGGTGATCTCCGCTTCTGCCTGCCGCGCCGCCGCGCGCGCCTGCTCCGCCGTCACGGTCAGACACGCGTTGAGCTGGGGGTTGCGCTGCTCGATGCGCGCAAGCATCTGCTCGGTCAGCTCGACCGGACTCACCTGCTTCGTCGCGATGAGCTTCGCGACGTCCTCGATGGAAAGCAGGGCGAGATCGCTCGTCGTCGTCATGGTCATCCTCCTCGTCGGCGGCGGTGTAGCGCCTACTCTACGCGGCCAGCCCGTGGCGTTCCAGATTCATCGGAGGATTCGCAGGAGACGGGGGGATGGATCAGCGGATGAGCGCGCGCACGCGGGCGGCCAGCGCCGGCAGCGCCTCGCCGGCGGGCGCCCGCAGCGAAGCGGCGGCGTGCGCGGTGTAGGGGGTGTCCTCGGTGTTCACCTCGACCAGCTCGCCGCCGGCGTTGAGCACCATCTCGGGGAACCAGGCGGCGGGGATGACGGTCGCCGAGGTGCCGGCGATGAGCATGCAGTCGGCGCGCTGCGTCTGCTCGTAGCACTCGGCCAGGATCGCCTGCGGGATCGGCTCGCCGAACATCACCGTATCGCCCTTCACGATGCCGCGGCACTGCGGGCAGGCGGGCGGGATGTCCCTCACGGCGAACTCCTCGAACGGCCAGCGTGCGCCGCAGTCGATGCAGCGGAGTTTGGTGCGGTTGCCGTGGATCTCGCTAACCGCGCGCTGCCCCGCCTGGAAATGGAGGTTGTCGATGTTCTGCGTGATGGTGTGCTTGAGCACGCCGGCGCGCTCGAGGTCTGCGAGCGCGTGGTGCGCGGGGTTGGGGCGCGCCTGCCGGATCGCCCGTGCGAACTCATCGTCGGCCTCGCGGCGCGCGAGCAGGCCGCGCCAGTAACCGGCGAGGTCCTCCATTGCGCGCTGGTAGCCGTCCATCGGCGGCTCGCCGTGCTTCGTCCACAGCCCGCCGGGCCCGCGGAACGGCGGGATCCCCGACTCCACGCTGATCCCCGCGCCGACGAGCGCGACCACGTAGCGCGACTCCACGAGCGTGCGCGCGGCGGCGTCGACTGCCTCGTCATCCGTCATGCGGCTAACGGTAGGACGCTGCCCCCGCGCGGGCAACCGCTCGCCGGGTTGCGGCGCCGGACGTCGGCGCCGAATCTGGTTGCCGCCCCGAAAGGCCATTCCTATAATGGCCAGACGCCCTGCAACGCAGGCCGGCGGCGCCCGCCGGCGGGGGAGTTTCAGAGAGCCTTGGCTGCACCTGATCCGCTTGCGGGCGTCCGCTCCATCCTCGTCCCGGTCGATGGTTCCCCGGCCAGCCTCGACGCCATCGCGCTCGCCTGCGGCATCGCCAAGCGCAACAAGGGCAAGGTCTACGCCGTGCACGTCATCGAGGTGCGCCGCTCCCTGCCGCTGGACGCCGAACTGCCGCAGGAAGCCTCGAACGGCGAAGAGGTGCTGACCCGCGCCGAGCGGGTGGCGGCCGAGACCGACTTCAAGATCGAGGGGGAGCTGCTGCAGGCGCGCGAGGCAGGGCACGCGATCGTGGACGAGGCGATGGAGCGCAACGTGGACCTGATCCTGATGGGCGCCGAGCACAAGGCGCCGCTGGGCGAGTACCAGATGGGGCGGCTGACGCAGTACGTGGTGCGCGCGGCCCCGTGCAACGTTTGGCTCTGGCGCCATCCTGTGCGAGAGTGAAGGCGTAGGGCACGAAGGTCATGCGAATCGTCATCATGGGCTGCGGGCGGGTCGGCGCGGCGCTGGCGTCCGACTTCAGCCGCGAGGGCCACGACGTCACCATCCTCGACACGGACCCGCAGGCGTTCCGGTTCCTGCCGGACGACTTCGTCGGCCAGAAGGTGGTCGGCAACGGCATCGACCTGGATGCGCTGCGGCGCATCCACCTCGACCGCGCCGACGCGTTCGTCAGCGCGACGCGAGGCGACAACCGGAACGTGATGGCCGCCCAGATCGCGAAGCACATCTTCGGTGTGAAGGTCGTGGCGAGCCGCGTCTTCGACCCGCTCCGCGAGGAGATGTACCGCAACATGGGCCTGCGCACGATCAACCCCACGCGCGTGCAGACGAACCGCCTGCGCAAGGTCGTCGAGGCCGCGACCGATGACGAAGCGAACGACCTGGTGATGCAGTTCATGCAGCAGGACGGGTTCTAGGCGTGTACATCATCGTCGTCGGCGGCGGCAAGGTCGGGTTCTACCTGGCGAAAGAGCTGGCGGAGTCGAACCACGAGGTGCTCGTCATCGAGCAGGACCAGGAAAAGGCGCGCGAGATCCAGGACGAGCTGGGCGACATCGTGATGGAGGGCGACGGCTGCGAGGCGACGGTCCTCGACAAGGCCGGCACGGCGCGCGCGGACATGTTCATGGCCGTGACCGGCGACGACGAGGACAATCTCGTCGCCTGCCAGGTCGCCAAGCAGCGCTTCAACGTCCCGCGCACCGTCGCGCGCATCAACAACCCCAAGAACGAGGAGATCTTCCGCAAGCTCGAGGTCGACATCACCGTGAGCGCGACGTCCGCGATCATGGCGCACATCGAGCAGGAGCTGCCGACGCACCAGCTCATCCCGCTGATGCGGCTGAAGGGCAGCAACCTGGAGATGGTCGAGGTGCGCATCCCGGACGACTCGCGCGTCGTCGGACGCCCGATCAAGGAGATCATGCTGCCGTACCAGTCGATGATCGTGCTGGTGATCGACGCCGACGGCAATCCGAAGGTGCCGGGCGGCGAGACGATGATCCACGCCGGCGACGAGGTGGTCGCCATCACGATGCACGAGAGCGAGGAAGCGCTGCGGGTCGCGCTGATGATGCCGCCGCCCGCGCGCGTGTTCTAGTGCCCCGCGTCGGGTACCTGGGTCCCGCCGGGACGAACAGCGAGGTCGCCGCGCTGCGCGCGTTCCCCGGCGCCGAGCACGTGCCGTATCCCACGATCACCGCGGTAGCGCGCGCCATCGAGGCGGGCGAGCTCGATGCGGGCGTCGCGCCGATCGAGAACAGCCTGCAGGGCAGCGTCACCGAGACGGTCGACCTGCTGATCCGCGATGACGCGCTCGCGATCGCGGGCGAACTCGTGCTGCCGATCGAGCACTGCCTGATGGCGAAGCCGGGGACGGCGCGCGCGTCGATCACCGTCATCTACTCGCACCCGCAGTCCCTGGGCCAGTGCCGGCGGTACCTCGAGGCCCACTTTCCGGACGCCCGGACGGAGGCCTCGCTCTCGAACGCGGAGGCCGTCGCGACGGCCATGCGGCTCGAGGGCGCCGCGGCGATCGGTCCGGCGCGCGCCGCCGAGATCTACGGCGCGGAGATCCTCGAACGCGCCATCGAGGACTCGCGCGTGAACAAGACGCGGTTCGTCGTCCTCGCGCGGGAGGGGGCGCCGCCGACGGGACGCGACAAGACCTCGATCGCCTTCGCCGTCGCGCACGACCGGCCGGGGACGCTCGTGAGCGTGCTCCACGAGTTCGCGGACCGCCAGATCAACCTGACGAAGATCGAGTCGCGCCCGTCCGGAGAAGAACTGGGCGTGTACATCTTCCTGATCGACCTCGAGGGCCACCGCGAGGACCCGCTCGTCGCGCAGGCGCTCGCGGCGGTGCGCGAGCAGGCGCAGTTCTTCCGGATCTTCGGCTCGTACCCCGCGGAGGCATGATCCGCTAGGCTGTCGGCTTCCACGGGACGCGGGCGTATGGCGCCTGCCGCCCGCGGCGCGCGGCCGGGGGCGCGGCGCCGCGCGAGACGGGGGAGGCCAGCTTGGGCGCAGCGGCGGCGCTCGCATCGTCCGCCATGTGGGCGCTCACGAGCGTCATGCTGACGTCGCAGACCGCGCGGCTGCGGCCGCTCGTGATGTCCGGCGTGCGCAGCTTCACGGCGAGCCTGATGCTCGTCGCGATGCTCGTCGCCACCGGCGGCCTCGGGCAGTTCAACGAAATGACCGCGCTGACGGGCGTGTCGATGGTGGGCTCGGGGATCCTCGGGCAGGCGCTTGGCGATACGCTCTACATCAACGCGCTGGGCTTCCTGGGCGTGACGCGCACGTTCCCGATCACGAACAGCGTCTACCCGTTCCTCACCTTCCTGCTCGCCGTGCTCCTGCTGGGCGAGTCGATGACGTGGGCGGTGCCCGTCGGCGGGCTGCTGATCGTCGCGGGCATCACCTGGATCGTGCTCGAGCAGCGGCGCGCGGACGCGCTCGATGTGACGTCGCGGGTGGAGCTGGTTCGCGGGCTCACCTTCGCGCTCGGCGCCGCGGCCGCATGGTCGTGCGCGACGGTGCTCCTGCGCGGCCAGCAGGGCAACCTCGATGCCGTCGGCGCGGCGTGCCTGCGCATCCCGGCGGCCTCGCTCGCGGTGATCGTGACGGTGGCGATGACGAGCAACGGCGCGCCGCCCCTGCGGGCCGTCACCGGCCGGAGCGTCGCGATCGTCGCGCTCGCCGGGGTGCTGGGCACGGGGCTGGGGAGCGTGCTGTTCATCTACGCGGTCGAGCACACCGGCGCCGCGCGCACGGCGTTCGTGACCACGTCGGCGCCGGTCTTCGCGCTGCCGATGGGCATGCTGTTCCTCTCCGAGCGCCTGACGCCGCGGGTGCTGCTGGGCACGCTCGTCACGGTGCTGGGCATCTGGATGGTGCTGGCCTGAGGCGGCGCTCGTCGCGCACAATCCCGGTATGAACCGGCGGTCGGGCACGATCCTCGATGCGCGCACGCGCGTGCTCTCCGGCGTCGCCGTGTTCGGCGCGCTCATCGCCGCCGGCACCGTCGGGTACATGACGATCGAGCGATGGTCGCTGCTCGATGCGCTCTTCATGACCGTCACCACGGTCACGACCGTCGGCTACCGCGAGGTCCGGCCGCTCGACACCGAGGGCCGGATCTTCACGATCTTTCTGGTACTCTTCGGCGTCGGCACGGCCTTCTATTTGCTCACCACGTTCGTCGCGCTCGTCATCGAAGGCGACCTCGGCGCGGCGTTCGGAGTCACGCGCATGAAGGGGCGGATCCAGCAGCTCAGCGACCACCACATCCTCTGTGGCTTCGGGCGCGTCGGCGAGGAGATTGCGCGCGAGTTCCGCGAGCGCGGCGAGCCGTTCGTCGTCGTCGACCATAACACCGACGCCCTCCAGCGCGCCGTCGACCAGGGCTTCCTGGTGATCGAGGGCGACGCCGCGTCCGACGACGTGCTGCTCGAAGCCGGCGTGCGGCGCGCGCGCACACTGCTCGCGGCGTCGGACTCGGACTCGGGCAACACGTACATCACGCTCACCGCGAAGGCGCTGAACCCGAAGGTGTTCGTCGTCGCGCGCGCCGGCAAGCCGGAGAGCGAGGCGCGGGCGCTGCGTGCGGGGGCGGACCGCGTGATCTCGCCGTACTCGATCGGCGGCCGGCGGATGGCGCTCTCGGCGATCCAGCCGAACATCGTCGAGTTCATGGACACGTTGTCGGTCGGCCGCACCGCCGGCCAGATCCTGGCGGAAATCGAGATCACCACGGGCTCGAGATTGTTCGGGCTCTACGTCCGCCACCTGCTCGAGGACTCGCGCGTTACGGTGCTCGGGCTGCGGCGCGCGTCCGGCGAGCTGATCGTCGGCCCGCGCGAGGACGTGCGGCTCGAGGAGGGCGACCGGCTCATCGTCTCCGGGCCGGAGAGCGAGGTGACGGCGCTCTCCGGCGCGCCGGAAGGCGGCCAGGTCGCGCGCCCGTGAGGGAGGAGTGACGCATGACGATCCGGACACCGCTCTGTGACCGCTTCGGGCTCGAGGTCCCGATCGGCAACGCCGGCATGGGCGGCGGCACGGCCAGCCCGCGCCTGGCGGCGGCGGTCGCGAACGCGGGCGGCTTCGGCGGCCTCAGCGGCATCTTCCGCGAGGGCCCCGAGCACCTGCGCAAGAAGATCCGCGAGACCCGCGAGCTGACGTCGAAACCGTTCAGCGTCAACCTCTGGGTCCACCTGCTCGATGTCGCGCCGCAGTTCCTCGACGTCTGCATCGAGGAGCAGGCGCCGTCGGTCACGTTGAGCTTCGGCGACCCCGGCGACTACGCGAAGCGCGCGAAGGATGCCGGCATGGTCGTCCTGCACCAGGTGCAGACCGTCGCCGGCGCGAAGCGCGCCGCCGCCGCCGGCGTCGACGCGATCATCGCGCAGGGCGCCGAGGCCGGCGGCCACACGGGCAGCGTCGGCACCGTGGCACTCGTGCCGCAGGCCGTCGACGTCGCCGGCGGCATCCCCGTGATCGCCGCTGGCGGTATCGCCGACGGCCGCGGGCTCGTCGCCGTGCTCGCGCTCGGCGCGCAGGGCGTGATCATGGGCACGCGCTTCGTCGCCGCGGAAGAGGCGGAGCCGCCCGCGCACGGGCACCGCGAGCACATCCTCGCCGCCACGGCCGATGACACCGTCTGGACCGACGTGTTCGACATTGTCGACGGCATGCGCTGGCCCGCCGGCATCCACGGCCGCAGCATCAACACCGCGTTCGCGCGGGAGTGGCACGGACGCGAGCCGGAGCTGGCGCAGGCGCGGGAGAAGATCCTGGCGGAAGGCGGCGGCAGCGCGCCGCCGCAGGCCCACTCCGCCTACGGCGGCCAGGCCTCCGGCCTCGTGAACGACGTGAAGCCCGCGGCGCAGATCATCGCCGACATCATCCGCGAGGCGGAGGACACCCTCCGCCGCCTCCCCCGCCCGTAGCGCGAGGCCGCGGTCCGGAAGCCGAGCCAGAGCGCCGTGCTCGTCGCGTCAGGCCGACCCTGCATCGCTAGGAGCCGCATCTTGAAGTCAATCGCCCGGCGTCGCAGGCGTGGAAGACCCGGGTTCGGCGAGGTCGAGCATTTGGGCCCGCGGAAGCGCTCCGTACTTAAGCCCGGGCCGCGACGCCGCCGCCCGCTTCGGCGGCGCCCAGCGCATCGGGATCGGCTCGGTTTAGGCCCTGATTCAAGCGCAACAGCGCGAGGCCGCGTAAGCGCTTCTTTACAGAACATTTGTTTGACAGAGAGCAACTAACGTGGGAAACTGAATCCATGCCAACGATCGCGACCCCGCCAGCAGAATTTGTCGATGTCGTGCCCGGCAACTGTCTAGAGGTACTCCCTACCCTCGGTGCCGAAACCGTTGACCTGATCGTAACGTCACCGCCATACAACATCGGCAAAGAGTACGAGAAGCGCGTGCGGCTTGAAGACTACATTGAGCAGCAGAGGCAGGTCATCGAGGAGTGCTTCCGCGTGCTCAAACCAACCGGGAGCATGTGTTGGCAGGTCGGGAACTGGGTGAAGGGTGCTGAGATCGTCCCGCTCGATGTTGCGCTCTTCCCGGTGTTCCATGGGCTCGGTATGAAATGTCGGAACCGTATCGTCTGGCACTTCGAGCACGGACTGCACTGCTCCAAGCGACTTTCGGGACGTCACGAGACGATTCTGTGGTTCACAAAATCCGGTTCGTACAAATTTAACGTCGATCCCATCCGTGTGCCACAAAAGTACCCGACTAAGCGGCACTTCAAGGGTCCGCGAATCGGACAATTGTCATGTAACCCGCTTGGCAAGAACCCCGGAGACGTCTGGATATTCCCGAACGTCAAGCACAACCACATCGAGAAGACCGAACACCCCTGCCAGTTCCCGGTTGAGTTGGTCGAGCGCTTGGTGCTTAGCCTGACCGAACCAGGTGACGTGGTTCTCGACCCCTTTGGAGGCGTAGGCACGGCGGCAGTTGCCGCCGCGATGCACGGTCGCAGCGCAGTGTCGATCGACGTCTCCAAGAAGTACACGCGAATTGCGCTGGAGCGACTCGAGCGACTGCGATCAGGGACTCTGCGAACGCGACCGATGGATCGACCAGTATATGCTCCTAACGGTGCCGGCTCCACGCGTCGCCGGGATCGCATGGTGCGGTTGTTGGAGCCGCGCACAGAGTACTCAGCGTGAGGCGCATCTACTCGTATTCACACCTTGGCGGTAGTGAGATTCTGAAAGTTCGGTACTCTAGTATCAGCGATGAAATCGATGACGTTATCGACGGTCTAGATCTTCCGGAAAAGACCAAGGTGAGCGGCGAGAAGACGATGCTCGGAAAGCGGCTCTATTCGCCGAAGGAGATCAACCGGAAATTCAAAGACGCGTTCTACGCGCGCGGATACAAGGAGCTTCGCCGGCCTTACGAGCACGACATTCCGGATTATCCGATCAAGATACGAGGCTCTTTCAAGCAGGTCGACTTCAAGAAGGACGACGTGCTGGTGGAAGTGCAGCTGGGGAAGTATTTTGCGATGTTCTATGACTTGGCCAAGTTCCAGTACTTTTTCAATGAGAACGAATGTGAAGTCGGCGTTGAGATCGTCCCCGCCTACACGCTTTATCGCGAGATGTCATCAGGCGTTAGCTACGGCGAACAATTGATTTCGGACATTCGGCGGCTCCGGCGCCATTTCCCTGCCGTGCCGATCAAGGTTATTCTAATCGATGCTCCCGGTACGGCGATTCCGGCAGACGTGCAGCTCTCGGAATCCGAGGCGCTTGAGCAGGAAGCGGAGGAGCCGTCGGAGTAGCTATTCGGTCAGCCGCCGGTAGAGCGTCGGCAGGCGCTGCGGGAGCTGCTCGATATCGGCGACCACCTCGTACCCCATGTCCTCGCACATCTGGCCCAGGTAGTCGTGGCCTTCCTTGTCCACGGTCAGCGCGAACGGCGTGATGCCCTTGCGGCGCGCCTCGAGCAGCGCCTGCTTCGTATCGTGGATCGCGTATTCCTTCTCGGTCCGGTCGCGCCCGTAGCCGTGGTCCTGCGGCCGGCCGTCGGACACCAGGATCAGGATCTTCACCTTCGCGTCGTAGGCGTCGAGCTTGGCGGTCGCGTGCCGGATCGCCGGCCCCATGCGCGTCGAGCGGATCGGTGACACCTTGTCGATGCGCTTCTTCACCTTGTCGTTGAACGTCTCCGGCAGGTCCTTGATCACGAAGAACTCGACGTTGTCCCGCCCGTAGCCGCTGAAGCCGTAGATCCCGTAGCTGTCGCCGATCGTCTCCAGCGCCCGGATGAAGAGCACGATGCTCTCCTTCTCCAGGTCGATGATCCGCTTCGGCGGCGCGATGGACTGCGCCGCGCGCCGCTGCGCCAGCCACTGGAAGTACTTGCGCGGGTCGTCGTCGAAGTCCTCGTCGTCCATGTACTTCTGCTTGCGCTTCTCGATCTCCTCGTCCGTCGAGGCGCTCATGTCCAGCAGGAACGCCACCGCGACGTCGCGCTCCACCTTGTTCCGCCGCCAGTAGATCTTGTCCGTGTAGCTGTGCCCTGCCTTGCGCTCGACCGCGTAGTCGATCACCGCGTCGAAGTCGAACTCCTCGCCGTCGAGCAGCTTCTTGATCTTGCGGAACAGCTCCGGCTTCAGCAGCTCGAACTGCCGGCGCGTCTCGTTGACCAGCGCCGCGTGCTCGCGCAGGGTGTCCTCGTAGAAGGCGTCCGCGCCCTCCTCCAGCACGCGCTCCTGCACGCGGCACCAGCGCGGCTTGTAGTCGGCGGCGCGGAAGTCCCACTCGTCGTAGTAGAACGACTTCACCTCGACAGGCAGCTCCTGCTCGTCCTCCCCTTCGCCGTCGGCGACGGGCGTGCCGTCCTTGATGTCCGACGACTGGTCGCCGATCGGCGTCCCCGCTTCCTTCTCCAGGTTCGTGAGGAAGAGCCCGATCGTGCTCGCGAGGTCGCCCTCCGCCATCGCCCCGACGGTGATCTCCACGCTCTTCTCCAGCAGCTCCTTGAGCTGCTCCTGCGTGAGCGGCGAAAGCTCGCCGTTCTGCTCGACCTCGCCGTCCTTCATCCGCAGCCGCATCAGGAGCTGCACCAGCTCCGGCTTGAAGTCGCCCCGGAAGTCGACCTGCTCCGGGCTCTCGTACTCCATCTCGCGGCCGGACGGCATCGGCGCCGGCGAATCCTCGTCCGACTCGCCGGGCGCGGACATCATCAGCTCGATCGACTCTTCGCTCACCGTCTCCCAGTCGAGCTGCTCCATGTCCTCGGGCGCGATGTTCGGGATGCGCGCGGCGAGGTCGTAGAGCGCGAGCGCGCACTCGGCCGCGTCCTCGACCGTGGTGCCACGCTCGCGCAGCGCGAAGAGCGTGCGGATCGCCTCGTCGAGCACCGGCCGCAGCGCCTTCGGCCAGACCATGGTCCGCGCGCCGTCGAGGCTCGCGCGCACGAGGTTCTCGACGAACGCCTGGCGCAGCGGCAGCTCGTACGGCGCCCGCCGCGCTTCCAGCTCGTTCTCCTGTGTGCGCGCCCACGCCTTGCGGATGCCGCTGTACTCGCGCCGCACGAGCGTGTCGATGCGCGTGTCCTCGCAGATCGCGAAGAGGTCCGACGCGAGCTTGCGGTCGTCGAACAGGTCGAAGAAGCGCTCCATGTCGGTGAGCGGCGCGCGGTCGCGCACGAACCCCGCCCCGGCGCACTGCGCCTCGCGCGCGGCGCGCTGCGACGGCAGGACCGCGGCCTCGCGGCCGAAGCGGAAGAGGAAGCTGCCGAACTCCAGGTGCGCCGCCTGGTGCGTCGCGAACACCTTGTACACGGAGAAGTTCTGGTCGCGCTCGATGAACTCCTCGACGTACTCCGGGAGGTACACCGTCGTGCCCTCGGTGCTCGGCCGGTCCTCGCTCACCCAGCCGATGCCCTTCTCCGCGAGGTACGACGTCGGGTGGATCGAGACGTTCGCGCCGGTCAGCGCCTTGCAGTACAGCCGCAGCACTTCGCCGACGCGCGTCAGCTCGACGCGCGACGAGAGCTGCTGCAGCACTTCCTCGCCCTTGCCCGACTCCAGGCGGAAGTACGCCTCCCCGCCCTCGACGCTTTGCTCGAGGATGCGGTGGCCGGCCGCGTGCCAGTTCGCCAGCTCCGATACGCGGATGCGCTTCAGCACCTCGGGCGAGGACTTCAGGAACTCCATCGCGGCCGCCGGCGAGGCCGCCGCCAGCTCCTCCGCCATCTCGAGCAGGTCGTGGTGGCTGTCCTGGGGCACCTCGGCGAGCGCGGCCGCGCCCTCGGAGAAGAGCGCGTAGGCGTGGCGCCCGCTGCGCTTCGCGACGTTCGCGGCGAGCGCGAGGAAGCGGCTGCGCGCCGTCGCGTCGATCGGCGCGAGCAGGTTCGGCGCGCGCTCGAAGCAGATGCGCACGTCGGCCCACGAGGCCTCCGCGACGGCGGCCGCGAGCGTGAGGAACGGCGAGCGGTCACCGGGGCTGAGCGCCGAGAACAGCGAGGGAGCCGCATCGAGGCACGCGCCCGCCAGCTCGTACGAGCGCTCGGCGACGCCTTCGACGAGCGCGACGAGCCGCGCGAGGTCGTTCAGCGTCAGGGACGGCAGGAGCCCCGGCCCCGCGCTGAAGTAGACCGTCCCGAGCGAGATCGACTTCCAGTGCCCCTTGTAGAGCCGCTGCCCCAGCGCCGCCCACTCCGTGATCGTGCGCTCGTCGAGGTACGGCACGGCGGCGGGGCTGGCGCGAAAGAACGCCGCGGCCACGACCGACGAGTATTCCGCGAGATCGCGGCCGGCGTGCGCCCAGCGGCGGAACGCCGGCGTCGGCAGGCGCTTCAGCACGTCCCCGGAGACGCGGAAGTAGTCCACCGCCGCCTCCCACGACCGCAGCGAGTGCCCTGCGAGCTCGACGCCTTCATCGGCCCAGGCGCGGAAGTCGTGCTCCGACAGCACCGGTTGAAGCTCGCCCGCCGCGCGCACGTACTCGGCCGCGAGTTGCGGGGAGTAGGCGCCGAGCTTGCGCTCGACCTCGTCGAGGTAGTCCTGGTCGATGGGCATGGCGGTTAAGGGTAGCGGGTTTGAGGGTGGGCGTCAGAGGCGGGAGGGCGGATGCCGGGAGGCCTATTCCGGGCGCCAGAAGTTCGGGTTCTGGGTCGCGCGCTCGCTCCGCGCGCCGGGATGCAGCCCGCCGCCACCGGGGATGATCGAGGGATCCACCGGCGCCCGCGTCGGGTCCTGGAAGTCGTCGAAGGTCACTTCGCCGGACGCGGTGTCCAGCACCGCGTAGCTCAGGCGAAAGGCGTTCCGCGGGTCGCGCGCCTCACCCGCTGAGCCCGGGTTGATCACCAGC
>DASRHM010000088.1:0-14567 GCA_035650575.1 Dehalococcoidia bacterium | reverse complement strand
AGGCCGAGGGCAAGGCCACCTCGGGCGACTCGACGGCGAGCCCGCAGGCGACTTCCGGCGACACCGGCGACTCGGGCGACGCCACGTCGAACCCGACGGCGAACGCGACTTCGGGCGACTCGAAGGCGTACTCCGACGCGCGATCGGGGGACTCCGGTCCGGCGATCAGCATCGGCTTCACGCCGTTCGGCGACGCGAACTCGTATGCGCGGTCGGGCGACACCGGCGACGCGAAGGCCGTCTCCAACTCCGGCGACACCGGCGACGCCAACGCGACCTCGGTCGGCGACGCGCGGTCCGGTGACACCGGCGACTCGAACGCGCAGGCGGTCGGCGTGGCCGGCGATACCGGCGACGCGACGGCGGACCCCAGGTCGTCATCGGAGGCAACGGGCGGCGGCCACGACTGCGGCTGCCGCGAGTCGTGGGACAGCGAGCACCGCGACTGCCGGTGCGACGGCCAGGACTACGGCCAAAGCACCGAGCACTGTGGCTGCCACGACGGCTTCTCCAGCGGGAAGCCCCGCGGGCGCTGCGGCTGCGACGGAGGGAGCGGCCATGTGAGCTCGCAGTCGGAAGCCGAGGGCTACGCGCGCTCGGGCGACTCGACGGCGAGCCCGCACGCAACTTCGGGCGACACCGGCGACTCGGGCGACGCCACGTCGAACCCGACGGCGAACGCGACTTCGGGCGACTCGAAGGCGTACTCGGACGCCGACTCCGGCGAATCGGGCAAGGCGGCGGCGCTCCGGGTCCTGCCGACCGTGATCTGGTAGCGAACGGAGACGCGAACAACCGGACAACGAGGGGCGGCGGTCGATGGGCCGCCGCCCCCTCCCCCCGCACGGGGGCGGGAGACCCCGCGCGCCGCCCGTATCATGTGAAGGAACGGAGGCGCGGCATGACACGGACGAACACGGTCGACCTCGATTTGCTCGAAGGGATGACGTTCCGCGCCCGCACGGGCTCAGGGCACGAGCTGGTGGTGGATTCCGGGGCGGATTCATTCGGCGGCAACGCGGGCGCGCGGCCGGTCGAGCTCGTGCTGCTCGCCTCGGCGGCGTGCATGGCGATGGACGCGGTGTCGATCCTGCGCAAGATGCGGCAGGACGTGCGCGCGTACCACGTGCACGCCGAGGGCACGCGCGCCGCGGAGCATCCGCGGGTGTTCACGGCGATCACGCTGACGCACCGGTTCGATGGGGACGTGCGGGCGGCAAACGCGGCCCGGGCGTTGCAACTCTCGATGACGCGCTACTGCCCGGTCTTCGCGATGCTGTCGCCGACGGTGCCCATCCGCGTCACATACGAAATCGCGCTCCCGGACGGGGCGGTGGTGTCGGGCGAGGTGGAACGGGAGCGGCCCGAGGCCGCGGCGGGCTGACGCGGCCTGTTTCGACGCATCCGCATGGTCTACGATCGTCGTAGGGGAAGCGGAGGTGAGCAATGCCAACGTCCCTGACCGAAGGAACGGTCGCGCCCGCGTTCGAGCTCGAGGACGACCACAACCGTCGGGTGAAGCTGGACGACCTGCGAGGCCAGTGGGTCGTGTTGTACTGGTACCCGAAGGACGACACGCCGGGCTGCACGATCGAAGCGTGCGAGATCCGGGACAACTGGCAGCTGTTGCAGGGCGAGGCGGCGCTGTTCGGCGTATCGCCGGACGCGGTGGACTCGCACCAGAAGTTCCGCGACAAGTTCGCCCTGCCGTTCCCGCTGCTCGCCGACCCGGACCACCAGGTTTCCGAGCGGTACGGGGTCTGGGGCGAGAAGGAGTTCATGGGGCGGAAGTACTTCGGCGTCGACCGGGCGACGTTCATCATCGACCCGGAAGGGAAGCTCGCGCGCGTCTTCCCGAAGGTGAGCCCGCAGGGGCATGCCCTGCAGATCCTCGGCGCGCTGCAGGAGTTGAAGGCGGCGCGCGTCGGTTAGCGCCGGACGGAGGTCACCGCGATGCCCCAGGGGAAGTGCGCGTTCTGCGGGACGTTCGTGACAGGAGGGGGCACGGCGATGGGAAAGCACTCCGTCGCGTGCACGGCCTGTACGCCGCTCGCGCTGAAGTGGCTCGAGAAGCACGGGGGGAGCCCGCTTCCCGGTGCCGATCAGCCGGAGCCGCAGCCCGCGCCGCCCCAGTCGTGAACCGCTAGCTCTCGTTCGGCGCGAACTTCTCGACGCGCTTGCGCTCGGTCTTCTGCGTTTCGCGTGCGACGGTGCGCACGGTGAGCAGCAGCCAGAAGGCGACCCATCCGGCGAGCAGCAGGCCGGCGGTCGCCGCGCGCATCGGGTCCATGACCGGGCGGATCTGCACGTCATCGCGGGCGAGATCGATCACGGCGACCGGGGTGGCGCTGCCGCCGCCGCCGCCACCGCCCCCTTCGCCCTCGCCACCCTCTCCGTCCATGCCGTGCTGCGCGGGGGAGCGGCCGCTGCCGCGGCCGAAGCCCATGCCGAAGCCGAAGGACGTGCGGGCGACGGGCACGAGGATGTGGCCGTCCTTTTCGATCGGCTGGCCGAAGCACGCGTTGACGCCAACGTGCTCGGGCAACCGCGAGATGCGCTCCACCATCTCTTCCGTGGTCGCGGATGTCTCCATGATCACCTCCTCCGTGCGAGGCCAATGCGCACGAGCGCGTACAACGCGAGCGGCGCGGCGACGGCGAGCGCGGCGCCGACCGGCCGCTCATCCGGGAACTGCAGCTGGCGCACGGTCTGCTGATCGCGGACAACGACGGCGACGGGACGCCGCCGCTCGATGCGCGCACGCGCGGTGCGGACGCCGCGTGCCATCACGACGCCCTCGACCCGCACGCCCCCGGGCGCCTCGACGTACTCGTGCTGCAGTTCGTTGACCCACTCCATGCCGCGCTCCAGGCACGATGATGGGCCCGCGATGCGCCCGCTGCAATAGGCCGAATGTCACGGAACGCGGCGGAGCCCCGCTCCGTCAGCGGTCGCGGGCGGCCTTGAGCGAGTACATCAGCGGTACGAGGTCGCGTTGCTCAGGCGGCAGCCGCCAGGCCTGACGGCGCGCGTGGCGGGCGCCATCGGGCACGGCGTCCATGGCGGTCATCCAGGGAAGCGCCTGCCAGGCGACCTCGCGGTGCTCGTGCACGAACTCGACGCGCAGGCCGGCGGCGATGACCGCCGTGACGATTTCGCCGAGGCCGTGGTTCCACTCGTACGTGCGGGTGTTTCGGAGCGGCGGGCCATCGACGTAGGTCTCTGCGCCGTCCCACGCGGTCGGCTCGGCGCGCTCGAAGTACGGCTGCGCGACGACGAGCTGGCGGTCATCTCGCCCGGCGTCCAGCGCCCAGAGCATCGGGTGGCCCTCGTAGACGTACAGAAAACCGCCGGGGGCGACGAGGCTCGCCGCAACGCGCGCCCACGCGCGGACGTCGGGCAGCCAGCAGAGCGCGCCGATGCCCGTGTAGACGACATCGAACTCGCCTTCGAGCGCGCTGCGCGCGTCGTACACGTCGGACTGCACGAACGTGGCATCGGCGACGCCGATGCGCCGCGCGAGATCGCGGGCCTGCGCGACGGCGGGGGCGGAGAAGTCGAGCCCGGTGACGCGGGCGCCGAGCCGCGCCCAGTTCAGCGTGTCCATGCCGAAGTGGCACTGGAGGTGCAGCAGCCTCTTGCCGCGGACGTCGCCCACTTCCTCGATCTCGGTGGTATACAGCGACTTCTCGCCGCGAAGGAAGCCTTCGAGGTCGTAACCCTGCGACGCGACGTGCACGGGCACGGATTCGTCCCAGCGCGCGCGGTTCGCATCGAAGTACTGTTCCCGCCTCGCGGCTTCGTCCATGGCTACCTCCAGCGTGCGGGTCGCCGCACGGCCGGGGCAGCATACAGCGCGCGAGGCGACCTCACCGCCCGCCCGCATCGAGGCGCCGGCCGAGCGGACGGCCGGCGCCTCGCGCGCTGCTACCGGCGGACGACTTACCTGCCGGGCACCATGAAGGCCACGACGTCACCGGAGAAGGTGAACGTCCCGGTATCGTCGGAGAAGGAAACGGTGAAGTGGCACGAGAGCAGGTCCTTGTTCGCGGGAGCCGGGTGGGAGACGTCCGGCTCGGGCTCGCTCATGGTGTTGCCCTCGTTGTCGGTGAACGTGCCCACCTGGTTGGAGAACGCAACCGGGATCAGCAGCCCGCTGCCGCCGCTGAGGATGCGTGCCGGGGTGAAGCTGCCGTTGCCGGGGGACACGGCGACGACGAAGGTCCCGTCGGCGCCACAGTCGACGTCAGCGGGCGGCGAGGGGGGCTTCGCGGCGAAGGCGGCGCCGGCGACCGTGAGCAGCACGGCGGCGGCAAGCGAGAATGCAGCGACGACTCGGATCACTGGGAAAGCACCTCCTGGCTCCGGACTCCTGGTTACGGGTGAACGCTAGCAGGAGCCGGGCGCGGGGTAGCTCGCCCGCCCCGGCGCATCTCGCAGCCCGCCAGCGATGCGCAATGCGGCAGCGCCGCGGCGTCACGCGCACGCAACCGCGTCCCAACCCGCGCGCAATGTACGCACGAGTCGGGACAGCGCTCCCGACCGGCCCGGGAGCGATGAACCACAGTGGCGCCTGAAGTGGAATGCGGCCGCCGGGCGCATCCACGCGAAGGACGGTCCGGGGCCGGCCTCGCGGGACACCGATGCGAGCGCGAATCGCTACTGCTGCGTGCGGGTGCCGGGCACGGCGGGCTGCACTACCAGCAGTCGGCGGACGTTCATCGTGGCGATCGCGGCTGGCGCGAGCGTCAACGCTCCGGCACCGTCTCGAGCAGCGCGTTCGCTTCGCGTACGTCCGCGACCGAAGCGTCCCCGGTGAAGTGGCCACAGGCCTGGCGGAGTAGCGCGCGAGCATCGTGGTATCGACCCTGGTCGCGCCACAACCGGCCGAGGCGCGTCGCCGCGCGGAGATGGAGCATCCAGGCCTCGGCGGCGGCAGCGGTGCCGAGGGCATCGAGATAGAGGGCCTCGGCTTCGGCCGTATCGTCCGGCGACAGCGCGAGCAGCAGATCGCCTTTCAGACAAAGGAACTCGCAGGCCAGGACTCTCGCCGACCCCTGGGCGCCGGAGAGGAGCGCTTCGTCGACCAGCGTCATCGCCTCGACGGTCCTGCCGGCGGCGTGGCACGCCTGGGCGTGCAGGAAGAGGAGCATCGGCGCAAAGACGAGGGGCGCGTGCAGCCCGCCGTACGCCTGCATCCCCAGTTCGACCAGTTGCACGCCCTCTTGCGGCGACCCCATGGCGGAGAGCGCGGCGCCGCGGAGGCAGGTGCCGACCGCGGCCCACAACGGGAAGTCGTACTGCGCGGCGACCTCGAGGACGGCCTCCGAGTGCTCGCGCGCGCGTGCCGCGTCGCGGAGCCAGGTGGCGAGCAGGCCCGCGTGAAACAGGGCATATGCCAGGCTCTGCGGGTGATTGAGGCGGCGGGCGAGCGCGATCGCATCGTCCGCGCGAGCGCGCGCCTGTTCCGGGTGGCCAAGCATCCACGACACGAGCCCGGAGACGGAACGGCAGACGACGCCGGGGTTGTTGCCCAGCCGATATCCGTGCGGGCTGAGGGGCGCCGAAGCGCCGTCGGCGAGGGCGCGGTCGAGATGCTCGAGCCCGCGGCGGACATCGGCGCCGGTGCCCATGGCGAGCGACGCCCCGAGCACGAGGTGACCTTCGACGCGGGCGGCGTCGTCGTCATGACGCTCACCGAGCTCCAGCAGCTGTCGCCCCAGGGCGGCGGCTTCATCGAACTGTGCGCGATACATGTAGAACACGGCGAGGCCGCGAAGGACGGGATACGACGAGCTGACATCGGCGCCACGCTCACAGAGCTCTTTGGCGCGCACGTAGGCCGCCTCGACCTCGGGCGTGTAGCCCTTCAGCGCGAACAGCACGCGCGCGAGATTCGTGCAGAGCACGATTTGATCGCGGAGGCGGTCGGGCGCGGCCGCCGGGACCGAGAGGACATCGAGCAGCTCGGTCGAGAGCTCGATCATGGCGTGGAGCCAGCCGTGGGCGTCGTAGAACGCCCACAGCCCCTCGGTGAACTTGCCGAGCGCTTCGAGATCGCGCCTCGCGAGCCAGTACCGCCATGCGAGCTGGACGTTCTCGATGTCGGGCTCGACCTCGTCCCAGGCGGCCGCTTCGCCGGCGCTGCGCATCGCCTGCCACCGGCGCTGGATCAGGTCGGCGAAGTAGCGCGCGTGCGCCGCGCGGACGGCGGACGCGAAGCTGGCGTCCTCATCGAGCCGCGCCGCCGCGAACTCGCGGATCGTCGAGAGCATGGCGAAGCGGGCGACGCCGCGCTCGACGCCGGCGCGGCGCACCAGGCTCTTGCCGAGCAGCGAGGACATGCCGTCCTCGGCGGTGACGTCTACCCGGTGCTGCTCGCGCAGCTCTGCCAGGACCGCGGCGAGCGCGTCGAGCGTGACGCCGGAGAACAGCGAGAGCGCCTGGAACAGGCGCTGTTCGGAGGGGTCGAGGAGCCGATAGCTCCAGTCGATTGCATCGTGCAGCGTCTGCTGGCGAGCCGGGAGGTCGCGCGGGCCCCCGGCGAGAAAGCGCATGCGGTCGCCAAGGCGCTCCAGGAGGGACTGGGGCGTGAACACCGTGAGGCGCGCGGCGGCGAGCTCGATGGCGAGCGGTAGACCATCGAGCCGCACGCAGGCCTCCGCGACGGCCGCGGCGTTCTCGCCGTTTAGCTCGAACCCGGGATCGACGGCGCGAGCGCGGGCAACGAAGAGCTGCACGGCTTCGGACTCGGCGAGGTCCGCCACGGAGGGTGCCCTCCGCTCCGGTGCGGGAAGCGACAGCGGCGCGACGGGGACGATGTGCTCTCCGCGGACGTGGAGCGCCTCCCGACTCGTGATGAGGCACCGCAGTTGCGGACACCCCTGGAGCAGGCCTGCGACCGCCGGCGCGGCGTCGGTGACCTGCTCGAGATTGTCGAGGAGCAGGAGCATGCGGCGCGCGCCGATGTGGCGCTCGAGGTCGCGCAGCGCCCCGTCGTCGGACGCTTCGCTGACGCCGACCGCCTGGGCGATGGCGGTCAGTGCGGCGTCGGCGTCGCGCAAGGTCGAGAGGTCGACGAAGTAAACGCGGTCCTCGAACTCGCCGCGCAGCGCGTTCGCCGCCTCGATTGCGAGCCGGGTCTTGCCCGTGCCGCCGGCGCCCGTGAGCGTGAGCATGCGCGCCTCCGCGAGGCGCTCGATTACGTCGCGTAGCTCGCGCTGCCGGCCCACGAAGCCGCCGGGGACCGAGGGAAGGTTGCTCGGCGCGGCGGCCGCCGCGAGAGGCTGCTGCGGCGGCGCGTCAAAACGCTCGGTGAGGAGCAGGGCGAGGTCGTTCTCGATCAGGTCGCCGAGCTCCGCCGGATCCGAAAAATACTTGTACGAGGCGGCGGTCTTGATCTCGGCGATCAGCTCGGCGAGCCGCGGATCGCGGTCCGGCGCCGGCGACTTGATGTAGATCAGCCGGGGCTTGTCTTCGGCGAGGCGGTATTCATCTTCCAGGCCGGAGATCGTCTCGCCCGGCGCGATCCAGCCGTAGCGCTCCCAGTAGATGCCGATGAATACGTGGCTCTGCTCGAGATACGCGCGGTAGAGGTCGCGCGCGGGGTGCGGGCGGGCGCCGAGCTCGAACATGACGGGCGCCAGGCGCAGGCGCGCGATCGCCTCGCGCGCGGCCTTCCGTTCGGCCGCGACCTCCTGGAGCGTCGAGCTGACGAAGACGCGCAGCCGCTGGTCGGGCGTTCGGATGCTCGGCATGGCACCTCAGCACGATGCGTCCCCCACCCCCATCGGCGCGGGGTCGCGACGCGGGTCATTGTGTGCTGCACATTATGCCCATGCGGGGCACGAGGCGAAGCGCCGGCACCCGGCCGCGGATCTCGTCACCGAGCGCGCGTGCCGTGTGGTGGGCGCCGGCGCGCCTGGGCCAGCCACCGAGAAGCCAGGGCACGCGGTCTAGTCGTCCGCGCCGGCGAGGTAGCCGAGGAATCGGGCGCCAGAGGCCGTGACATCGCGCGGGCCGGCGGAGGAGTTGAGGTCGGCCACGCGCAACGGGCCCACCGTGCAGCCGCCCTGCCCGCAACCGGTGAGGATGTAGTAGATGCGCTGGCCGGCCACGCTCCAGCCGAAGAACGTGTTGTAGACCGTGACCCCGCCGAGAGACGCCGTTGCCACATCGAACGAAGCCTGGGGTGAGCCGTCGAGATGCGCGATCACGACGACGTAGCGCCGGTGCTGCACCGCCCAGATCGCGATCGCGGCGCCGTCGGGCGGCCAGGCGGCTTCGCCGGTGGCGCCCAACGCCCGCTGCACGGAGCCATCGACGCGGAGCGCGTAGGTCTGCGCCTGCGCAGGAGTGGCGGTCGAGGCGGGGCGTTCGACGAGCGTCACCGCGACCCAGCGGGCATCGGGCGACCAGCGGACCGCGGCGTCGGACGCGGGCTCGTGCCCGCCCGTCGCGATCTCGACTACCGGGGAGCCCGCCGCCGGAGCGACGTACAGGCGCAGGTCCTGCGGGGCGGGGGAGTCGAGGGGGACTTCGCCGGCGACGAACGCGATCGATGCGCTGTCGGGTGACCACGCGACGGAGTTCGCGACGCGCACCGATGGGCGCACGCCGCGGGCGACATCGACCTGCGCGCCCGTGGCCGCGTCGACCACGAGCAGCTCACGGCTCAACGAGGAATTCGGGATGAGCCGCCGTATCGCGAACCGCCTGCTGTCGGGCGACCAGATGGGCGTGGACCAGTGCCCGCCGTCGTCGTTCTCGATCAGGCGGCGCATCACGCCGGCCTGCACGTCGGCGAGATAGACGTCGTCCGTGTCGTCATCGACCGAGGCGAACACGACGAGCGACTTCGCATCCGGACTGAAGGTGAAGGGGTCGCCGAGGTAATACGGGCGGCCGATCCGGCCCTGGCGCACGAGCGACGTCCTGGACGCGACGATACGGCCCGGCACGCGCTCGGAGTCGAACAGGCAGACATTCATGTAGCCGGCGCCGGGGCGGGGCATCCCCGCATCGTCGCAGGCGACGGCGAGGAGCCGGCCATCGCTGGAGACAGCGTACTGGTGATAGATGGCGGCAGCGTCCGGATGGGCGGCGATCGCCGGCGGGAAGCGGATGATCTCCGCCGTCGCGGCCGACGCGATGTCGACGCGGTACGTCGCGCCGCCGGCCTCCACCGCGAACGCCGGGGCGATGTCGCGCGCGGTGCCCGGCGCAGAGGGCGCGGTAGCTGTCGCGCCCGGCACGGCGGGACTTTCGCCCGCAGGGGTGTCGACGGCGGTGCGGTGGCCTGAGCGCGCGCATCCGGCGGCGATCACCGCGGACGCGACCGCCATGGCGACGAGGGCGATGGCCAACCGGCGAGCCCGCATCGGCCGATCATACACCCCGGCGGTCGACCGCCGGGTGCGTAGCGGCGACGTGCGAAGCGGGCGTGGGGGGTTGGGGGTGGTGCCCCCGGCAGGACTCGAACCTGCGCACATGGTTTAGGAAACCACTGCTCTATCCACTGAGCTACGGGGGCGTGTGTTCAGGATAGCGAATGGTGCGAACGCTCCCTACCTTGCGACTTCCCCTTGACTGGCGGGTATTGGTAACCAAGCTGGATGACCGAAGGTCAGTGTGGAGCGAAGCGGAGTCACTGACCTTCCTCTGCCTAGCGGCGAGCGACCGGAACTCGCCAGTTGCGCGTTATGGAACGTGGCGACGTTCTATCGGTCGGTCGTAAAATGTCGAAGGAGACACTCACTTCATCATTTGAGGTCGAATGGCCAAAGTTACTGCTTCGCGATTCCGGGAAGAGGTTCTCAACGTCCTGCTGTCTCAGCTCCTCGCTGGGCGCGGCGTGGTCTCGGCACCGGAACAGATTGTGAAGGAGGGACATCGTAGGCACATGCCTGACGTTGTCGTTGTATTTCAGGGCCTGCGTACGGCGCTTGAAGGAAAGTTCGACGGTAGCCGCGACGCTGCGAAGGAAGCTCAGTCTCAGGCCTCGAGCCGCGTCGAGCAGGGGGTCGCGCAGATCGGGCTAGCAATTCTTTATCCAGAGTCCCTTCGAAGCGAGGGATCGGTCGCAAGTCTTCGACGCGAAATGTGCACGGTTCCGTACCGAGTTTCGGTCTGCACCGAGTCCGGAAACTCTGGCTGGTCGGAGTGCGACCTGGAACGTTTGGGCGACGCGTTGCGGAGAACGTTCGACGAGCTCGTCGCCGAGGACGTTGTGAGTAGCGCTGTGTCGGCTCTTGAGGCAGGGGTGGAGAGGTTCGGGAACGTGATGGCCCGATTTCCAGCGATTGCAGATCGAAGTGCGTTGGTACTCGGCGTGCGCGAACCCACTCGCAAGACAGACGAGGACGAGTAGAGCGATGCCTATCTCGGCAATGTCGCGGCACAGGACAGCAGTCATCAGGATCGCCGCACTCACACTCGTCAACGCGATGGTGTTCCAGGAGGTCCTGTCAACGCAAGACAAGAGGGTCGACCCGCTGCGGAAACTGCTGAGGTCTCAAGATCCGGTATCGGCTCTGGCCACTCAGTGGGACTACATCTCGCTCAACATCGACTACGTTCCAATCTTCCGTGTCGCCCGCGATCTTCTGCTGGAGCTGCCGGGCGATAAAGATGTGACTGATGCAGTGTCGTTCCTCGGAGAACAAGCACTGTCTATCGTGAGCAAACGCGCCGCCTTGAAGCATGACCTCATGGGGCGCGTTTATCATCGGCTTCTCGTGGAGGCGAAGTTTCTAGGTACCTATTACACGTCAGTACCCGCAGCCACGCTGCTTCTAAAGCTGGCGCTCGGACCGAAACGGTGGAAAACAGACTGGGCCTCAATTGAGGAGCTAAAGGACTTTCGCGTTGCTGACCTCGCATGCGGAACAGGCACATTGTTGATGGCGGCCGCAGAGGCGCTGTCGGATAACTACGTAAATGCGGCGAGTGCAGCTGGAGCGTCGTTAGATCTTGCCAGGCTCCATCAGAGCATCATCGAAGACGTGATATTTGGATATGACGTCCTGCCGTCGGCCCTGCATCTCACGGCGTCTACGTTGGCGCTTCGCTCGTCGTCAGTCGCCTTCGGTAAAACGAATCTCTTTAGCCTACCGTTGGGTGGCCACCATAAGCGATTGGGGAGCGTTGAGTTCCTCCGTTCAAAAGACATCGCTCTGAGTCTTGACTTATTCGGAACGTCGGAAGGCACAAAGCAGGTAACCGGTAAGGGTGACGTCGGAGAAACCTACATACGCTTGCCGGACATTGACTTATGTGTGATGAATCCGCCCTTCACGCGCAGCGTCGGTGGGAACCTTTGTTCGGGTCCGTTCCCGAGCCTGAGCGCAAGAAGATGCAGAAGGATCTCGCGGCAATCTTGAAACGGCAGAACGTCTTGGCTAGCTCGACAGCCGGGTTGGCATCAGTCTTCGTAGCACTAGGAGACAGGGGATTGAAGAGCGGCGGTCGCATGGCGCTTGTGCTGCCGAAGGCCGTTGTATCGGGTGTGGCTTGGGGCGAGACGAGAGATCTCTTCAGACAGGGCTATTACTTGGAGTTCCTAATTTCAAGCCACGACCCCGCGAAGTGGAACTTCTCGGATAACACTGACCTAAGTGAGGTTTTGCTAATCGCGAAGAAACGCGGGCCAGGTCGGAAGCCTCCGGACAGGTCTGCGCGGGTCACCTGCGTGAACCTCTGGCGTAATCCGGCAACCGCCTTCGAGGCACTGAGTTTGGCCCATTCGATAGACAGCGACGAAGCACCCAAGCTCGAAAAGACTCAGGGCGCACAAGCGATTGAGGTGTCAGGAGAGAAGGTTGGCGAGGCCGTCCAGATCGCCTGGAGCGAACTTCAAACGAGAGATTGGATGCTCGGCTGCTCCTTCGCACAAGCAGAGTTGCTTCGCGCGGCATACGCGTTGATAACCACGAGCAAAGTCGTTACGCCCAGTGGTGAGGCGGCGATCGCCTTCAAACGACTGGGAGGAATCGGACGTGTTGGACCGGATCGCCGCGACATACACGACGGTTTCAGTGAATCAACGATTCGTACCCCCTACCCGGCGTATTGGGGACATGACGCGAGTGAGTGCGTCAGCTTAGCTACCACGCCCAACCGCTATCTCGCACCAGTGGCACGAGCCAAACCGGGACGTCCGCTCCGTCGGGTTACAGATCTCTGGCCGAAGGCCGGGCGCGTCATGCTCGCGGAGCGTATGTGGTTACACACGCAGCGGCTCGTCTCAGTTCGGCTCCCCGAAGCGGCGCTGGCGAACGTATGGTGGCCATTCAGGCTTCAAGAGGAAGACCCCGAGGCCGAGAAGGCCCTGGTACTGTGGCTCAATTCAACGCTCGGGCTGATCACGCTCCTGAGTTTTCGCGAAGAAACGCGAGGTGCATGGGTTGCGTTCAAGAAGCCAGTCCTGGAGGAATTACCCGTGCTGGACGTGACAACGCTCGGAAAGACCGCCCTGCGCGCGTTCGCTGATGCGTTCGACAAAATCGCGCAAGATCAGCTTGAGCCTCTTCCCCGAATGGATTCTGATCCCGTCCGCGCGGCGATTGATGTCGCTGTGTCGCGGATTCTCAAGTTGCCGGTGCTGGATGTGCTGAGAAACCTACTGGCCCAGGAGCCGGTCATCTCGCTGCGCGGTCTTACATAGACTCGGCTGCGTTCGGCACGATAACTTGCGCTGTTACGCCTCGCTGTGCCGATTCGAGCGCACAGCGGAGTGCCCGCGCGAGTTAGGAAACCACTGCTCTATCCTATGAGCTACGGGGGCGCTGCGGGATCAGGATATCGGACGCTGGGGGTCGGAGGTCGGGGTGCTCGAGGAGCGCTCGTGGCGCTTCGATCGAGGGTCTTGCGTCGCGTCGTGAGGGCGGCGGAGCGCGCGGGTCGGGGTTTCCCCGCATGCCGCGCGCCGCAGCGGCGTGCGACACCTGCCTCCGTGCTGATACTCGACCGGACGATCGCACTCGAGCTCATGATCGCGCGGGCGGCCGACCGCGGCGTGCCGGAGCACTTCGCGCTCCGGGCGGCGGCTGCGCGAGCGATTCCCGAGCCGCGGCCTGAGCGCGCGATCGAAGAGACCGCCGGCGCCGGCGGCGTGCGCCTGCCGGACGGCGGCACGCGACGTCCGCCGGCGCTCGTCGCGAGCCCGCAGCCCTGGCGCAGCCCGTGGGCGCCGGCCAGCGGCAACCGCTGGCAGTCCTTCGCGGACGAGCAGCCCTCCCGGTCGTGACCTGAGCCGCGCCCGCGAAGATCGATGCCCTGCCGCGCGCCCGGATCTCGCCGGCGCCGGTCCCACCATCGACGAGACGCCCGACGGGGCGCCGCTCGTGCCCCCCGCCGCCGCGCGTGCTAGCTTCGCACGCATGACCCGAATGCGATCTCGCATCGACCCCGGCGCGCCCGCGCGATGACCGTGGGGGGCGCGCGCGCCGCGGTCCTCGCCGCGCTCGTCGCAGCACTGGCGCTCGGCGCGGGCGCGTGCGGCGGGTCGCACGCGCGCTCGCGGGACGTGCTGCTCGCGAGCACGACGAGCACGCAGGACAGCGGCCTGCTCGACGCGCTGATCCCCGCGTTCGAGCGGGCGACGGGGTACCGGGTCAAGCTGATCGCCGGCGGGTCCGGGCAGGCGCTCGAGAACGGGAGGCGCGGCGACGTCGACGTGCTGCTCGTGCACTCGCCGGACGCCGAGAAGCAGTTCATCGCGGACGGCGACGGGATCGAGCGGGCGTACGTGATGCACAACGAGTTCGTGCTGGTGGGGCCGGCGGGGGACCCCGCCGGGGCGAAGAGCGCGCCGGACGCCGTCGCGGCGTTCCGCGCGATCGCCGCGCACGGCGCGTCCTTCATCAGCCGCGGCGACGACTCCGGCACGAACGTCGCGGAGCGCAGGCTGTGGGCCGCGGCGGGCATCGACCCGACCTCGCGCGGCTGGTACACGGAGTCGGGCCAGGGACAGGGCGCGACGCTGCAGATCGCGAGCCAGAACGGCGCCTACGCGCTCACGGACCGCGGGACGTTCCTGGCGCAGCGTCACAACCTGCAGCTCGAGGTCCTGTCGCAGGGGAGCGCGGCGCTGCTGAACTACTACCACGTGATCGTCGTCAACCCGGCGCGGCACCCGGACGTGAACGTCGAAGGCGCGCGTGCGTGGGCGGCGTTCGTGACCGGAAACGAGGGCCAGGAGATCATCCGCACGTTCGGCGTGCAGCAGTACGGTGAGCCGCTGTTCGTCCCCGACGCGGGCGACGCGGACCCGACGGCTGCAGGCCCGGCCGGACGGGAGACGGGCGACGCGCGGGCTCGGTGGCTTAGCGCGGACGCTCGCGGCGCAGGAAGTCTGCGCCTTCGGGCGTGAGGTGCACGATGGTGCCGAGCGCGCCATCGCGGCGCTGGGCGACGAAGCCCAGGTCGTTGGCGTCCTCCCATACGGGCAGACGCGGGCAGGACGTGCGCCAGGCGTCCATCACCTCGGCGTAGGGGCGCGGCTTCTCGGCGACGAAGGCCAGCAGGTCGAGGATCAGCGCCTTGTTCTGCATCGTCGCATCATCCTA
>DASRHM010000087.1:0-2950 GCA_035650575.1 Dehalococcoidia bacterium | reverse complement strand
CGAGGCGCCCGTCGCGAACGGCGCCAGGAACGCCGGCGGCTCGCTGCGCGATGCGATCGTCATGCTCGTCCCGGCCGTCGTCTCCGCGGTCCGGTACGTCACGCGCGGCCAGAGCGGCAGCGCCGCGTAGGCCGCCGCCGTCGCCAGCGCGAGCACGTAGGCCGTAATGAAGAAGTTGTACGCGAGGGCTTCCATCACGCTCCCGGGCAGGACGGCCTCATCCTACCGCAACGCGTACATAACCGCCGTCGCCCGGCCCGCGGTCCATGTGAGGAGGCACATCGTGAGTCACGGTCGCGGGCCGTTCGCGGCTGGCCCGCCTTAACCGCAAGGTACAGGGGGCGCAGCCCCGGCCGGGCGCGGGGTGTGCACCGATAACCCCCCGTGTTCTCGAGGCCGGGCGGGCGGGCAGATCTGTGCTCGCGAGCAACGGCGTGCCACCCCTCAGGCGGACGCCGCTACGCGCTCACGGGCTGCGATGCCTGTGGCGTGGTCCCCGCCGCAGCCGTCGCCTCCGCCGGCGCGGGCCGCCGGAACATGATCCGCCTGAACGACTCGCTGAATTCATAACCCGTCCGCTTCCGCCGCTCGCGGTCGCGCTTCGCCGCCGCCCGCCAGCCCTGCAGCATCTCCTCGCGCGACCGCCCGTCGATCTGGCTCGCGTGGCACAGCACCGCATCGACCTTCCGCTCGAGCCACGGGCCGATGTCCACGTGCAGGTCGGGCTCGTTCGTCGCCGCCAGCAGCAGCTCGGCCGTGCGGTGCGCCGCCACGCCCTTATAGCGATGCTCGGGGAAGTAGTGCGGGTCGTGCGCCGCCGGGTACAGCGCGTCGCGCACGACCCGGCCGATCGTGCGGTGGTCGTGATGGTTGAAGCCCGGCCGGTAGCCGTCCCACGTCACCACCACGTCGGGCTTCAGCCGGCGGATCAGCTCGACGACCTGCCCGCGCAGCTCCGGCGTCTCCATCAGGAAGCCGTCCGGGTAGCCCCAGAAGATGCACTCCTTGATGCCGAGCACCGCCGCCGCCGCGCGCTGCTCCGCCTCGCGGATCGCCGCCAGCTCCTGCGGACGCATGTTCACGTCGCGCGTGCCCTTGTCGCCGCTCGTCGCGACGCAGATGCGCACGTCCCAGCCGAGGTCGCACATCTTCGCGATCGTGCCGCCGGCGATGAACTCCGCGTCGTCGGGGTGCGCCGTGATGATCAGCGCGCGCGAGTACTCGGCCCACTTCTCCTCGTACGCCGGCGCACGCTTCTTCGCCGGGCGTCGCCGCTCCGCGCCGTCGCTCGCCGGGGTCTTCGATGCCGATGCGCGCGGTGGCATGCCTCAGTCCTCGTTCCGCCGGTTCCAGTCTTCGCCCAGCCGGTACGTCGCCGTCCCGATCGCGACGATGCAGTCGCGGTCGTCCCGCACGTCCACGCGCGCGACGGCGATCGCCTTCCCCGCGCGCACCAGCCGCCCTTCCGCGACGAGCGCGCTGCCCGCTGCCCGCTCCAGGTAGTCGACGCGCATGTCGATCGTGCCCATGATGCGGTCCTCCGGCGCCGTCCCCGCCGCGACCGCCGTGCCGGCCACGGAATCGATCAGCGTCGCGACCGAGCCGCCGTGCGCCGCGCCGTACGGGTTCATCACCTCCGGCCGCAGCGCCATCCGCATGCGCGCCCAGCCGCGGCCCGCGGCCTCCAGCACGAGCCCGCAGTGCACGTTGAACGACACGCCGCGCTCGAACACGGCGCGGCGCTCCGCGATCCACGCATCCCAGTCGACGCCGTCGTCCTCACGCGTGTCCGCGCGCTGCTTCGAGGTCATCGCGACGATCGTATCACGCGAGCGTGACCTCGCCCGCTACCGCGCGCCCCGCGTCAGCGTCGGCGAGGAACTCGAGCGTCGCCTGCGCGAACGCTTCCGGCCGCCACAGCGCCGTCCCGTGCCCGCTGTTGCGGATCAGCACGAAGCGGCTGCCGGCGATCTTGTCGTGCATCACGCGGCTCGCGCCGAGCAGGCTGTCCTGCTCGCCGACGAGCACCAGCGTCGGCGCCGTGATCGTATGCAGGCGCTCGAGCGAGCCGCGCCAGTTCTGCAAGGCCGCGCCGCCTCCCAGGTAACCGTCCACGCTCATCTCGCGCATGCCCTCGACGTGCGCGCGCACCGCCGCCGGGATCGGCGCGCCGGCCGGCGGGCGGAACGCCGCCGGGCTGTTGCGCATCGCGTCGATGATCGCCGACATCCCCTTGGTCCGCGCGACGCCCTGCATTATCTCGCGCATCTGGCGGAACCGCTCGGCCGTCGCCGGGTCGCGCTGCAGCGCGCCCATCCCCGGCCCCGTGTCGAACAGCAGCAGCGCGTCGACGCGCTCCGGATGCTGCAGCGCGAACTCCTGCGCGATCATCCCGCCCATCGACAGCCCCCCGACGTGCGCGCGGTCGATGCCGAGGTGGTCCATCAGCGCCGCCTGGTCGCCCACGTAGTCGCGCGCGAGGTCGTACGCGCTCATATCCTCGGGTGCGGTGCTCTTGCCGTGCCCGCGCGTGTCGTAGATCACCGTGCGGTACCGCGCCGAGATCGCCGGCAGCACGCTGTCCCACATCCGCTGCGATGCCGTGTAGCCGTGCGCTAGCACCAGCGGCTTCCCCTCGCCGTGCACCTCGTAGTTGATCGTGATCCCGTTCAGCTCGGCCGTGGGCATGCGCGTCGTTCCTTTGCCGCCCGAAGATTCTCGCGCGCCCGCTCGAAACGCGCGAGCCATCGCCCGCGAGCCCGCGCCGGGACGTTGGGGCGCGGTCATCCGAAGGTTCCCTCCGTGATGGAGGCAATCCGTCGCCGACCGCGGGTGCGTCCTCCTTCCCCGTCCCTCGTTTCGGCGCCCATCCCCCTGCTAAGCTGATCCCGCCCTGCACTCACGACCGCGAAAGGCCGGTAGACCGCTGCGTCGCCTCGCGCCCCTCCCC
>DASRHM010000086.1:0-24904 GCA_035650575.1 Dehalococcoidia bacterium | reverse complement strand
CGGAGGCCGGGGGACTCACCCCGGCCTCCGGTCGTGGTGGGGCGGGCGCGGTCGGCGCGCGGATGCCTCACGGCGGCCCGCGGCTCCCGTTGCCAACGGTGACTCGTCGCAGGCGGACCGTGCGTTGGCGGTGCGTTGCGGACAGGTCTCACGACGGTCCCGCGCCTGCGCGCCCGCTGGCGGTTCTAGGTGTCTGCCCGTCGCGGGGCGGCGTCAGGGGATCGTGGGTTCGGGCGAGGGGTCGCGGTCGGGGCGGCGGCGTGAGAAGAGCAGGCGCACATCGAGCACGCGCTCGCGGAACCGCTCGGCCTCGAGCGCGCGGGAGCGCGCCTTCAGCGTGTCCTCGAGCGAGATCATGCCGACGAGCGCGCCGCTCCGGCGATCGACGACCGGCATGCGGGTGAAGCCGCACGTCGCCATGCGGTAGACGACGGCGCGGACGGACTCGTCCGGGTGGGCGACGACGACGTCCTTCCGGGCGTGGTCGATGACCTTCGCGCCGTCCATGTGCGCCGCCTGGTCGGCGAGCATGCGCAGCTCGGCGCGGCTGGCGACGCCGATGACGCGCTGGCCGTCATCGACCACCGGGTAGAGACGCTGGCCGCGGTTCGCGGTGCCAGACTCGCCGCCGAGCGTCGCCTCGGCGAGGGCGCGGACGGGCGTGGCGGCCTCGAGCGCGGCGACGCGCGTGCGCATGACATCGCGCACGAGGAGCACTTCGAGCGGGTCGACGGCGTACTCGTGCTGCAGGTGGTAGCCGCGGCGCGCGACCTTCTCGGTGAGGATGGAGCGTCGGAGCACCAGCACCGTGAGCCCATAGGCGATGGCGACAGCGACGAGCGCCGGCAGCAGCGCCTCCATGTCGTGCGTGACCTCGACGGAGAAGAGCACGGCGGTGAAGGGCGCGCGCATGTTGCCGCCGAGGATCGCCGCCATGCCGATGAGCGGCCAGAAGCCGGGCGGCTCATGCGGGAAGATGTATGAGAGCAGGGCGCCGAGCGCGGCGCCCATCATCATCTGCGGGGCGAGGATGCCGCCGCTGGAGCCCGAGCTGAGGGAGAGGACCCAGATCGTGGTCTTGACGAGCAGGATGCCGGCGATGAGCGTCATCGCGCGGTCGCCGTCCAGCAGGTCGCCGATGGTGTCGTAGCCGACGCCGAGCGCGCGCGGGAAGATGAGGCCGCCGATACCGATGACGAGGCCGCCGATCGCCGGCCACCACATCCAGTGGATGGGCAGGCGGTGGAACGTGTCCTCGGCGCCGTAGACCGCGCTGGTGAGGACGAGCGCGAAGAGGCCCGCGACGACGCCGGCGGCGGCGCAGGCGAGCAGGAGGCCGAACGTCACGTGCAGCGACTCGGCGGGGGTCGGGAAGACGGGGCCGTTGCCGAGCAGGTAGATGCGGGTGACGGCGGCGGTCGCGCTGGAGAGGGCGACGGGGATGATGCTGCGCGGCTTCCACTCGAACAGCAGGATCTCGACCGCGAGCATGACGGCGGCGATGGGCGTCGCGAAGATGGCGGACATGCCGCCCGCGGCGCCGGCGACGAGCAGGGTCTTGCGCTCGGCGCTGGTGAGGTGAAAGAACTGCGCGACGAGCGAGCCGAAGGCGCCGCCGGTGACGACGATCGGGCCTTCGGCGCCGAACGGGCCGCCGGAGCCGATGGCGATCGCCGATGACAGGGGCTTGAGGACGGCGACCTTCGGCTCCATCTTGCTGCCGCTGATCAGGATCGACTCGATGGCCTCCGGGATGCCGTGTCCGCGGATGCGCTCGGAGCCGTAGCGCGCCATGACGCCGACGATCAGGCCGCCGATCACGGGGATGACGATGACGAACGGCCCCAGGTGGTTGTGCGCGGGCGAAACGTTGCGGACCGAGATGTCGCCGTAGAAGAAGAGGTTGGTGAAGAAGGCGATGAGGCGCAGCAGCACCTTCGCGACGACGGCGCTGAGCGCGCCGATGGCGACCGCGATGGCGCTGATGACGAGCAGCCGCGGCGTGGTGGTGAAGTCGCCGAGGCGTGCCTGCTCGTCGGTCGCGAGCCAGGCGGCGGCGCGCGCGACGAGGCCGAGGCCGGCGGGTGGGATGGCGCCGGCCGCGCCGCTCGCCGGGTCGGGTTGCGAAGACTCTGGTCGTAGCACGATGCACCGCTATTGTAGCGGAAGCGAGCGCGCAGGCGCTCCCGGCGCAGCACAGCCGTAGAATGGCCGCCGTGGAGCTTCCCGTGGAGTCTGGGGCGCCGCACCGCTGGGACTTGACGCCGCGGGAGGCGGCATCGCTGCAGCGCGAGATGGCGGCGCAGGTGGTGGCCCGCGGCGGACCGCCGGAACACGACGTTCGGACCATCGCCGGAGCCGACGTGGCGTTCGACCGCGCGCACCGGCGCGGCGTGGGCGCAGTCGTGGCGCTGGCGTACCCCTCGCTGGAGGTGGTCGAGGAGGTGAGCGTCGAGTCGGCGGTGACCTTCCCCTATGTGCCGGGGCTGCTGTCGTTCCGCGAGATCCCGGTGCTGCTGCCGGCGTTCGCGCGGCTGCGGACGCGGCCCGACGTGCTGATGGCCGACGGGCACGGGTACGCGCACCCGCGGCGGTTCGGCTTCGCGTGCCACCTCGGCGTGCTGCTCGACCTGCCGACGATCGGCATCGCGAAGTCCCGGCTGGTGGGCGAAGCGCGGATGCCCGGCGCGCGACGGGGCGACCACGCGGAGCTGCTGGACCGCGGCGAGGTGATCGGGAGCGTGCTGCGGACGCGCGAGCGCGTGCGCCCGATCTACGTATCGGTGGGCCATCGTATCGGCCTCGCGCAGGCGGAGGAGTGGGCGCTGCGGTGCGCGCGGCGGCGCATCCCGGAGCCGACTCGGCTGGCGGACGCCCTCTCGCGTCGCGCGAAGCGGCGGATGCTCGAGGCGACGGTCGAGATGATCGTCGAGCAACGGGAGGGCGACGAGGGACGCTGGGAGTGGCAGGAGGAGGACGAGCGCATCGTCTTCAAGCATCCGCTCGACCCGATGCCGGCCCACTACGGCTGCGTCGAAGGGGCGCGGTCTGAGGGAGATGGCGAAATGCTCGACGTGATGCTCGCGGGGGCGGTGAGCCCCGAGCGCGGCGAGCGCCTGGACGTGCGGGTGCTGGACGTGCTGGAACGCAGCGACGGCGACCACAAACTGCTGGCGGTGCCGGCGGAGGCGCCGGAGACGCCCCTGGGGGGCGTGCGCGAGCGGATCTGGGCGTGGTTCGCGGCGCACGAGAAGCCGATCGTGCGCTGGGGCGGGGAGGAGCGGGCGGTGGCCATCCTGCGCGACGCGCGGGCATGGTTCGGCCGGTGCGCCGCCGAGGCGGATGGGCGCAGGCCCGGCGAGCCCGGAGCGTGATCCGCGCCCGCGGCGCTACATGCGCTGGCGCACGACGGACGCGACGACGGCGGCCGACGCGACGGCGCCGACGGCGAGTGCGCCGATGATCCCCCAGGTGAGCGCATCGTCGCGGGTGTGCGTTGTGGACGCGCGGGCGCCCGGGACGTCCGAGCCGGTCGCCGGCCCGGGGCGGCCGGCGGCCGCCGCAGTCGGCGTCGCCGAAGGCGCACGCGGCTCGAGCCCCACCGAAGCGCGCCAGCCGTTCTCGAGCTCGAGCTGGCTGATGCCGTACACAGCCTGGTACGCATCGTCCGGGCGCGAGCCGTCGCGGAACACCTTCAGCAGTTGGGCGAACCTGGCATCGCCGTAGGTGTCGATCAGGTATTTGATGATGGAGCCGGCTTCGCCGTAGAAGAGCCCCACCGTCTGCGCGGTCTGGCCGGCGGAGGACCCGGACATCTCGGCGAAGGAGAGGACGCGGTCGCTGCGGATCGCGGCTTCGAGCGCCTGCTCGTGGCTCTCGAGCGGCCGCTGCTGCGCATAGACGGAGATGCCCTCGTTCATCCAGCTCGCGATCCCGAACGGGCCCTTCGTCGCCTGCTCGGTGACGATATGCGCGACCTCGTGCCGGGTGATGTCGAGCGGGACGACATCGGCCGAGACCATGGCGGTGTCCGAGTAGACCACTTCGCCGAGGATCTGGACGCCGCTGCCGGGGCGCGTGACGGGGGCGATGGCGGGCTGCATTTCATCGGCGGTCTGGTAGAGGAACACCTTGACCGGGAACGTCACCTGCGTCTGCTCGAGCGCGCCGATGCGCTGGAGGGTCTCGGCGGCGGCGTCGAGCACCTGCTGCGCCTGGGCTTCGCCTCCGGCGTGGTAGTAGAGCGTGATGTTGTCGCGCTGCAGCGTGCGGAAGGCGAAGCGCGTGTCTTCATGCACGTACAGCCTGTCGGGCGTCTGGAGCGACCGGCCGTCAGCGGTGCGGATCTCCCACGAGTACGTGATGTTCGCGCCGGGGATGACGTAGATGCCGCGCCCGCTCGTCAGCGTATAGGCGCAACTCACGGTGGTCGTGCCGGAGCATTGCGCGATCGCGGTGGCTCCGGTGCCATCCGGGGCGACCTCGTAGTGCAGGCGGACCTCGTCGGTTGCGGCGGGGGCGGTGAAGGCGACGCTAAAGGTCACGCCGGTCGGGAACTCGTTCTGCGCCGCATCGGACTGTACGACGATGCCCTGCTGCGCGCGCGCGGGCGCCAGGCGGCCGGGGAGCGCCGCGCACGCGACGAGCGCGAGCGCCGCGAGCAGCAGCGCGCGCGTCGCGCTACGCACGCTCGGCCCCCACCTGCGACTGGAGATACGCCTTCATCAGGTCATCGAGGTCGCCCTCCAGCACGCCGGCGGCGTCGCTCGTCTCGTAGCCGGTGCGGTGGTCCTTCACCATCTTGTACGGGTGGAGCACGTAGCTGCGGATCTGGTTGCTCCAGCCTGCGCTGACGTGCTCGCCCTTGATCCGCGCCTGTTCTTCAGCCTGCTTCGCGAGCTCGATCTCGAGCAGGCGCGCTTCGAGCACGCGCATGGCGGCCTCGCGGTTGCGATGCTGCGAGCGCTCGTTCTGGCAGGTGACGACGATATTCGTGGGCAGGTGGGTGATGCGGATGGCGGTGGAGTTCTTCTGCACGTTCTGCCCGCCGTGGCCACTCGCGCGGTAGACGTCGATGCGCAGGTCGTCGGGGTTGATCTTGACCTCGGCGGCATCGCCGGCCTCGGGGAGCACCTCGACGAGCGCGAACGACGTGTGGCGCGCGTGCGCGGAGTCGAACGGCGAGAGGCGCACGAGGCGGTGCACGCCGCGCTCGCCCTTGAGGTAGCCGTAGGCGTGCGGGCCGGTGATCTCGACCGTCGCGCTCTTGATGCCGGCCTCTTCGCCGGGCATCTCATCGATGACCTCGGCGGAGAAGCCGTGGGCCTCGCACCAGCGGAGGTACATGCGCAGGAGCATCTCGGCCCAGTCCTGCGACTCGGTGCCGCCGGCGCCGGCGTGGATGGCGAGGATCGCGCTGCGGTCGTCGTAGGGGCCGGAGAACGCCAGCTCGAACTCGAGCTGGTCGAGCCGACGTTCGAGGGCGCCGGCGTCGCGCTCGATGTCCGCGGCCGTCGCCTCGTCGCCCTCCGCTTCGGCGAGGTCGACGAGCTCGAGCAGTTCGCGCGCCTGCCGCTCGAGCGTGCGCCAGGTATCGGCGCGCGCGCGCAGCGAAGCCAGGCGCTTCATCACGTCCTGCGCGGACTGCGGGTCTTCCCAGAACTCGGGGGCGGCGCTCTGCGCCTCGAGCGAGGCGGCCTCAGCTTCTAGCGAGACGACGTCAAAGACGCACCATCAGGTGCGTGATCCGGTCGAGCAATCCCTGGAGGCGCTGGCGGAGTTCCTGCATCTGCCCGTCTCTATCCTTCTCCTGCGTGCGAGTGCGCATCATGGTATCGCATCGGGGCCGGGCGACGGCGCCGCCGCCGGCGGGGCGCCTTCCGCCGTACGGCCCGCGCGCGGCGAACACGGCGGTTTCGGGCGGGGACCGAGGGCGGAGCGTTATGATGCGCGCACGCCGGGAGGAAGGCCCGTGGAGTCCGAGATCCGCTACGCGAAGAGCGGCGATGTCCACATCGCCTATCGCATCTTCGGCGACGGCCCGCGGGACATCGTCCTCGTACCCGGCTCCGTCTCGCACGTCGAGCTCTACTGGGAATTCCCGCCGAACCGGCATCTCATCAACCGCTTGTCCTCCTTCGCGCGCCTCATCGTCTTCGACAAGCGCGGCCAGGGGCTCTCCGACCGCGTCGGCGAGCAGACGCTCGAGGAGCGCACCGGCGATGTGCTCGCGGTCATGGACGCGGCCGGCTCCGAGCGCGCCACGATCTTCGGCTGGTCGGAGGGTGGCGCCATGTCGCTGATGTTGGCTGCGACCTACCCCGAACGCACCTCTGGCCTCGTGCTCTTCGGCTCCTACGCATCGATGCGTACCGAGCCATGGAAAATCCCACCCGCGGTCTTCGATGCGGTGCTCGAACGGCTCGAGCGTCGGTGGGGTCGCGGGTTTCTCGTCGCGACGAACGCGCCCAGCCGCATCGATGATGAAGCGTACGTCCGCTGGTGGGCCCAGCTCGAACGGGCCTCGGCCAGCCCCGGCGGCATCATCGCGCTGTTTCGCGCCAACTACGACATCGACGTGCACCACATCCTGCCGTCGATCCGCGTGCCGACGCTCATCTTCCACCGGACGGGCGACTCGCTCGTGCCGGTGGCGGCCGGGCGGTACATCGCCGAGCACATCCCGGGGGCGGCGTACGTCGAGCTTCCCGGCGAAGACCACCTGATCCAGGCGATGGACATCGAGATCCTCGACGACCTGCTCGACCGGGTCGAAGAGTTCCTCACGGGCTCGCGCCAGCGCCCGGAGCCGGACCGCATGCTCGCGACGTTGATGCTCAACGACATCGTCGGGTCGACCGAACGTGCGGTCGAGCTCGGCGACCGGCGCTGGAAGGAGCTGCTGACGAGCTACTACGCGCTCGTGCGCGGCGAGCTGCAGGCCTTCCGCGGCCGCGAGGTCGTGACGACCGGGGATGGCGTGCTCGCGGCGTTCGATGGCCCCGCACGCGCCATCCGCTGCGCGACCTCGATCCGCAACCGCGCCAGGGGGCTCGGCATCCGCATTCGCACGGGCCTCCACACCGGCGAGTGCGAGATCATCGACGAGGACAATGTCGGCGGGATCGCGGTGCATATCGCCGCGCGGGTGGCGGCCGCCGCCCAGGCGGACGAGATCATCGTTTCGAGCACGGTAAAGGACCTCGTCGCCGGCTCGCGGCTCGAGTTCGCCGACCGGGGCACGAAGCAGCTCAAGGGCGTGCCCGGGGAATGGCGGCTCTACGCCGTCGAGTGATCACGTCGCCCGTCCGAGGTCCGCGGCGGACCTCGGCTTCCCGCCGCGCGGACCGCGCTGGGGCGTCCGGCAGGATCGCCGCAGTGCAGCGCGGTGCAGGTGTTCGGAGGATCCTTCGCTTCAGGATGACTCGGCGGTATCGGGAACGATGGCGCTCCGACGAGGATGGCGCCGCGCGGGGGCAGGCGCGGATCAGCGCTGGTTGCGGCCGCCGCGGTCCTTGCCGCCGGACGGCGCCTTCCCCTGCTCGATCAAGGTGCCGCCGTACAGCCCGATGCTGTAGTGGTAGAGCGCCATCGTGCTGCGGCCGGCGTCGGGCGTGTAGAAGAGCTTCGCGTTCTGCTGGCGGTAGCGACGCAGGCCGTTGGGGTCGAGCAGCCAGACGTAGGTGACGCGCTTCTCCGGGTCGTAGGCGTAGCCCTTATCGGTGAGCTGGCTGATCGCGGACTTGTCCTTGTCGAGCAGGCCGAGCTGCAGGCGGTCGCGGTTGCGCACGGCGAACTGCGGGTAGACGAAGCCGATGATCACGACCGAGTTCTGGGGCGCATCGAACTGCTCGATGTCGCGCGCGTAGGCGAGCTGCGCGCGCTGCGTGCTGCGATTCGACAGGAGCATGCCCTGTCCCACGCGCAGGTCGCGGATCGATGAGGCCGCAACCTCGTGCGAGGTCGTCGTCAGGTCGACGAAGCCCGCGAGGACGATGATGGCGATGGCGCCGGCGAGCGCGGCGGGATAGAAGTAGCGCCCAACCAGCAGGTAGGCGAAGGGGAAGAGCGGGATCAGGTACGCGGCCTCGTGCGGGAGGCGGAAGAAGGTGATGGCAACGAGCACGACGGCGATCATCCAGACGCCGACGTCCGGGTCGCGCACGAGGTCGCGCGGCAGGCGGCGGAGGATGCGCGGGAGCGACACGACGAACGCGGCGGCGAGCGCGCCGGCCCCGATGAGCCCGAGCGAGTCCTTCGCGAGCAGGCGGATGACGTCGCGATAGGCGACCTTCGCGTCGTAGAAGTTGAAGAACGAGGGACCGTAGCGCCAGATGATCGGCGCGAAGGCGAGCATCGCGACGCCGACGGCGGTGACGAGGAAGGGGCGGATTTCCTCGCGGCGGTCCTGGCGCCAGAGGTAGTAGGCGCAGGGGACGACGAACGACGCCGACGGAATGCGCGAGCCGATCGCGAGGCCCATGGCGACGCCGGCCCAGACATCGTGCTTCGTGAGGAGCGCACAGTACGTCGCGAGGATGAACGTCAGCGCCCACGTGTAGTCCATGGTGTTCATGCTGTTGATCCACAGCAGCGGGTCGAAGGCGAAGCCGGCGACGAGCAACGCGGGCAACGGCACCTTCACCTCGCGGACGATGCGCGCGAAGAACCAGAGGCCGGCGAGCGAGACGAGGACGGTGAGCGAGTTCGTCGCGAGCCAGCCGCCCTTGATCACGGCCGCGTACGAGAGCTCCGGAACCGGGTAGCCGGGGAGGCGCGACGGGTAGAACGCGTGCTTGTCCCAGAGCCAGTAGCCGGTGAGGGCGATGCGCCAGGCATCGGGCTTGGTGCCGTAGCCGTTGTCGATGAACGGCGCGCGGCTGGCGGCGTAGGCGATGGCGAGGAGCGCGAAGGCGAGCGGTTGCGAGAAGTCGAGGGCGAGCGCGCGCCGCAGCGGCGCCAGGGCGTCGGACGCGACGCGGGCGGCGGGGGCTTCGGCGATGGCGGTGCCGGCGCTCATGGCGCGAGTCTCATCGCGTCCGTCACACCTTGCCGATGAGCGACTGGAGCAGCGCGCGGCTGCGGGCGATCGAAGCGGCGGCGTCATCGCCGACGGGGAAGAGCGCGCCGACCAGGTCGGTCGCGCCTGCGGCGGCGAGGTCGCGGACCTGCCGCTCGACCTCCGCCTCGTTGCCGACGAGCGCGATGTCGGCCGGGCCGGGGACGCCGCCGATATCGAGGATGCGGCGGTAGTTCGGCAACTGGCCGTAGATCACGAACGCGCGCGCGGCGCGCTCGCGAGCGGCCGCGGCGTCGTCGGTCACGCAGACCGGCAGGCCGGCGACGATGCGCGGCGCGGGACGGCCGGCGGCGGCGGCGGCTTCACGCAGCTTCGGGGCGATGTGGTTGCGGATCGCGGGCGCGCCGGTCATCCAGGTGATGGTGCCGTCGGTGCGCTCGCCCGCGAGCTTGAGCATCGCGGGCGCGAGGGCGGCGATCATCACGGAGGGCGGCTGCACCCCGGACATCTGCAGGTTGGCGGCGACGCGGAACACCTCGCCACGGTGCGCGACCTTGCCTTCGCGCAGCAGCGGGAGGAGCACATCGAGATACTCGCGCATGTGGCGCGCGGGCTTCTCGTACGAAAGGCCCCACATGTTCTCGACGACGGGGGCGTGCGAGAGGCCGATGCCGAGCGTAAAGCGCCCTGCGGCCGCGGCCTGCACGGTCATCGCCTGCTGCGCCATCGCGAACGGATGGCGAAGGTAGGTGGGCACGACGGACGTGCCCATCTCGATGCGCGACGTGCGCGTGCCGGCGATGGCGATGATGGTGAGCGCATCGGCGCCGAAGATCTGGCCGAAGTACGTGCTGTCGAACCCATCGCGCTCGGCGTCGACGACCTGTTGCACCGCGCCTTCGATGTTGCCGCCGAGCTCGGGCAGAAAGAGGCCGATGCGCATGGGCTAGAGTCCCTTCAGGAAGCGGACCAGCGCGTCGTTCACCTCGGCCGGGCGCTCCTGCTGGGTCCAGTGGCCGCAGCCGGGGATCATCACCATCTCGCGCATCTCCGGCACGAGCGGCTTCATCGCATCGAGTGAGGTGAACGACAGCACGGCGTCCTGCTGGCCGGCGATGAAGAGCGCCGGCTGCGTGACCTTCGCCCCGGCGAGCTGCGGGGTCAGCTCCCAGTTGCGGTCGAAGTTGCGATACCAGTTGAGCGGCCCGCGGAAGCCGCTGCGCTCGAACTCCTGCGTGAAGTAGTCGAGGTCGGCCTCGGTGAGCCACGGGGGGAGCCGGTCGGTGTCGGGCATGCCATCGAAGAACCTGGCGCCCTTCTTCTTGTCCATCATCGCCGGGGTGGCGGCGCCGGCGGCATCGCCGGAGGCGGCGTAGAGGAAGCTGCGCATCGAGCGGCGCACGTCGGCCTCGAACTCGGCCTCGGCGACGCCGGGCTCCTGGAAGTAGAGGATGTAGAAGAAGCGGTCGCCGAACATCGCCTTCATCGCCTGCAGCGGCGGCACGGGCCCGCGTCCCATGTACGGCACGCTGAGCGCGGCGACGGCGCGGAAGCGGTCGGGATGCAGCAGGCCGCAGTGCCAGGCGACCGGCGCGCCCCAGTCGTGGCCGACGACGACGGCCTGGCGCTCGCCGAGGGCATCGAGCAGGCCGACAATGTCGCTGGTCAGCTCGACGATGTTGTACGCCTCGATCGGCTCGGGCTTGTCGGTGCCACCGTACCCGCGCTGGTCGGGCGCGACGGCGTGGAAGCCGGCCGCGGCGAGCGCGGGGAGCTGGTGGCGCCAGGAGTACCAGGACTCCGGGAAGCCGTGCAGCAGCACGACGAGCGGCCCTTCGCCCTGTTCGGCGATGCGCATCGTGATGCCGTTGGTGTGGAGCGTGCGCTGCGCGATGCCGGACATGCGGATAGCCTCCGTTCGGGCGCTCGGCGTGCGGTCGGCAGCACTATCGGGCATGGGGCGCGGTTAGCTCAAGGCGCGAACGTATACTCGCGGCATGGGCGAGGGAGCGCCGGCCGGGCGCTTCGATCCGGTGGCGCGCGGGCGCCGGCTGATCGACGGGACGTACCTGCGCGCGGACGGCATCATCGACCGCGGCCAGCGGCAGGCGTTTCGCTTCCTTTGGTTCTTCCTTCCGGAGACCTCGATCGCGAAAGATGCGCGGTTCCAGCAGGTGCTGGCGTCGCGCTTCTTCTCCGACGCGGGGCAGCAGGCGGTGATGTACGGGGCGCTGATCGCCGTCGTGCGCGGCGGCGGGTCGGCGTTCGAGGCGGCGCTCGTCGGCGTGGCGGCGCTGGTGCCGCCGGCCCTGCTCGGCCTGTATGGCGGCGCCGTCGCCGATGCGCTGCCGAAACGCGTGGCGCTCGCGGCGATCTACAACCTGCAGGCGGCGTTGTGCGTGATCGTGCCGCTCTTCTTCGGCACCGGGCTGCCGGAGGTGTTGTTCCTGGTGTTCGCGGTGAACGCGCTGGGGCAGGTGTCGGGGCCGACGGAGTCATCGGTGCTGCCGCTGATCGCGTCGGACGCGCAACTGGCGACAGCGGCGTCGCTCGTGTCGCTGATGTCGAGCGTGGGCACCGCGGCCGGGACGGCGGTGCTGGCGCCGGTGCTGGTGCGGGCGTTCGGCGTGGCGCCCGTGCTCTACGGTTCGGCGGTGCTGCTGGCGCTGGCGGCGAGCCGGGTGTTCGACCTGGCGACCCACGGGGAGCCGCGCGCGCGCACGGACTGGCGGCGCCCGAGCATCAACGCGCGCGCAACCATCGAATGGCTGTTCCGGCGGCCGGCGGTGGGCACGATGATCTTCGTCGCGGCGCTGGCGGGCACGGCGAGCGTCGTCGTGCAGACGCTGGCGCCGCGATACGTGCAGTCGGTGCTGCACGTGGACCCGGCGGACTCGGTGTACGTGTTCGCGCCGACGGCCGTGGGGCTGGCGCTGGCGGTGCTCGCGGCGCCGGCGATCATCCGGCGCAGCGGCGAGCGGACGGCGGCGCTCGGCGGCTTTCTCATGACGACGGCGGTGCTGGTGCTGCTCGGGCTGGTAGACGACGGCCTCGCGGGCGCGCTGGACCCGGTCAACGTGCTGCGCATCACGTCGCTGTTCGGCGTGCGCCTGTCGCCGCTGCTGCGCACGGCGGGGCTGCTGGCGATCCCGCTCGGGTTCGGGCTGTCGCTGACGACGCTGGCGGTGCAAACGTACCTGAACCGGCGCGTGCCGATCGCCTACCAGGGGCGCGCGTTCGCGCTGCAAAGCGTGCTGAAGAACGGCGCGGCGATCGTGCCGCTGCTGACGCTCGGTGGCGCGGCGTCGGTGTTCGGCGTGCAGCCGGTGCTGATCGCGTCGCCGTTCGTGCTGCTGGCCATTGCGGTGACGCTGGTGCAGGTGAGCTTTCGCCTCTCGGGTCGCGCGCCCGCGCGCCGGCTCGAGGTGCTGTCGTCGTACTGGGAAGAGTCGTACGAGCCGCTGGGCGGCGACGACGCGCCGTCAGCCGTCGCGGACGGCGAAGCGGAAGGCGCCGACGACGCCGAGCATCAGCGCGCATAGGGCCGCGGTGACGGCGACTCCCTGAGCCGGGCCGGCGCCGACGAGGACGCGGCCCTGGAGCCACGGGATCGCGAGGCCGCCGGCATTGCCGACGGTGACCGTCGCGGCGGTCGCGTGCGCTTCGCCGCGCTCTGAGACGATCGCGACGACCGTTGGCCAGATGGGACCCAGGCAGAGGCCTGCGCAGAACGCGGCGACGGCGCTCGCGGCGAGATTGCCCGAGACGAGCGCGAGGGCGAGGCTCGCGATGCCGGCGCCGGCGATGCCGGCGGCGAGCAGCGGGACGGCTTCGCGGCCGCGCGCGAACCACGCGCCGGTCGCGAGGCGCCCGATCGCGAGGGCGAGCCAGAAGCCAGCGGAGAGGACCGCCGCGACGAAGACGCCGGCATTCGCGCTCTGGCGCGCGTAGGACGAGACCCACGAGCCGAGGCCGAACTCCGCGCCGACGTACATGAAGAGCACCACGCCCATGGTGAGGGTGGTCGCGTCCGACGGCAGGCGAAACAGCGGCTCGTCGTCGGGCGGCGGGCGGTCGGGCGCCGGCGAGAGCGACATCAGGGCGAGGGCGCACAGGCTGACGCCGGCGACCCCGGCGTAGACGACATCGCGACGCGCGGTCGTCTCGAGCAGCGCGCCTGCCCAGAGCGGGCCGGCGATCGCGCCCCAGGCGAAGTACAGGTTGAGCCGGCTGATGGCGCCGCGCACATCGCGCGACGTGACGGACATGAGGATGTGCAGGGAAGCGACGATCAGCCCGTCGCCGGTGCCGAGCAGGCACGCGGCGATGAGGGCGAGCGGCCATGTGGGCGCGAGGCCGAGCAGAAGGAGGCCGGAGACGGTGCAGGCGGCGCCGCCGATAGCCAGCGCGCGGGTGTCGCGGCCGTGGAGGACGACGGCGATGACCGCGGATGCGCTGATCGATCCGGCGAACATCGCCGTGAGCATGAGGCCGGCGGTGTCGAGGGAGACGCCGAGATCCTTCGCGAAGAACGGGAGCGCGGGGCCGAACGAGCCGGCGTACATGCCGACGACGAAGAGCGAGAGGAGCGCGCCCGCGTGCAGCGTGCGATAGCGGGACTCATCGAGCACGGCGGCGGGCGCGCGGATCACGAGGGCAGTGTAGGGGCGCGTGGCGTGAGGATGGAGGATGGAGGATGGAGGATGGAGGATGGAGGATGGAGGATGGAGGATGGAGGATGGAGGATGGGGGATGGAGGACGGAGGGTGGAGGATGTGCCAGCCGCCGTGCGCGCAAGCATGCGCCGGGCGCGCAGGGAAGCGCGCAACGCGACGCGACGATCAGTCCTCGGGTCGGACGAGGAGGACGGGGGCGTGGCCCTGGAGCAGGCGGTCGGCGACGGAGCCGAGCGCCGCGCGGGCGAGGCCGGCGCGCGCGTGCGTGGTCATGACGACGAGGTCGACCTGCTGCTTCTCGACGAACTCCATCAGGCCGTCGGCCGCGGCCGCGCGGACGACGTAGGCCTCGACGGGGAGGTCGGTTACCGCCTCTTCCTGGCGGCGGAGATAGGCCTTGGCGCCGGCCTCCAGCTCCTGGTCGACCTGCGGCACGTAGGCATCGGGGAGCGCGTAGGGGTACGCCATGGCGGCCCAGTTGACGGCGCGCACGAACGTCAGGCGCCCGCCGAGCGCCTTCGCGATGGTGCGCGCGACGGGGATAGCGCGCTCGGCGAGCGGCGAGCCATCGAGCGGGACCATGACGTGCCGCAGGCTGACGCCATCGTGCGGCCCCTGCAGCGAGCGCGGACCGACGGCGACGACGGGGGCCGGCGCTTCGCGCAGGAGGCGGCCGGCGGTGCTGCCGTAGAGCCAGCGGCCGACCCCCGACCGCCCGTGCGTCGCGATGACGAGCAGGCGCGCCTGCGTCTCGCGCGCGGCCGCGATGATCTCGTCGCCGGCATCGCCGCCGCGCACCTGCGTCTCGACCGGTACGGTGGCGATGCCGGACTTCGTGCGGTCGAGGTACTGCGCGTAGTACTCGCGCGCCTTGCTCTCGATCTCGAGCGCCATCTTCGGGAAGCTGACGCCGAGCTCGCTGTCGGTGCCCTGCCATGCGGTGACGAGCACGAGGCTGGTGCGGAGCGCCTCGGCGAGTGCGACGGCGTACGGCAGCGCTCGCTCGGCAAGATCAGAGCCGTCGAGCGGGACGAGGATAGGGTCGGATTCGCGCATCGCGCCTCCTTCAGTCGGGGAGAGTGTAGCGCCGGGAACGCGCAGGAGCGCCGGTCATCCGGCGCTCCTGGCAGGTGCCGTATGGCCCTCAATCAGAGCGATGCGCGCAGCTTCTCGACGATCGTCCAGCCGGCGGGCAGCGCGAGCGATGCGGCGACGAGCTTCGCGAGGTCGCCGGCGACGAACGGCCAGAGCCCGTAGTCGAGCGTCGTGCCCCAGTCGATGGACCGGTCGACGATGCGGAACTGCTCGTGCAGCCAGATCAGGCCGGGGATGTAGAGGACGGCGTTGCCGAGCAGCATCGGCAGGACGATCCAGCGGCTGCGGTCCCAGCCGCGCTCGGCGAAGAAACCGACGACGAACGCCGCGAGGATGAAACCGAACAGGTAACCGCCGGAGGGCGTGGCGATCGCGGAGACGCCGCCGTGGCCGTTGGCGAACACGGGCAGGCCGGACGCACCTTCGCCCAGGTACGCGATCATCGTCGCGGCGCCAAGGCGGCTGCCGTAGAGGGCGCCGAGCAGGAGCACCGCGAACGTCTGTCCGGTGACGGGGACGGTGCTCCAGGAGAACTGGTGGCTGAACTGGGCGGAGAGCGCCATGAGGCCGCTGCCGGCGGCGACCAGGACGACGTTCGAGAGCCATGAATCGGGGATGACGCGCGAGGAGAGCGTGTTCGCGCGGACCGTGGTGACGTTCTGCAAGCCAACCTCCAGCGCTGGCGGACGGCGGATGCGCCGATCCCATGCGATGATTCCCGGCGACGGTGCTTGCGTCAAGCGGCGACGGCGCGGACGCACAGAAGCCAGCGTCGTGGTGGCGGGGTGACGCTGGCTCCTGCATCAGGTTGGAGGGGACGCGGAACGTTCCCCACTTCAGGAATCGGCGCGGCGCCGGCGATCCGAAGGGGCGCCCACGGTTGGGTTCAGCGCGCTGCGGGCGCGAACGGCGGCGGCGCCTGTTACAATGCGCGCCGTTGGAGGGAGTTGTGGCCGGGGCGGTCCCCGCATGAGATTCCTGCCGGGCCCTGAGACACGGGCCGCGGTCATCCGCCATCCGTTCGTCCTCGCCGGGGTTGCCGTCGTGGTGCTGCTGGGGCTCACCGCGGGCGTGCTGATCATCATCGACAGCGCGCGGGGCGGCAGCGCGCAGGAGCCCAAGGTCCAGATCGAGGAAGTGACCGCGACGACCGGGCCGACCGCGAAGACCGCCGAGGCCGGGGGCGTGCGCGCGAAGGCGGACCACGCGATACCGGTGAAGTCGGCGCCCGGGACGACGACGCCGCCGCTCGGCACGCTGCCCGGCGGGGCGGAGATGGTGGTCGACGGGCGCACCACGGACACGAAGTGGCTGCGGATCATCTTCCCGCCGGGCTCGGAGCTGCATGGGTGGGTGGACGCGGCGGACGTCGATGTGACGTCCGGCGACCCGGCGGCGCTGACCGTCGCGACGGCGGAACCGCCGGTGGTGGTCGAAGTGCCGACGCTGCCGCCGACCTCGACGCCGGAGGTGCTGCCGACGGAAACGCCGACGGAGACGCCCGTGGGTGGCGGGCTGCCGGACCTGACGATCGGCACGACGCCGACGATCACCGGCGGGAAGCTCTTCGTAACGGTGACGAACATCGGGCGCGGGGTGGCGACGGGCGACCTGGTGGTCGCGGTATTCAATGACGACGGGACGCGGCTGCTCGGTGGCGCGACCGTACCGGGGGCGACGGTCGGGCCAGGTGAGAGCGTGGACGTTGGGACGGGGCTCGCGATCACGGGCACGCAGACACTGCTGATCGTCGTGGACCCGAACGGCGACATTGAAGAGACGGACAACACGAACAACCGCGTCCTGATCAACGTCGCGGTCGGCGAGCCGACGCCGACGGAGACCGCGCCGCCGCCGGGCGGACCGCCGCCGGGGGCGCCGCCCGCGCCGTAACGGCCTTGCGGGGGCCAAGCGCACGGGCGCTACAATTGGCCAACTCCGCCACCGCCCTCCGGACCCCGCGCAAGGATGCCGACGCGATGCCCGTCGCGCAGTTGCTCTCGGAGTTGCAGCAGAACCGCTCGGCGCTCTTCGCGCCGCTGCGGGGGATGAGCGACGAGCGCTTCCGCCTGATCCCCATGGGCGAAGCGTGGTCGATCGCGACGCACCTGGCGCACGTCCTGCGCTGCGAGCGTATGCTCGTCGAACGGGCGGCGCGCGCGCTGCGCGAAGACGAGCCGTCGGTGGCATCGACGGGGATCACGAACGACGACGACCCGGCGCTGGCGCAGCGGCTTGCGGTGCCGCAGATCATCCACGGGCTGCAGGCGTCGCGGCGCGCGCTCGAGGAGCTGCTCGACGGCCGCGACGACGCGTCGCTGGAGCGCGCGATCGTGCACGAGCGCGACGGGCGCGTGACGGCGCGGGCGCTGGTCGAGAAGGCCGTGGCGCACGAGCGCGAGCACGCCGCGGCGGTGGCGCGCATCGCGCAGGCGGCGCCGGACGCATCGCGGGTGATCATCCCCCTGGCGCCACGCGGATGAACGACGGGCGGGGGGCGGCATGAGCAACGTCGACGAGATCAAGCAGCGGATCGATATCGTCGACCTCGTGTCGGAGCACGTGCAACTGCGGAAGGCGGGGCGGGCGTTCGTCGGGCTGTGCCCCTTCCACCAGGAGCGTACGCCGTCGTTCAGCGTCGACCCGGCGCGGCAGACGTGGCATTGCTTCGGCGCCTGCGGGACGGGCGGCGATATCTTCGCCTTCGTCATGAAGCGCCAGGGGTGCGACTTCCGCGAGGCGCTGCGGACGCTCGCCGAGCGCGCGGGCGTCGAGCTCGAAGCGCGGCGCGACATGCAGGCGGAAGCGCAACGCGCGCGGCTGTTCGAGATCAACGAGGCCGCGGCGGCGTTCTTCCACCACGAGTTGCTGCAGGCGCCGGGCGCCGAGGCGGCGCGCGCGTATCTCGCCGAGCGGCGGCTGTCGCCGGCGTCCGTCGATGCGTTTCAGATCGGCTACGCGCCGAACGCGTGGGAGTCGCTGACGCGCCACCTCGAAGCGCGCGGGTGCGCGGCGCGCGACCTGCGGGCGGCGGGCGTCGCCGTCGAGGGCGAGCGCGGCGTGTACGACCGCTTCCGCCACCGCCTGATGTTCCCGATCCGCGACGAGCGGGGGCGCATCGCGGGGTTCGGCGGGCGCGTGTTGCCCGGGGAAGCGGTCGGTGGCGGCGATGCCCACGCGAAGTACGTAAACACGCCCCAGTCGCCGATCTTCGATAAGGGGACGCTGCTCTACGCGCTCGACCGCGCGAAGGACGCAGTCCGGGCGCAAGGGGCGGTGATCGTCGAGGGGTACATGGACGCGATCGCCGCGCACGAGCACGGCTACACGAACGTCGTCGCGTCGATGGGGACGGCGCTGACGGAGCGCCAGGTCGGGCTGCTGAAGCGCTACACCCGCAACCTGGTGCTGGCGCTGGATGCCGACGCGGCGGGAAGCGAGGCGACGCTGCGCGGCGTGCGCGTCGTCGCGGACGCCGCGGACCGCGAGGCGACGCCGCAGGTGAACTGGCGCGGCGTCGTGCGCATGCAGGAAACCGTCGCGGCGGATATCCGCGTGCTGACGCTGCCGGCGGGGCGCGACCCGGACGACGTGATCCGCGCGGAGCCGGAGCGGTGGCCGCGGCTCGTGGCGGAGGCGAAGCCGGTGCTCGACCACCTCTTCGAGGCGGCGGCGGGGCGCCACGACTTGACATCGCCGCGGGAGCGCTCGGCATTGAGCGCGGAGCTGCTGCCGCTGGTCGCCGCGGTTGCGGACAAGGTCGTGCAGTCGCACTACGTGCAGCGGTTGGCGCGGCTGGCGCAGGTCGACGAAGAGACGCTGCGCGCGGAATTGTGGCGTCCTTCACGATCGGCATCACGCGCGACCGCGCGCGCGTCAAGTCTTGACGCGGGCGCAAGCGGCGCGCAGCGGAGCAGCGTCCGCGAGCGCAAGGAATCGTTTTGTCTGGCGTTGCTGTTCCGATATCCTGAGCTGCGCGCCGAGGGGTCCGCACTCTCCGCGGAACTGTTCGGTCAGAGCGAGAACCGTGCACTGTTCGACGCGTGGTTGGCGTGGTCGGACAAGGGGGAGTCGACGGTCGGCCCTGCCGGATTCGAGGGATCGCTCGCGCCGGACCTGCGTCCGCACTTCGAGCGCGTGCTCAATCTGGAACTTCCCCCGTACGACGACGATGCATCGCGCGCGGCCCTGCGTTCTACGGTGTGGGGCATCGAGCAGGAGCGGCTGCGCGCGGAGAAGCGCCTGCGCGCGGCGGCGCTCGCGGACGTGGCGGCGCGCGACGGGGACGAGATCGCGGAGCGCGCGCGTTCCGGCTGGCAATCGGCCCGCGCCGTTGCCTATGATCCGGCGGGCGACGCCGACCCCGCGGCGGCGTTCGTCGAAGACATGGAAACCGGACTGAAAGTCCACCATCGGATACTGGAACAGCAGCGCAAGCCACAGCGCCCCGCCCGGTGAGGTGGTGAATGAGCAGTAAGTACCGGGACCAGCAAGCGCCGGCGCTGAACGGCGATGGCGCCGCGCCGCACACGAACGGGCTCGCCGACGCGTCCGAAGAGCGCATCGCGGACGTGTTCTCGCGGCTGGCGGACACGGTCGCGGTGCTCGACGGCGCGCGCGACGGCGCGACGCCCGCGGATCCGTGGGAGGCGGCGAGCGAGAAGCCGGAGCCGGAGGACGAGGAGCTCGAGAAGGAAGCGGTCCCGCTCGAAGAGCAGGAGGGCATCGACGACCCGGTCCGCATGTACCTGCGCGAGATCGGAAAGGTGTACCTCCTCTCGGGCGCCGACGAGAAGCGCCTCGCGCGGCACATGGAAGAGGCGAAGCACGTCGAAGCGATCGAGAAGCGATGGCTCGAAGAGAAGAACCGCCTCCCCACCGGACAGGAAACCCTCCTCACCCTCATCGACCAGTTCCACCAGTACGCGAAGGCCGTGAAGTTCGTCTGCAAGGACCTCGGCATCAAGCCGGGGCCGCTCGTCGATCTGATCCAGAACGAACGCTGGCGCGCGACGGTGGACGCGGAGATGGACTTCGACCTGGCGGCGCGGCTGGCCGGCCACCTGCGCATCGACCAGCTCGACGCGGAGCAGCTCATCGTGCGGCTGTCGATCATCACGCACATCCTGCAGCCGGAGCACGTGCGCAACGTGACGGCGCATTACGGCGGCGACCGCGACCTCTCGCCGGTGCCCTGGGAGCGGCTGAACCGGCGGTACAAGGACGAGGACGTGCTGCGCGACTTCTTCGCCGACCTGAAACGCGAAGGGTTCCGCGCGGAGAAGCAGCTGACCGAGGCGAACCTGCGGCTCGTGGTGAGCGTCGCGAAGAAGTACATCGGCCGGGGGATGTCGCTGCTGGACCTGATCCAGGAGGGGAACATCGGCCTGATCCGCGCGGTCGAGAAGTTCGACTACCGTAAGGGCTACAAGTTCAGCACCTACGCGACGTGGTGGATCCGGCAGGCGATCACGCGCGCGATCGCCGACCAGGCGCGCACGATCCGCATCCCGGTGCACATGGTGGAGACGATCAACAAGCTGGTGCGCGTGTCACGGCGGCTGGTGCAGGAGTACGGGCGCGAGCCGACGAGCGAGGAGATCGCGCGGGGCATGAGCGACCCGAAGCAGGGGCCGCCGTACACGCCCGAGAAGGTGCGCGAGATCATCAAGGTGTCACAGGACCCGGTGTCGCTGGAGACGCCGATCGGCGAGGAAGAGGACAGCCACCTCGGCGACTTCCTGGAGGACCAGAGCGCGCTGGCGCCCGCGGACGCCGCGTCGCACCAGCTCCTCAAGGAGCAGGTGATGGACGTGCTGAACAGCCTGACCTCGCGCGAGCGGAAGGTGCTGGAGCTGCGCTTCGGGCTGGAGGACGGCCGCAGCCGGACGCTGGAGGAAGTGGGGCGCGAGTTCGCGGTGACGCGCGAGCGCATCCGCCAGATCGAAGCGAAGGCGCTGCGGAAGCTGCGGCACCCCTCGCGAAGCAAGAAGCTGCGCGACTACCTCGAGTAATCCGGTCCCGGCCATGGGAGTTCTCCAAGGGGCCGCCCGCGCGGCCTTCTTTCGATTATGGCGCGGGGGCGATCTTCGCTACGGTGGATCGCGAATGCGCCCGATCGCCGCAATGATCGTGCTCGCCGCGTGCGCAGCGGCCCTCGGCGCAGCCTGCGGCGGCGGATCGCGCGCGACGCCCCCGCCCTCCGCGCGCACGGCGACCGCCGCACCGGCGCGCGCCGCGAGCGCGACACCCATCGGCGCCGGGACGGCGCAGGCGGCGGCCACGCCTTCGGACCCCGGGGATGCGGCCGAGGTGACGGGCATCGTCGGCGTGGTGAGCGCCGAGACGCAGACCATCCAGATCACGCGCCTCTCCGGCATCGACGTGCGCGGGGTGAAGGTGGGGCCGGGGACGGTGATCCGGGTGGCCGGGGGCGGGCGGGCGACGCTCGCGCAGGTCCGGACGTCCGACCGCATCGTGGCGAGCGGGCGCCTGGACGACCGGCGTGAGTTGCTGCTGGCGGACGAGATCACCGTCCAGGCAGTAGTGCCGGGGGCGGCGCCGGGCGGCTAGGCGAAGGCGCGCGCCGGGATGCGCGGCGGGCGGGGGACGCGTCCCCTGCTAGGATGATCGCAGGTCCATACATCCCCGATGGCTTCCGGGACGTAGGGCAAGTGAGGCTGGATGCTTCGCTCGCCGGGCGGAGGCGGCGCGTTGGATTACGCAACGCTCCAGGACGACGAGCTGATGACCCGCGTGTGCGCGGGCGAGATGACCGCGTTCGAGACGCTGTACGACCGGTACGGGGACCTGGTGTATTCGGTGGTGCTGCGGGTGGTGAGCGACGGACACATCGCAGAAGACATAACGCAGGACGTGTTCCTGCGCCTGTGGAGGAAGCCTGAGCAATTCGATGCCGCGCGGGGGAAGTTCGTGACGTGGCTGTTGAGCATCGCGCGGAACCGGTCGATCGACGAGCGGCGGAGCCATGGGCGGCGGCTCCGGCACGAGGCGTTGCCGCCGGCGACGGAGGAGGAGGACATCCTGCCCGGGACGAGCGACGCCGACGACCCGGCGACGGCGGCGGTGCTGTCCGACGAGCGGGCGGCGGTGCGGCAGGCGCTGTCCACGCTGCCGCCGGAGCAACGGCTGGCGGTGCAGCTCGCGTACTTCGGCGGGCTGACGCAGCAGGAGATCGCGAACCAGCTCGGGCAGCCGCTCGGAACGGTAAAGACGCGCATCCGCTTGGCGATGCAGAAGATGCGCGTGGCGCTGCAGGACCGCCGCGTGCATGACGGAGCGGTCTGAGACGATGCCCATCGACTGCGCGCAGGCCCGGGAGGACATCGACGCACACGCGATCGGCGCGCTGGACGCCGACGAGGCGCGCAACCTCGATGCGCACGTCGCGGGGTGCGGCGAGTGCGCGGGACTGCTCGAGGAAGCGCGCGATTCGGGCGCGATGCTGGGTCTCGCGGCGCCGATGGTGAGCGCCAGCCCGCTGCTCAAGGCGCGCATCATGGCCTCGGCGCGGGTGCTGGACGAGAAGCCGCGGCGGGCGCCGATGCGCTGGTGGCCGGCGGCAGCCGCGGCGCTCCTGGTGGCGACGCTGGGGCTGGCGGGCTGGTCGAGCTACCTGCAGGTGCAGGTCCGCGACCTGCGCGGCGACAACCGCGCGGCGTCCACGGCCATGGCGCAAACCTCTGAACAACTGGCGTCGGTTCGCGCGCAGCTCGCGGCGGCGACGGAGGCGCAGTCGATGCAGGACGCGCTGATCGGCATCATCGCCGAGCCGGACATGCAGTGGAGCGAGCTTTCGGGCACGCGCAACGCCCCGACGGCGACGGCGCGCTACTGGTGGTCGGCGCGCGAGGCGATGGGCGCGCTGATCGCCACGGACATGCCGCCGCTGCCGGCGGACCAGGCGTACCAGCTCTGGTTCGTGTACGACACGAAGTGGGAGTCGGCCGGGACGTTCCAGGTGGACTCGTCGGGGCAGGGCCGGCTCGTCGTGAAGCGCGACGAGAACGGCGAAGAGGACGGCGCGAAGCTCGAGGGCTTCGCCGTGACCGTCGAGCCGGCGTCCGGGACGGAGACGCGCACCGGCGCGATGGTGCTCGCCAGCAGCCTGAACTAGCCCTGAATGGCGCCGCGAAGCCCGCTTGCCGGGCCGTCGCGCGCCGCCTACGATTGAGACCAAGTATCAGTCTGGGAGGGCTGATGTCCGAAGCGGACCTCATCGCCGAGCGGCTGGCGCTGCGCGGGCACCGGGTGACCGCGAGCCGGCGCCGGGTGCTCGCCGCCGTCCTGCGCGAGCCGGGGCACTTCACGAGCGACGACATCGTGCGGGCGGCGCCACGCGTCGGGCGGGCGACGGTGTTCCGGACGATGCGCATCCTGCTGGAGGCCGGCGTGCTCTGCCGGGTGCCCTTCGACGACGGGAGCGTGCGGTACCGCGTGAGCGCGCGCGGCCACCATCACCACCTGGTGTGCGTGGCGTGCGGGCGCGTCGATGACTTCACGGCGTGCGACGTGGCGCCGCTGGTGGCGCGGATCGCGCGCACGACGGAGTACGAGATCGCGGGACACCGGCTGGAACTGTACGGGCGCTGCCAGCAGTGCCGCGCGGGCGCGCGGCAGGAGGCGGTGGTTGGCTAGCCGCATCGAGGAGCGGCGCGCGAGGCAGGCGGCCGGGCATCCGGCGTGCCTGGTGCTCGACCACGTGACGATCGCGTACGGCCCGCGCGTCGTGCTGCGCGACGTCGACGCGGATATCCCGCGGGGCGAGCTCGTGAGCATCATCGGGCCGAACGGGTCGGGGAAGAGCACGCTGCTGAAGGCGATCGCCGGGCTGATCCCGCTGGCCGGCGGCGAGATCCGCGTGTTCGGCGAGCCGGTGCGCCGCATGCGGGGCCGCGTGGCGTACGTGCCGCAGCGGGAGGCGGTGGACTGGAGCTTCCCGGTCTCGGTGCACGAAGTGGTCGCGATGGGGCGCTACCCGGAGCGAGGGTGGTTCCGGCGCGCCGGCCGAGACGACAGCGCGATCGTGCGGGAGGCGCTGAGGCAGCTCGGGATCGACGACCTGGCCGAACGGCAGATCGGCGAGCTTTCGGGCGGGCAGCAACGGCGGGCGTTCATCGCGCGGGCGATGGCGCAGCGGCCGGACGTGATCCTGCTCGACGAGCCGATGACCGGCATCGACGAGCAGACGCACGACCGCATCCTGCAGCTCTTCGACGAGTGGCGGGCGGCGGGCAAGGTGGTGCTGCAGGCGACGCACGCGCACGAGCACGGCGGCTCAATGATCGTGCTGCGGCGCCGCGGCGAAGGGGCGTCGGCGCAGCACCCGGCGCACCTGGGGGCGGAAGGCGGCGAGCACCATGTCCGCGCTCGTTGACCCGCTGCGCGACGCCGCGTTCGTGCGCGCGCTGATCGACGTATCGGCGGTCGCGGTCATCGCGGGGATCGTCGGGACGTTCATCGTGCTGCGCGGGACGGGGTTCCTGGGCGACGCGCTGGCGCACGCGATTTTTCCCGGGGTTGTGATCGCGTTCATCGCCGGGGCGTCGCTGCTGCTGGGAGCGCTGGTCGCGGGCATCGCGATGGCGGCGGCGATGGGGCTGCTGACGGCGAACCAGCGGGTGCGGGACAACACCGCGATCGGCGTCATCTTCACGGCGGCGTTCGCCCTCGGCGTGGTGATCCTGACGCACCGCTCCATCGACGCCGAGGCGCTCGAAGGCATCCTGTTCGGCGACCCGCTCGAAGCGAGCGCGGCCGACGTCGCGCTGACGGTCGCGGCGAGCGCCGGGGTGCTCGCGGCGACGCTGCTGTTCTGGCGGCTGTTCGTGATGGCGTCGTTCGACCCGACGGGGGCGCGGGCGATGGGCCTGCCGGTGCTCGGCATCGACCTGCTGATGCTGCTCCTGACCGCGCTGACGGTCGTCGTCGCGTTCAAGGCCGTGGGGAACATCCTGGTCATCGCGCTGCTGATCACGCCGGCGGCGACGGCGCGATTGTTCACGGACCGGCTGGTCGCGACGGCGGTGCTCGCGGCGGCGATCGGGCTGGCGGCATCGGTCGCGGGGATCTACGTGGGCTACCATACCGGCGT
>DASRHM010000085.1:0-16106 GCA_035650575.1 Dehalococcoidia bacterium | reverse complement strand
CCGCTCTGCAGCGCGAGGTGGAAGTGACGGCAGAGCCGGGGGTCGTCCCAGAGCCCGAGCAGGCGCGGCGTGATGTCCTGCGGCTGCAGCGAGGAGAAGCGGATGCGCGGCACGCTCGTGCCGGCCAGCACGGCCGCGATGACGTCCGCCGGCGTCGCGCCCGAGTCGCGGCCGTAGGCGCCGAGCTGGGTGCCGGTCAGCACCACTTCCTGCACGCCTTCGGCCTCGCGCGCGCGCACCGCGCGCACGACGTCCTCCGGCTGCGCGCTGCGCTCGCGGCCGCGGGTGCGCGGGACGATGCAGAAGGCGCAGACGTCGTTGCAGCCTTCCTGCACCTTCACGAACGCGCGCGTCCGCAGTCCTGCCGCGACGCGGTCGACTGGCGCCGGCTCGCGACCCGCGAGGCCCATGATGTGCGCCGCGATCGCGGGCTTGTCAGCGTTCGCGAGCGCCAGGTCGGCGCCTGCCAGGCGTGCCGTCTCTGCGCCCGCCGTCTCGACATAACAGCCGGTGAGTACGACGGGCGCGCCGGGGGCCAGGCGTCGCGCGAGCCGGACGAGATGGCGCGCCTTGCGGTCGGCGACGTGCGTCACGGAGCAGGTGTTGATGACGTAGGCGTCGGCGACCGACGGCCGGTCCACCACCTCGGCGCCGGCGGCCACGAGCTGGCGGGCGATCGCCTCGGAGTCCGCCTGGTTCAGCTTGCAGCCGAGCGTGAGGACCGCCACGCGCCGCCGTCTCGGGGCTCGCGCTCCGGCCGGTGCCGTTGCCGTGAGAGGCTCGATGATCGCCCTCCGTGCGAATTCGAGGGCATCATACAGCAGCCTTCGCGGCGCTCCGGCGCCGTCAGCCGCAGGCCGAGTAGCCGCAGAGCGGGCAGGTGTGGCAGCCTTCGGCGTGGATCAGCGGCCCGCCGCACTCCGGGCAGCTCGTCAGGCGGGGCAGGGTGATCGTGCGGATGCGGATTCTGCGGGCCATGCCCGGGCCTCCTTCGAACAAGCGTTCTGTGAGGCGGAGCATAGTAGAACATATGTCCTCTGTCAACCCTTCCCGCGAGATGCGCATCCTCGTCGCCCCACAGGAGTTCAAGGGCAGCCTCACGGCCTCGGCCGCCGCCTCGGCGATCGCGGCGGGCCTCCGCGACGCGCTCCCGGGCGCCGAAGTGACCGAGGCGCCGATGTCCGACGGCGGCCCGGGGCTCGTCGATGCGCTCCTCGCGTCGCGTCCCGGCCGCCGCATCGAGAGCGATGTCACGGATCCGCTCGGGCGCCGCGTGCGCGCGGCCTGGGCCATGCTCGTGGATCGCACCGCCATCATCGAAATGGCCGCCGCGTCCGGGCTCGTGCTGCTCGCGCCGGCGGAGCGCGATCCCCTGCGCGCGAGCACGTACGGCACCGGCGAGCTACTCCGCGCGGCGCTCGATGCCGGTGCGCGCGAGGTCGTGGTCGGCGCCGGCGGCAGCGCGACGGTCGATGCCGGCGCCGGCGCCATGCAGGCGCTCGGCGCGCGCCTGCTCGACGCGCGTGGCGATGATCTCCCGCGCGGCGGCGGCGCGCTCGCGCGCCTCGCCCGCATCGACGTCGCCGGGGTCGATGCGCGCCTGCGCGAGGTGCGCGTGCGCGTCGCGGTCGATGTGCTGAGCACGCTGTGCGGGCCGCAGGGCGCGGCCCGCATGTTCGGCCCGCAGAAGGGCGCCTCGCCGGACGCCGTCGAGACGCTCGAGGCGGCGCTCGCGCGCTTCGCGCAGATCGCCCTGCGCGATACCGGCGTCGACGTGCTGCGCCTCCCCGGCGCCGGCGCCGCCGGCGGGCTCGCCGCGGGGCTTGCGGTCTGCGCCGGCGCCACGATCGAGCGCGGGTTCGACCTCGTCGCGCGCGCGGTCGGGCTCGAGGATCTGATCGCGCGGGCGGACGCCGTCATCACCGGCGAGGGGAAGCTCGACGCGCAGTCCGGGCTCGGCAAGACCTCAGCCGGTGTCGCCGCCGTCGCGCGCGCCCGCGGGAAGCCCGTCGTCGCCATCGCCGGCACGGTCGAGCCGGGCGCCGAAGCGGCGTTCGACGCGACGATCAGCTCGACGCCCCCGGGGATGCCGGTCGATCAGGCGATGCGCGGGGGCGCAGTGCTGCTGCGTGCCGCCGGTGCGCGCGCGGCGGAGGAAGTCAGGCGCCTGGTCTCATGAGCGCGGGCGGCGCCCCGGCGGCGGTCCGTCGTCGGGTTCGTCGCCCTCCTCTTCGTCTTCCTCGTCTTCCGGCAGCTCGTCTTCGTCCTCGTACGCCTCTTCGTCCTCCGGCGCCCCGTCCGCGAACTCTTCCTCGTCCTCGCCCGCGAGCGCGAAGTGCTCCAGCGGGTGGCTGCTCCACCAGAAGTACACGAGGAGCACTTCGAAGATGAGCGAGACGATGAGCATCAGCGCCCCGTCCTGGAAGTCCACGTCGCCGGTCACGACGAGGTCCCAGAGCAGCGGCAGGATCACCGCCAGCTGCGCGGCGTACGGGATCCAGAGCAGCAGGCGGTACTCGTCGCGCCGCCAGGCGATGAGGCCGTACACCGGCACCAGCACCAGCATCTGCGCGCCGACGATGCGCTCGGCCGGCGCCCCGCCGTTCCCCAGTGACAGCGCCCCGACGCCCTGCGTCAGCAGCGAGAACCCGGCGAAGAAGCTCCACACGGCGAGGAGCACCAGCAGCAGCCGGAACGCGCCGTAGGCGCTGATCACCGCGACGGCATCGTCGCGGCGTCCGGCGCCGGCCGGCGCGGTGCGCTGCGGGGCCGGCGGCTGCGGGGAAGGTCGCTGCGGGGCCGGCGGCATCTCAGAGCGCGTCGGTCTGGCGCGGCAGGTTGGTCATCAGCAGGACCAGGAACGCCGCCGACGCCAGGATCGGCACGATCGCCTGGCTGCCGCCGACATCGCCGCGCGCCCAGTGAAACGTCGCCGCGAAGAGCGCGATGAACTGCTCGAGCGATGCCAGCCACAGGACGAACCGGTAGCGCACGGGGTTCCGCGCGGCGTAGACGTAGGCGATCGCCAGCACCGCCGTCGCGCCGCTGAACGAGCGCGCGCCCAGCACGCCGCTGACGTCGCCCACTTTCAGAAAGCGGTTGTTCGCCAGCTCGAGCAGGAACGTCGCGAGGTCCCAGGCGGCGAGCAGGACGAGGATGAGCTGGAGACGCGCCTGAGACGTGGGATTCGGCCTGCCGATCTGACGAGCCTGCATCGCGCCTCCGTACGCCGCGCGGATTCTAGCACGGCGGGCGGCGGCCCGGCGACAAACGGATCAGGCGGCTGCGCGGTTCGCTACTCGTCCTCGTCGAAGACGTCGTCGTCCTCGTCGTCGTCCTCGTCAGCGCCCTCGGCGAGCGCCTCGGCCTCACGGACGCCGGGCTTCCCCCAGATCGTCTCGTAGTTCTCGCCCGTGATCGCGTTGCGCATTTCGTCGGCCTCGAAGCGCGCGAGCTGATTGAAGCACCGCTCGCAGTCGCGGACCGCCTGCGGGTAGCCGAGCTCCACGTATCGCTTGACGATATGATCCCACACGCCGAGGTCGGCCAGACTGTGCACGAACTTGGGCCACGGGATGATCGTGATGCTGTCCGGCTTTCCGAAGCGCGGCCGCATCTTCAGCAGCGACTGGAAGCGCTCCTCGGGCGTCTTCGCCATGGGCACGACGCGGATCATCGGCCCGTCCACCTCGTTCGTGCGCACGTCCATCAGCAGGGTCTTGCGGAGCATTGGAAAGTAGAGCGCCACCACTTCGGCGACGTCGAGGTTGCGGGTGACTTCGGACACGTCGATGCGATAGTCGGCGTCCAGGCGTTCCTCCTCGCGCTGCGTCGTCGCGATCAGCATAGCACGGTGCGCGCGCGCTGTGCCCGATCGTTCCGTCGACGTTTCGCGAACTTCACGCGCAATGTCAATGTTCGCTACCATGCCGCGTCCCCGGCTGTTGGAAGCGAACCGGCTACCAGTGTCAACGTCGTTACCCACGTCCACGGCCACCGCCGAGCCGCTGGCGCCGCGCGGCATCCGCGCGCTCGGCTCGCGCACCTTCTACGCCCTCGGCAAGTACCCGGACTTTCGCGTGCTCTGGGCCGGCAACGTCGGGACCATGCTCGGCCAGTGGGTGCAGTTCGTCGCCCAGGGCTGGCTCATCTTCGAGCTGACGCATTCGCCGTTCCAGATCGGCGCCATCTCGTTCATCCGCGGCGTCACGACGGTCACCGTCTCGCCCTTCGCGGGCGCGATCACGGACCGCTTCAGCCGCCGCTCCGTGCTGGTCGTCATGACCGCCGTCAGCTCCTGCGTCGCCGTCGTGCTGGCGGCGCTCGTCATCACCCACGTGATCAGCGTCTGGATGCTGTACTGCACGGCGACGCTCGATGGTCTCGCCGAGAGCGTCAACCAGCCGGCGCGCCAGGTGATGGTGTACGACGTGGTCGGCGCCGACGACCTGGCGAACGCGGTCGCCGTCAACTCGCTCGGCTCGAACACCATGCGCATCGTCGGGCCGGCGCTCGGCGGCGCGCTGATCGGCATCGGCGGCGTCGGCGCCGCGCTCGTGCTCCAGGCGGGCGCGTACCTCTTCTCATCGTTCGCCACCTCGCGCATCCGGACGGCCGGCGCCCCGCGCGCGCAGACCGCGTCCGTGCTCCAGAGCATGGGCGAGGGCATCGCCTACGCCCGCAACCATCCGGACGTGCGCCTGCTGGTCGTCATGGCCGGCCTCCCGAGCCTGCTCGTCTACCCGTACGTGTCGTACATCCCCGTCTTCGCGAAGGACGTCCTGCACGTCGGCTCCACGGGCTACGGATTCCTCGCGTCCGCCGTCGGCTACGGCTCGATCATCGGCGCCGTGCTCGCGGCGAACCTCACGGGCCTGCAGAAGCGCGGCCGGATCCTCGTCTGGACGACCTTCGTCTACATGTCGCTCGTGACGTGCTTCGCCCTGTCGCACGTCTACCTGCTCTCCTTCGGCCTGCTCGTCGTCGCCGGCATCGCGAACTCCACGTACCTCATGTTCAACCAGGTCATGGTGCAGCTCGTCGTCGACGACGAGTACCGCGGCCGCGTGATGTCGCTCTACGTGATGGTCAGCGGCGTCACGCCCTTCAGCGCCCTGCTCATGGGGACGCTGATCGACGTCTTCGGGCCCGAGCTCACGGTCGCGAGCTTCACCGGCCTCGCCGCCGCCATCGTCCTCGCCATCGGCATCACGAGCCAGCGCCTGCGCGAGATCTGATGCGCCTCCCCCAACCGGCGTAATCCTTCCGTCCGCTCGCGGGTGTACGGTGAAGGCGACGGACGACAACGGGAGGAGAAACATGGTTACGTCCACCGACACCCGCCTCATGGCCGCGCTCAAGCAGTCGCAGGCGAACGCCATCACGCTGTACCTGAACAACAAGCGCTACCACTGGTTCACCTTCGGCCCGCTCTTCCGCGACCTGCACTTGTTCTTCGACGAGATGGCAGCCGGCGCCCTGGCCGAGATCGACCCCTTCGGCGAGCGCCTCCGCATGCTCGGCGGCGACCCGATCTCGACCCCCGACGAGATCCGCCAGTGCTGCAGCATCCGCATCGCCGATGGCAAGCCGGCGCCCCGTCAGATGCTCGAAGAGGCGCTCGAGAACGAGCGCCAGGTGATCCGCGAGATGCGCGACGCGGCGCGCCAGGCCGAGGAGGACAACGACTACGGCACGAACGACCTCTTTGCGACGCTCGTCCAGAACCACGAGAAGAATGCCTGGTTCATCGAGGAGTTCCTTCGCCGCGGCGACGCCATGGTTTCATAGCCCACACGCGCGCGGACAACGCGAGAGGCCGCCGGTGCTCCGGCGGCCTCTCGGCATGTACTCCTGTCCGCGCGTTAGCCCGCGACGCGCACGTTGACCGCGCGGCTGCGCTTCGGGTCGCGCGGGTCGGCCTGCTTGTCGAACTCCACCTGCTGCCCCTCGTTCAGCGAGTCGAACATGTGGCCTTCGACCGACGTGCTGTGGAAGAAGATGTCTTCGCTCGCACCATCCGGCCGGATGAAGCCGAAGCCCCGATCCCGCACGAGCCGCTTGATCTGTCCTGACGTTGCCATTGCGTTCCTTCCTGCCTCGCGGCGGTCTGCGTTCCGGCGTGCGCATGCCGGGCGCCGCGAATGCGCACCGTTCCCTGCTGATGCCGCCGAAGCGGGCAACCCCTGGACCGTTGGACTCGTCGTGCCGGCTGGAAACCGTACTCCGTGAGGCTGCGGCGAAGAGGCTTACAGCAGTCACCCTAGCAACCGCGCCGCACGCCCGCAACCGGGCGTTGGCGCGCGCTCACGTTCGCGACGTAACCACGGGGCGCGCGCGCATCCGCCGTTCGGGTGATCCCTGAGCGCCCGTCCGCCCTAGCGCGTCAGCCAGCCGAACTGCTGCGGTTTCCGCTGCGCGCTCGGGCTGATCATGACGTTGACGATCGCCGGGCCGCCGGAGCCCATCGCCGCGTCGAGCGCCGGCCGCAGCTCCTCCGGGCGCTCGACGAACCAGCCCTTCCCGCCGAAGGCTTCGATGATCTTCTCGTAGCGCGCCTGCGGGATGTACGCGTTCGGCATGATCGGCCGGCTGCGGTCGAGCGTGCTCGGCCCGCCGCTGATGCCGTTGTTGTTGAGGATGACGAACGTGATCGGCATGCCGTAGCGGCACGCCACCTCCACCTCCATCCCGCTGAACCCGAACGCCGAGTCGCCCTCGACCGCCACGACGCGCTTCTCCGGGTGCACCGCCTGCGCGGCGATCGCGAACGCCAGCCCCACCCCCATCGTCCCGAAGCTCCCGGCGTCCAGCCGGTGCCGCGGCAGGAAGTTCGGCAGCACCGTCCGGCCGATGTCCATGGTGTTCGCGCCCTCGCTGCAGATGATCGCGTCCGCCGGCAGCGCGTCGCGGATGTCGCGCAGCGCGCGGTAGTAGTTCATCGGCACGCTGTCGTCGTCGAACAGCGCCTCGGTGACCGCCCGGTTCTCTTCGATCTTCTTCGCGATCCCGGTGCGCCAGGTGTTCTCCGCGCCGAACTGCCACGGCTGCTCGCGGAGCTTCGCGTTGAGCTGCGCCGTGACCGCGCGCGCGTCGCCGACGAGCGCCACCTCGGCGGGCACGTTCGTGCCGATCTCCTCCGCCGCGATGTCCATCTGCACGATCCGCACGTCCGGGTTGAAACGCGGCGGCAGGCCGAAGTGCAGGATCCAGTTGAGCCGCCCCCCCATCAGGAACACCAGGTTCGCGTTCTGCAGCACGAACGAGCGCGCCGCCCCCACCGACAGCGGGTGGTCGTCCGGCAGCACGCCCTTGCCCATCGGCGTCGCCAGGTACGGAAGCTGGGTCGCCTCGATGAACGCCCGCACCTCGTCCTCGGCCCGCGCGTACGCTGTCCCCTTGCCGACGATCACCAGCGGCCGCTCGGCGCTCCGCAGCGCCGCCAGCGCGGCTTCGACGGCGTCCGGGTCCGCGAACGGCCGCGGCGGGTCCGGCACCGGCGGCCGCTGCGCCGCCGCTTCTTCCTCCACTTTCGCGCCGATGATGTCGCCCGGCAGGTCGAGGTACACCGGCCCCGGCCGCCCGTAGATCGAGGTCCGCACCGCCTGCTCGACGAAGTACGGGATGCGCTCGACGCGGTCCACCTGCGCGGCGTACTTGCACCACGGCCGCGCCGCCTCGACCTGCGGCGCCTCCTGGAACGCGCCCATGCCGTGCTGGGAGATGTCCGACGCGCCGCCGATCAGGATCATCGGCCAGCGGTTGGACCACGCGTTCGCCAGGCCCGAGATCGCGTTCGTCATCCCCGGCCCGGAGACGACCAGGCAGGCGCCTGGCCGCCCCGTCAGGTAGCCGACCGCCTGCGCCGCGTACGACGCTGACTGCTCGTGGCGCATCCCGATGTACGTGATCCCCTCGCGCTGCGCCGCGAACGCGACCGGCACGACCGGCACGCCGACGATGCCGAACATGTACTGCACGCCGTGCTGCTTCAGGCTCCGCGCGATCAGCGTCGCGCCGTCGATCTCCGCCATCTCACGTCCTCCTGTGCGATGCCGCGCCATTGTACGGATGCCCGTGCGAAGGGCACAGACACGGCCCGGCGCGGCCGCCGGCGCTCGCGGGCGTCGCGCGCAGCCGATGGACGCCCGTCGCCCGCCGCGGAAGCGATGGCGTGGCGCGGCCGGCGGATCCGCCCGGGGCGGCGTCTGCGCCGCGCGCGGGCGACGGCGCGCATCGATACACTTCCCGGCATACGCGGTCGGGCGCTCACGGGAGGAATCGTGCTCAAGACGGACTACTGCGGTGACCTTCGCGCGACGGACGAGGGCCGCGAGGTGGTGCTGGCGGGCTGGGTGCATCGCCGGCGCGACCACGGCGGGCTCATCTTCATCGATCTGCGCGATAGCCGCGGGCTGGTGCAGGCCGTCTTCCACCCGCAGGAGGCGCCGGAAGCCCACGCCGTTGCGAGCGACGCCCGGAATGAGTACGTGCTGCAGGTCCGCGGCACCGTCGCGCGCCGCCGCCCCGGCACGGAGAACGAGAAGCTCGCGACCGGCGCGATCGAGGTGCGGGCCGCGGCTGCCACGGTCCTCAACCCCGCCAAGACGCCGCCGTTCTACATCAACGAGGACGTCGAGGTCGATGAGATGCTGCGGCTCCGCTACCGCTACCTCGACCTGCGCCGCGAGCGCATGCACGCGAACATCGTCCTGCGTTCGCGCATCACGAAGGTCATGCGCGACTACCTGTTCGCGCGCGGCTTCACCGAGATCGAGACGCCCGCGCTGGCGAACCCCACGCCGGAGGGATCGCGCGACTATCTGGTGCCGAGCCGCATCAACCCCGGCAACTTCTATGCCCTCCCGCAGTCGCCGCAGCAGTTCAAGCAGCTCCTCATGGTCGCCGGCTTCGAACGCTACTTCCAGATCGCGAAGTGCTACCGCGACGAGGACCTGCGCGCCGACCGCCAGCCCGAGTTCACGCAGCTCGACCTCGAGATGTCGTTCGTGGAGCAGGAAGACATCCTCCGCCTCATCGAGGAGCTGTACGTCACGATCGCGCGCGAGCTGCGGCCCGACCTCACCGTGCCGGTGCCGTTCACGCGCATGCCGTACGAGGAGGCGATGCGCCGCTTCGGCAGCGACAAGCCCGACCTGCGCTACGGGCTCGAGCTGGTGGACCTCACCAACGTCGTCCGCGGGACGCAGTTCATGGTGTTCAAGTCCGCCACCGACAGCAACGGCCGCGTCGAAGGGATCGTCGTCCCCGGCGGCGCGGGCTTCACGCGGAAGGAGATCGATGAGCTCACCGAGACGGTGAAGACTTATGGCGCGAAGGGCCTCGTCTCGCTCGCGTACGGCGCCGACCCGGCGACGGCGACGGACGAGGAGATCCGCTCGCCCGTGCTGAAGTTCATCGGCGGCGACCTCGCGCGGTCGATGGGCAAGGTCGCCGGCGCGAAGGCAGGCGACCTGCTGCTCGCCGTCGCCGGCGTCGGCGGCGTCCCCGCGAAGGAGCCGGGTTCGGCGGGACGCGTGAAGCCCGCGCTGGACGCGCTGCGCCGCGCGCTGGCGGCGAAGCTCGACCTCGCCGACCCGAACACGCTCAAGTTCTGCTGGATCCTCGAGTTCCCGCTGTTCGAGTGGAGCGACGAGGACGAGCGCTACTACAGCGTGACGCATCCCTTCACCGCGCCGGTCGATGCCGACGCGGACTTCCTTCGCGACCCCGCAGCCGCGCACTCCAAGTCGCACGACCTGACGTGCAACGGGCAGGAGATCGGCGGGGGCAGCGTCCGCATCCACAGCCGGGAGATGCAGCAGGCCGTCTTCCGCGCGCTCAACCTCAGCGATGAGGAGACGCGCGAGCGGTTCGCGCACATGCTCGAGGCGTTCGAATACGGGGCGCCGCCGCACGGCGGCATCGCCATGGGGCTCGAGCGCACGGTCGCGCTCTTCGCGCAGGACCCGGATATCCGCGAGGTGATGGCGTTCCCCAAGACCAAGACCGCCTCGGACCCGATGACGGGCGCGCCGCTCCCGGTCACCGCGGAGCAGCTCGCGGAGCTGGGCCTCCAGCTCCGGCCGTCGAGCTAGGCGGCGTCGGTCTGTTCCCGGTCCTCGCGCGGGTCCTCGATGCCCGCCCATTGCGGCTCCCCGACGAGCGCGGCGAGCGTCTCGCCGTCGTCCGGGTAGCGCGAGCCGGTGATCTTCAGCTCGGGCGCGCCGGCGAGCAGGCGGTCCGCGACCGCCTTCGCCCCCTCCGGCGAGGTGTTCGGCAGCAGGATCGCGACGAAGTCGCCGCAGACGCCGGGCAGGTCCACCGCGCGGATCGCGTTGCGCACCGCGGGGGCGATGTCGTCCGGTGCGCCATCGATGCGCAGCACCGTCAGCGGCTGCTCGTAGCGCGTTGCGCGCGCGATCTCCTCCTCCGCGCGGAGGCGGAAGTACCAGTCGGCGAGCAGGCCGGTGGCGCGGTCGAAGATCGGGCGGCGGTGGTCGCCGCGGATCGCCGAGATCACCGTTGGGACCGCGGGCGGGATCTGCGGCTCCGGCGCCGCCTCGGTCATCACGCGCACGCTGACGCCGATCATCGCCGCCGCCGCCAGCGCGTCGACCACGATGCGCAGTGGCGTCGAGCCGAGCGCGGCCGCGACGGCCGTCGCGATCACGCCCAGGACGAACGCGGCGGCCAGGTATGCCAGCATGCGGGGTGTGAACCGTTCCATCTCTCTGCCCTCCTGCCGAGGCGGGGCGCATGCACGCGCCCGGATCGATCGTCGGCGGCTCGCGCATCGAGGTCGTAGGGGATTCGCCCGAGGCGGCCGGCGGGGAACCCGGATTATGCGCGCGGCTCGGTGAGGTGCGCCGGGTCGAAGAGCGTCGCGATCTGCGCGTCGTCGAGCAACTTCAGCCGCCGTACCACCTCGACGATGGTCTCGCCGGTGCGCGCGGACTCCTGCGCGACCTTCGCTGCCGCCGCGTAGCCGATGAGCGGATTGAGCACGGTCGCCATCCCGACGCTCGACTCGAAGTAGCGGCGCGCCCGCTCCGCATCGGCCGTGATGCCGCGCACGCAGCGTTCGCAGAGCGCCTGCACCGCATGCGCCAGGATCTGCATCGACTGCAGGAGGTTGTGCGCGATGACGGGCATCATGACGTTCAGCTCGAGCTGGCCCGCCTGCACGGCGAGCGCGATCGCGGTGTCGTTGCCAGCGACCTGGAAGCAGACCATGTCGGCCATCTCGGCCATCACCGGGTTCACCTTGCCCGGCATGATCGAGGAGCCCGGCTGCACCGGCGGCAGCGCGATCTCCGCGAGCCCCGTCCGCGGGCCGGAGCTGAGCAGGCGCAGGTCGTTCGCGATCTGCGTCAGGTCCAGCGCGCATGTGCGGAGCGCTGCCGACACGTGCGCGAAGTCCGACATCGACTGCATGACGCCGAACAGGCTCGCCGCGGGCCGCAGGTCGAAGCCGGTGACCGCCGACAGCTCTTCGGCGACGACGCGCGCGTAGTCCGGGTGCGTGTTCAGCCCCGTGCCCGCGGCTGAGCCGCCGAGGTTGATCTCGTGCAGCGACTGCGCCGCCGCCGCGACGCGCGCCTCGTCCCGGCGCACGGTGAACGCCCAGCCGCCGAACTCCTGCCCAAGCCGCACCGGCACCGCGTCCTGGAGATGCGTGCGGCCCGACTTGAGCACGCCGTCGAACTCGCGCGCCTTGTCCTCGAGCGCGCCGGCCAGCGCATCCAGCGCGGCGCGGAGCGGCGGCTCGAGCGAGAGCGCGGCGACCCGGATCGCCGTCGGGATGACGTCGTTCGTCGACTGGCTCATGTTCACATGGTCGTTCGGGTGCACCGGGGCGTAGGCCCCGCGCGCGCCCCCCAGCGCCGCGTTCGCCCGGTTGGCGATCACCTCGTTCGCGTTCATGTTGTGCGACGTGCCCGCGCCCGCCTGGAACACATCGACCACGAACTCGTCGCGCAAGCCCCCGTCGATGACCTCCTGCGCGGCGCGCGCGATCGCCTCCGCGATCGCCCGGTCGAGCTTCCCGAGGCGCGCGTTGGCGCGCGCGGCGGCGAGCTTCACCTGCGCCGTCGCGCGCACGAACTCGGGATGGGCGCGCATGCCGGAGATCGGGAAGTTCTCGATGGCGCGTTGCGTCTGCGCGCCGTACCAGGCGTCGCGCGGCACCCGCACCTCGCCCAGGGAGTCGGTCTCGACGCGGTAGTCCACGGCGGCAGCGTACCGCCCGGCGCCGGTCCGCGCGCTACCCCGCCTCAGGGCCCGGTGCGGGTGCGCACGTACCAGTCCTGCACGTTCGAGAAGCGCGATGCCGGCGTGAAGAGCAGCGATTCGGCGAACCCCTGCACCCGCGTCTCCTGCGCGTACGTCCACTGCGGCGCGAACAGCGGGATCGCCGGCGCGTCGGCGATGAAATATCCCGCGAACAGCGCGTACAGCTCTTGCCGCCGGTGCGTGTCCGTCGTCTGCCGTGCGCGTTCGAGCACGTCGTCGATCCGCGCGTCCGAGTAGTTCGACAGGTTCCGCCCCGGCTCGGCGATCTGCGAGCTGTGCCAGAACGGATAGGGGTCCGGGTCCCCGCCGGGGTCGATCAGCGCGAGCGCTGCTTCGAACTTGCGCGGCAGCAGGTATTGCTCGATGAACACCGCCGCATCGAGCGGCTGCACGGTCACCTCCGCCCCGACCGCCTCCCACTGGCGCTCGAGCTCGTTGGCGAGCGCCACGCGGTCCGCGTCGTTCGCCGTCGAGAGCGTGAACGCGAGCCGCTGGTCGCCCTTGCGGCGGATCCCGTCGCTGCCGCGCGACCACCCCGCCCGCTCGAGCGCGCTTGCCGCCGCGCCGGGGTCGAAGTCCGGCGCTTCGGGTGGTGTGGCATGCGCCCAGAGACCGGGCGCGATGCTGTCGGTGACGCGCACGCCGCCGCCTGCCGCCGCGGCGAGCGCCTCCACGTCGGTCGCCTGCCAGAGCGCCTGCCGCACGGCCTGGTCGGAGAACAGCGGCGACCGCGTATCGAAGTAGACGATGTTGAACGCCGTGCCGGTCATCGCGTGGAGCGCGAAGCGGCGGTCCCCTCGCAGGAAGTCGATGTCCGACGGCGCCGCGCCCGGCCCCAGCAGGGCGCCATCGATCTCGCGCTGCCGCAGCGCCGCGGCGAGCGCCGCTTCGTCCGGGTACACCCGCAGCTCGAGCGTGGCGATGTGCGGTGGGCCCAGGTAGTACGTGGGGTTGCTCGCGAGCGTCACCCCGGAGTCGCTGACGCGCTTCAGCACCCACGGACCGGTGCCCACCGGGCGCGCGTTGAACCCGGCGCTGTAGAGCTGTCCCGGGTCGAGCCCTTCGAGCAGGTGACGGGGGAGGATGCCGATGGTCAGGTATGAGAGGAACGGCGCGTACGCCTGCTCCAGGCGAAACTCGACGGTCTGCGCATCGCGCGCGCTGACGACGACGCCCTCCATGAGCTGCGCGAGCGCCGGGTCGCCGCGGAACCCCGGCGACGCGATCGCCCGGTACGTGAAGACGACGTCATCGGCGCTGAACGGCTCGCTATCCTGCCAGGCGACGCCGTGCCGCAGGTGGAACACATAGCTTTGCCCGTTTCCGGTGATCTCCCACCGCTCCGCGAGGTCCGGCTGCGGCGTCCCGTCCGGCCCCAGGCGGACGAGCCCGCTGAAGACCAGCGCCGCCAGGTCCGCGTCGGTCTGGTTGGCCGAGGCGAAGAGCGGGTTGATGCGCTCCGGCGCGCGCGTCACCCCCTCGACGTAGCGACCGCCCGACGCCGGCACTGCCTCGCCGCGCGGATGAGAGAGCGCGAAGTACCAGATGCTCGCGACGGCGGCGACGCCGAGCACGAGCGCGGCGAACAGCGGCCAGCGCGTCTTCGTGAACGGCACGTCAGCTCACGGACGAAGGGCGATCAGTGGAGGGAGTTCCGGACGCCCCACGCGGAGATCAGGAGGAACGCGATCGCGAGCACGATCGTGAGCTGGAACAGGGTCTTCTCCACCCCGCGTCGCGTCCGGAACGAGCTGCTCGTGCCGCCGCCGAACGCCGCGCCGATGCCCGATCCCTTCGCCTGCGCGAGGATGACGAGCGTGAGCGCGATCGCGATGATGATCTGCGCCAGGTTCAGGTAGTCGCCGAAGCTCAACGCGCACCTCTTCGGGCCGGTAGGGCCGGCCACACGGTATCACAACCCGCCCGGCAACCCCAACCGCCATTCCGAGGACGCCTCCCCCGGGTCGTCGCGCGCCCGGCGCCATGCATGCGGCTCTCGAGCCGCCGCGCTACATCGCCCGCAGCAGGCGGATCCGCTCTTCGACCGGCGGGTGGGTGCTGAAGAGGTCGTTGAGGAACGACCGGTGGTCGTGGAGCGGATTGCTGAAGTACAGGTGCGCCGTCGCCTTGTTCGCCTCCTCGAGCGGGTCCGGGTCGGCGCTGATCTTCTCGAGCGCGCGGGCGAGCGCGTCCGGGTTGCGGCAGAGCAGCGCGCCGGATGCGTCGGCGAGGTACTCGCGCTGGCGGGAGATCGCGAGCTGGATGAGCTGGGCGGCGATCGGCGCCAGGATGGCGAACAGGATCGCCAGCGCGAACAGGATCGCGTATGCGCTGCCGCCTCGGTCGCGGTTGCTGCTGCGCCCGCCGGCCCCGAACCACGTCCAGCGCATGAAAAAGTCGGCCAGCAGCGCGACGAGCCCCACGAGCACCACGACGATCGTCATCACGCGGATGTCGTAGTTCCCCACGTGCGACATCTCGTGGGCGATCACGCCCTCCAGCTCCGGCTTGTCGAGCTTGTCGAGCAGCCCCCGCGTCGCGGTCACCGCGGCGTGTTGTGGGTCGCGGCCCGTCGCGAACGCGTTCGGTGCCGAGTCCTCGATCACGTACACCCTAGGCATCGGCAGCCCGGAGCCGATGCTCAGGTTCTCGACCACCCGGTACAGCTCCGGCTCCTCTTCGCGCGTCACCGGGTGGGCGGCGCTCACGGCGAGCGCCACCGAAGCGCTCGCGTAGTAGCTGAAGAGCGCGTACGCGCCGAGCGCCACGAAGAACACCGGCGCGACGTAGAGCGGGACGCCGATGATGTAGCCGATGAGCGTGAGGAAGCCCCCCAGCAGGCCGACGAAGAGCAGCATCAGCAGCCAGGTCTGGCGCTTGTTCTTGCCGATCCGGTCGTAGATGAGGACCGGTTCGTCGAGGTGCCCGGGCGTCTCGGCCGCGCCGGCCATCGATCAGGACGTGGCGGCGGGCGGCGCCGAGCTGAAGCTCACGTGCACATCCTCGCGCGCCTGCTCTTCCGTCTCGAAGAACTCCGCCGGCTTGAAGCCGAAGAGGTTCGCGAAGATGACGCTCGGGAACGTCTCCGTCTTCGTGTTATAGGACAGCACGTTCGTGTTGTAGAACTGCCGGGCGTAGGCGATCTTGTCCTCCGTATCGGACAGCTCGTCCTGCAGCGCCTTGAAGTTCTCGTTCGCCTTCAGGTTCGGGTACTGCTCCGCGACCGCGAACAGCGACCGCAGCGTCTGCGTCAGCATGTTGTTCGCCTCGGCGGCCTGGCCGGGCGTGCCGGCCTGCTGCAACTGCGCCCGCGCCCGCGTGACGTTCTCGAGCGTCTCGCGCTCGTGCGCTGCGTAGCCCTTGACCGTCTCGACGAGGTTGGGGATCAACGACGCCCGGCGCTTGAGCTGCACGTCGATGCCGGACCAGGCCTCGCGCACCCGCAGCCGGCCGCGGACGAGCCCGTTGTACATCCCGAGCAGGATCAGCCCGAGGATGACGACGATTGCGACGATGACGAGGACGACGATGAGCGTTGCCATGCCGCGATCCCTCCGGCTACCCGCCCGCGTGCGATTGTAACACGCCCCCCGGGGCGCCCTGCCCGTCGTTCGCCGCGCTCCAATGGGAACTCCTAACCGAATCGGTACATCTGCGTCTGGCGAGACCGATCGCGCCTGCCTACGATCGATGTATGAGGCGGCTTCGGTTCCCGGCGGGTGTATTCGCGGCGCTCCTCCTCGCGTTCGCAGGTGCCGCGTGCTCCGGCGGCGGCTCGGGCGACAGGACGGCGACGCCCACGCGAGCGCCCG
>DASRHM010000084.1:0-11763 GCA_035650575.1 Dehalococcoidia bacterium | reverse complement strand
CTGATGCTGGTCGATGCGAGCGTCAACAGCACGAAGCTCAACGCCATCCTGGAGCAGCAGGCGGAGCTGACCGTGCAGCTCGATGCTGCCGGCGCCGCCACGAACACGGTCGCGATCGACTACTTCAACAACCTGGCGCCGTGGGCCGAGGGCCGCGACCCGCAACTCGTTTACAAGCTGATGCTCGGCGGCCTGTACGGCGACTACCTGCGCGTGCTCGTGCCGCCCGGCTCGAGGATCGCCGAGGTGCGCGACGGCGAAGGGTCGGTGGGGCTCGAGGAGCTGTCCCGCGAGCAGGGGCTCACGGTCTTCGGGCGCTTCTTCACGCTGCCGCGGGACACGCGGGACCGCCTCTCGTTCACCTACACCACGCCGCCAGTCGTCGAGCGCCACGGCGGGGGCATGACGTACCGGCTGCGCCTGCAGGCCCAGCCCGGACGGCCGATCCCCTTGTCCGTGAGGGTCGCACCGCCGGACGGGATGCGCATTCGCCGCCTCCTGCTCGATGGCGTCCCTCAGCACGATGCTTCCGTGCCGCTCGCGCTTGACCTCTCGCGCGACCACGAGCTCACCGTCGAGCTCGGCGGCTGATGACCGGCAAGCCCGCCCGACGCGCGCGGGCGGGAGCCTCGGCACCGCATCCAGTATGATCAATGGCCTTCCGGGGGGCGGCGCCGGCACTCGCCGCGCCCGGCCGGCGACGGTCATGGCCTCGAATCTCTCCTCGTACTTCCCACGCCTGCTCGTCGAGTGGCAGCGCGAAGCGCCGTCCGCGCACTGGCGCGTGATCGATGGCACGCTCGTCTTCGCCGACCTCTCCGGCTTCACCGCGATGTCGGAGCGGCTGGCGCGCAACGGTAAGGTCGGTGCCGAAGAGGTCACCGACGTCCTCAACTCGACGTTCGAGAAGTTGCTCGCCGCCGCCTACGATGAAGGCGGCTCGCTGCTCAAGTTCGGCGGCGATGCGCTGCTGCTGTTCTTCACGGGAGAGTCGCACGCGACGCACGGCTGTCGCGCCGCGGCGGGCATGCGCCAGCGCCTGCGGGCGATCGGGCGGGTGCGCACGACGGCCGGGCTCGTGCAGCTTCGCATGTCCGTCGGCGTGCACAGCGGCCCGGTGCACTTCTTCCTCGCCGGCGAGGCGCATCGCGAGCTGATCGTCGCCGGCCCATCCGTCACCCGCGTGGCGCAGATGGAGACGGCGGCGTCAGCCGGCGAGATCCTGTTGAGCGCCGAGACCGCCGCGGCCCTCCCCGCGGCGAACCGCGGCGCGGAGCGCGACGCCGGCACGTTGCTGCGCGGCATGCCCGCCGCCGCGCCCGGGCCCCACCGGGCGCCGGCGCAGCAAGAGTCCGAGGAGCCCGAGACGTTCATCCCGGTCGCCATCCGCGAGCACCTCGCGAGCACGGCGACGGAAAGCGAGCACCGCAACGCGGTCGTCTGCTTCATCCACGTCTCCGGGATCGACGCCAGGCTCGCGACGGACGGCGCGCCGGCGACGCAGCGTGCGCTCGATGACCTGATACGCACGGTCCAGCGCGCGGCAGCCGAGTATGACGTCTGCTTCCTCGCGAGCGACATCACCGCGGGCGGCGCGAAGATCATCCTCACCGCCGGCGTCCCCAAGACGAGCGGCCGCGACGAAGAGGGCATGCTGCGCGCCGTGCGCCAGATCCTCGATGCGGCGCCGCCGTTCGCGTTGCGGATCGGCGTGACGTCCGGGCCCGTGTTCGCGGGCGATGTCGGCCCGCCGTACCGCCGGACGTACACGGTCATGGGCGACGTGGTGAACCTCGCCGCGCGGCTGATGGCACGCGCCGCCGACGGCCAGGCGATCGTCACGCCGGGCGTCACCCACCGCACGCGCACGCAGTACGATCTGACCGCGCTCGAGCCATTCACCGTGAAGGGAAAGTCGCGCCCGGTGAATGCATCCGCCCTCGGCCGCGCGCTCGGCGTGCGGGACGCCGCGCGAAGCGACGCCGCCATCCCGCTCATCGGCCGCGAGCGGGAGATGACGCTGCTCGGCGAGACACTCGCGGGCGTGCGGTCGGGGCGGCGGGCGGCGCTCGTGGACATCGTCGGCGACGCGGGCATCGGAAAGTCGCGCATCATCGCGGAGCTTCGCGCCCGCGCCGAAGGGTTCGCGGCGTTCGATGCCACGTGCGAGCAATACGAATCAGCGACGGCCTACTTCCCGTTTCGCCGCCTGCTGCGCGCGGTCCTGCGCCTGCCCGCCGGTGACGAGCGCGAGACAGCGGCGGCGCTCGCCCAGCGCGTCGACGAGATCGCGCCCGACCTGTCCGACTGGCTGCCGCTCATCGCCATCCCCCTCGACCTGCCGGCCGCGCCGACGCCCGCCGTGTCACAGATGGCTGAACGCTTCCGAAAGGCGCAACTGCAGCGCGCGATCGCCGAGCTCGTCGCACGCGCGGCGCCCGGCCCGGCGATCTTCGCGATCGAGGATGCGCACTGGCTCGATGACGCCTCGCGCGATCTGCTCGCCGAGCTCATCGCCGGCGCGGCGGGCCGGCCGTGGATGTTCATCGTCACGCGCCGCACGTCGGACGCGCCGCTGTTCCCCGATCCGCCGGCGGCATGCGAGACCATCGCCCTCGGACCGCTATCCGCCGGGGCTGCGGCGGAGCTGACGGCCGCGGCGACGGGCGGCGCCGCGATCGCCCAGCATGAGCTGCAGGCGATGGCCGAGCGCGCGGGCGGCAACCCGCTGTTCTTGCGGGAGATCATCGCCGCGCGCCAGGCACAGCAGGATGTCGCGGCGCTCCCGGGCACCCTCGAAGCGCTGATCACCAGCCAGATCGACCGCCTCGCCCCGGACGAGCGCCGGCTGCTGCGCTACGCCTCCGTCGTCGGGCCGACCTTCAACATCGACCTGCTCGCCGAAAGCCTCGCCGACCTGCTGCCGCCCGCGGACGCGTCGGCGTGGGAGCGGCTCGAAGACTTCATCGTGCCCGAGGGCCGCGCGACGTACCGATTCCGGCACGCTCTGGTGCGCGAGGCCGCGTACGAAGGCCTGCCCTTCCGGCGCCGCCGCGAGCTCCACGGCCGGCTCGGCGCAAGCATCGAACGGCGGCATGGACGCCGTGCGGAACGGCGCGCGGAGCTGCTATCGCTGCATTTCCTCCGCTCCGCGGACTACGACAAGGCGTGCGGCTACGCACGCATCGCCGGCGACCGCGCGAAGGCGAAGTTCGCGAACGTCGAGGCGGCCGAGTTCTACCGCCGCGCGATCGACGCGGCGCGTCACCTGCCCCACGCCGACGCTGGCGAGCTTGCGCGCGTGCACGAGGCGCTCGGCGACGTCTGCGAGCTGGCGGCCATGTACCGCCCGGCGGCCACGGCGTATGCGCAGGCCCGGCGCCTGACGACCGATGCCGGCGGCCGCCGGCGCCTGCTGCGCAAGGAGGGGGTGATCCGCGAGCGCCAGGGAAAGTACACGCAGGCGCTGCGCTGGTATGGTCGCGGACTCGGCGCGGACGATTCCCGCACCGCCACGATCGAGGCGAACCAGCTCCGGCTGGCGTACGCGGGCGTGCGCTTTCGGCAGGGACGCTACGCCGAGTGCGCGCGCTGGTGCCGGCGCGTCCTCCCGGACGCCGAGGCCACCGGCGACCGGGCCAGCCTCGCGCACGCGTACTACCTGCTCGACCATGCCAACACCATGCTCGGCGCTGGCGAAGCGGGCCGGTACCGCGCGCTCGCGCTGCCGATCTTCGAGGAACTGGGTGACCTCGTCGGACAGGCGAACGTGCTGAACAACCTCGGCGTCGCCGCCACGCTCGAAGGCCGGTGGGACGAGGCGCTCGCATGCTTCGCCCGCAGCAAGGCGGCGCGGGAGAAAGCCGGCGACGTCGTCGGCGCCGCGACGGCGTCGAACAACATCGGCGAGGTGTTGCTCGACCGTGGCGAGATCGGCGAGGCCGAGTCGCTGTTCCAAGAGGTGCTGCGCGTTTGGCGCGCCGCGAGCTACCCCGTCGGCGTCGCCGTCGCGACGAGCGCGCTCGGACGCGTGGCGACGCGCGCCGGGCGGCTCGAGGAAGCGCGCACGCTGCTCGATGAGGCGCTCGAGAGCTTTCGCGGGATGGGCGCGGAGAGCTTCGTCGCCGAAACGGAAGCGCGGCTCGCGGAGTTGGAGCTGCTCGCCGGCGACGATGCCGCGGCGCTCGCCCTGGTCGAACGCGCGCTCCGTCGCGGCGAGACGGGCGGCAGCGTAAAGGCGATGCTCCTGCGCCTGCGCGCGTTCGTCATGATGCGCCGCGAGCGCTGGCATGACGCGCGCGCGGCGATCGACGAGAGCATCGCGCTCGCGCGGGCGATCTCCGCCGACTACGAGCTGGCGTTGTCGCTCCGGCTGAGCGCGAGCATCGCGGCCGCGACCGGCAACGACGGTGCTCCGGCGATGCGCGACTGCAAGGCGATCCTGGCGCGGCTCGGCGTGCGCGAGATACCGTCGCTCGAGCCCGCGGCGACGCGCGCGCCGGCGGCGTCCGCCGGACCCTAGGCGACCGGCGCTGGCGGCCGGGCGCCGAGCGCCGCGAGCAAGTCGGGACGGTTGCTCGTGATGCCGTCGATGCCGAGCGCCGCGAGCCGGCGCATCTCGGCCGGATCGTCCACGGTCCAGGTGTACAGCTCGATGCCCAGCCCGTGCGCGAGGTCCACGAGGCGGCGCGTGATCAGCGGCGCGTAGATCGTCGCGTGCGTGCCCGGCAGCGGACGCAGCATGCGGCGCAGCCGCGCGGGCATCGTCAACCGCATGCCGGCGACCGCGGCGTTCACGACCGGCTTCAGCCATGGCTTCCGCGACGCGCCGCCATAGTCCGGAGGATAGGAGAAGAAGCGGGGGATGGCGGGCGCCAGCTCGGCGACGCGCGCCAGACATGCGCCGTCGAGGCAGCTCACGATGCATGCGTCGCTGGCCCCGCGCCGGCGGATGGCTTCGATGACATCCTCGGCCAGGTCAGTCGTCTTGAGGTCGAGGTTCAGGAGCGCGCGTCCCCGCGCCGCGTCCAGCGCGTCATCGAGCGTCGCGAGCGCCGGCGACGCCGCCCGGAGCTCGGCGAGCGTCGCATCGTGCACCGCCACCGCCGCGCCGTGCGGCGTGGGATCATGCGAGAGCACGAGGACGCCGTCGCGCGTGCGTCGCACGTCCACCTCGATCATCTCGATGCCATACGCGAGCGAGCGCTCGATGCCGGCGATCGAGTTCTCGGGCGCCAGCGAACCGCCCCCGCGGTGGGCGATGCGGACAGGCACGCGGCTCATCGCGGGCCGACCGCCGATGCCATCGACTCCGGCTCGCGGTCTTCCAGCAGACCGTCCTGGAGCCAGACGACGCGGTCCGCGTAGGGCAGCACGCGGTGGTCGTGGCTGACCATGACGACCGCCTTGCCCATGTCCGTCGCGACCATGCGCAAAATGGACATCACCTCCGCCCCGCGCACGCCATCGAGGCTGGCGGTGGGCTCGTCGGCGAGGATCATCGTCGGGTTGTTCACCAGCGCGCGCGCGATCGCCACCCGCTGGCGCTCGCCGCCGCTGAGCAGCCGCACGCGCGCGTCCATGCGGTGGGCCAGCCCGAGCATCGTCAGCAGCTCGCGCGCCCGCGCGTGCGCGTTCTTCGCCGGCACGCCGGCCTTCGCGAGCACGAGCTCCAGATTCTGGATGACGTTCAGGGAGTCGAGCAGGTTGAACTCCTGGAACACGAAGCCCACCTTCAGCAGCCGCACGCGCGCCAGCTCGCGGTCGCTCAGCCACGTGATGTCGGTGCCATCGATGATCACGCGCCCGGAGGTCGGCCGCCGGAGGGCGCCGGCGATCGCCAGCAGCGTCGATTTCCCTGCGCCCGACGGCCCCATCACGATCACGACCTGCTCCGGGCCGACCCGCAGCGATACGGACCGCAGCGCGTGCGTCAGGTTCGCCTTCTCGCCGAACTCCTGGCTGACATCGACCAGTTCGAGTACGTGCCGCTCGCCGTCCACGCTCACCCCTTGAACGCCACGGCGGGGTCGACGCCGGCCACGCGCCGCGCCGGCACGATCGCCGCCCCGAACGCCATCAGCAGCGTCGCGATCAACACGAAGCCGATATCGAACGGCCGCACGAGCACGATGAACTGTGCGACGATGCGGTCGATGAACATCGACACGAGCAGCGTCGCCAGCGCGCCGAAGACGAAACCCAGCATCCCCGTCAGGAGGCTCTGGCTCAGCACGAGCTTGTACAGGTCGATGTTGTTGAAGCCGATCGCCTTCATCACGCCGAACTCGCGCGTGCGCTCGACCGTCGCCGTGTAGATCGTCAGGCTCGTGATCGCGATGCCGACGATGAACGCCAGCCCCACGATCAGCCCGATGATCGGGATTACCTGGTCGAGGATGCGGTGTCGCGTCGCCGAGGCGAACTGTGACGACGTGAAGGCGACGACCCCGGGTTGCGTCGAGGAGATCTCGTGCTGCCACGCCGGGATGTCCGTCCCCGCGCGCATCTTCACGACGAAGAACGTCGAGAGGCCCTGCATCTCGAGCAGTGCGCGCGCCCCTTCGATGTTCATGAAGCCCGCCTGGGTGAAGGCGAAGTTACCGCCGCTCGCGATGCCGATGACCTTCACCTCCGACTCGCCGCTCGTCAGCGTGTCGCCGACCTTCACCCCGGAGACGCGCGCCAGCACCTGGTCCACCACGATCTCGTCCCCTTGCGGGTCGCCGCGGCCCTCGATGATGTGCAGCGGCCCGCCGACACCGGTCGCCGGCTCGTAGCCGATGAGGTGGATGTCCACCTTGTGGCCGTCCTTCCGGAACGACATCGGCCGCACGATGAGCGGATACACGCCTTCGATGTCCGGGTTGGAGCGCAGCGAGTCTCCCAGCGATGCCGGCAGGATCGATGCCGCATTGATGAAGTCGGTGGTGCCCTCGCGGGCGACCCAGGCGTCGCCCTGCACCTTCTCCACGAAGCCGCCGACCTTCTGGTTCCAGCCCTGATACAGCCCGAGCAGGATCGTGATCAGGAACACCGCGAACCCGATGCCGGCGGCCGAGAACGCGAAGCGCGTCTTTTCGGCCACCAGGTTGCGCAGCGCGAGCAGCATCATGCGGCGGCCTCGACGCACGGCACGGCCGCGACCAGCTCGTCCCGGGCCGCGCTGGCGGCGTCGTAGCCGGCCTGCACGATCTCCGCGCTGCGATCGAAGTCGCGCAGCCCCCCGCGCTCGATGCAGACCTCGATGTTCACGTCCGCCTCGTTCTTGCTCAGCTCCGAAAGGCGGTTGTGCATGATCTCGAGCGCGCGCATGATCGTTTCCGGCGCAAGCGGCCGCCCGCGGCGGAAGTCGAGCTCGTCGCGCGGCGACGTGTTCTTCCCCGTCAGCCGCACCGCGACCACGATGCCGGCCCCCAGCTCCCGGCACTGCCGCGACGGCACCGGGTTCAGCACGGCGCCGTCCACCAGGTAGCTGTCCGGCGTCTTCAGCGCCGGGTAGATGCCCGGGATCGACATGCTCGCCACCAGGTGCGGCAGCACGACGCCCGAGGTGAACGTCACTTCGCAGCGACGGAAGATGTCCGTGGCGCAGACCGCGAGTGGCAGGTCCAGGTCCTCGAAGCGCCGGCCCTCCGCCACGCGGGCGAGTTCATCGCGGATGCCGCGGTTGCTCAGGAACGAGTGCAGCGGAAGCGTCGGGCGCACCGCGCGGCCGGCGATCCGCCCGGCGAGGTGCGAGAGCTGCTCCACCGAGTAGCCGGCCGCGTAACCCGCCGCCACCGCTGCGCCGATGCTCGAGCCCGCCAGCATGTCGATGGGTACCCCGATCTCGTCGAACGCGCGCAGCACGCCAATGTGCGCGAAGCCCTTCGCCCCGCCCGCCCCGAGCGCCACGCCGATGCGACGGTCCGTGATCGTGCGCGCGAGCTTCGCGATGGGGTCGCGGCGGCCCGGCGCCGGCGACGCCGGCGGCACGATCGCCTCGACGCGCGTATGCGCCTGCTCGGAGAGCCGGCGCAGGTTCGGCTGCGTCCATGCGAGGGCGCTGATCACCGCGGTCTTCGCGCCGTCGCGTGCGCGCTCAGCCTCCCGGACCACTTCCCACCCGCGAGCGTCGATGCCCGCCGGCGGCTCGCCGAACACAATGATGCGGTCGTACTCGTGCTGCGCCTGCCCGATCACCCGCGGGATGTCATCGACGCCCGTACCCGGCACGAGCCGCACGGAGACGTCGCGTCCAGGCGTGCGGGCTTCCGCGCTCCAGGCGGCGCTCGCCGCGTCGCCGGCGATCAGGGCGAGGACCGGTGCGCCGACACAGCGTGCCACCTCGGCGGGCAACCGCACGAGCGGCGCGATCGCCTGGGGCGCGCAGGCGACCGCATGCGTGGTCGCGGAATACTGCGCGAGCAGGCGCTCGTTCGATCGGCGCAGCCGGCCGGCGAGCAGCGTCGCCAGGCCTTCGATCAGCCGCGTGCGCAGGTCGCCGAGCGTCGCGATGCGCTCCTGCGATGCGGCGTAGGTGCGCACCTCGTTCGTCGCGATGACGTCCGCGGACGCCGGCTCGCCAGTGAGCAGCGACATGTCGCCGATCGCCTCGTCGGCGCCCAGCGCACCCAGCTCGCGCCGCACGCCGTCCGGCGCCAGCGCCGAGATCGAGACGATCCCCTGGGCGATGATGTGGAAATCGGGCGCGATCGTGCCCTGTTCGATGATCACGTCGCCGGCGGCGTAGCGGCGCTGCTCCATCCGCGCGCGGAGCTCCGTCCACTCGTCGGCGGAGAGCACGGCGGGCAGCGTGCCCGAGGCTGGCCGGTCGTCCGTAGCGTGCATCAGGCCCCCGCCTGCGTTTGGCGCGTTCCAACGCGTGGGCAGAGTGTACACCGGCGGTCGCGCTGCGCCTATGTCGAGCGCAGATTCAGACCAGGGGCCGCGCGGTCGGTTCGATGGGGGCGGGAAGCTGCGTCTCGTCCATGAGGTAGCGGTCGACGCCGGCCGCGCACGCGCGCCCTTCTGCGATCGCCCAGACGATCAGGCTCTGGCCGCGTCCCATGTCGCCGCAGGCGAACACGCCGGGCACGCTCGTCATGAACGATGCGTTGCGGGCGACGTTGCCCCGCGCGTCGAGCTCCACGCCAAGGTCTTCGAGCAGTCCGCCGCGTTCGGGGCCGACGAAGCCCATCGCGAGGAGCACGAGCTCGCACGGCAGCTCGAAGTCCGTGCCCTCGACCTTCTGGAAGCGCCCGTCCACCAGCTCCACCTGGTGCGCCACGAGCCCGCGCACGTTGCCGTGCTCGTCGCCGGTGAAGCGCTCGGTGTTCACGCTGTAGACGCGCTCGCCGCCCTCCTCATGGGCCGAGGAGACGCGGAAGATGTTCGGCCAGGTGGGCCAGGGGTTGGTCGGCGCGCGGTGCTCCGGCGGGCGCGGCAGGATCTCGAACTGGTGCACGGAGCGCGCGCCCTGGCGGTGCGCCGTCCCCAGGCAGTCCGCGCCCGTATCGCCGCCGCCGATGATCACGACGCGCTTGCCGGCGGCGGTGATCGTCGGCTCCTTCAGGTCGCCCTCCTGCACGCGGTTGCCGATCGGCAGGTACTCCATCGCCTGGTGGATGCCGCGGAGCTCGCGCCCGGGGATCGGCAGGTCGCGTGCCGCCGTCGCCCCGCCGGCGAGCACCACGGCGTCGAACGCCTTCAGCTCCTCGGTCGGCACGTTGACGCCCACGTGTGCGTTGACGCGGAACTCGGTGCCCTCGGCGCGCATCTGCGCGAGCCGCCGGTCGAGGAACCGCTTTTCCATCTTGAACTCGGGGATGCCGTACCGCAGCAGGCCCCCGATGCGGTCGTCGCGCTCGAACACGACGACATCGTGGCCCGCGCGCGTGAGTTGTTGCGCCGCGGCGAGCCCGGCCGGCCCCGACCCGACGACCGCGACGCGCTTGCCCGTGCGCACCGACGGCGGCACCGGCGCCACCCAGCCCTCTTTCCAGGCCCGCTCGATGATCTCCACTTCCATCTGCTTGATCGTCACCGGGTCCTGGTTGATGCCGAGCACGCACGCCGCCTCGCACGGCGCCGGGCAGAGCCGCCCCGTGAACTCCGGGAAGTTGTTGGTCGCGTGCAGGCGGTCGATCGCCTCGTGCCAGTGCTCCCGGTAGACCAGGTCGTTCCAGTCCGGGATCAGGTTCCCGAGCGGGCAGCCGTTGTTGCAGAACGGGATGCCGCAGTCCATGCAGCGCCCGGCCTGCTGCTTGATCGTCAGCGCATCGAGCGGCTCATAGACCTCGAGCCAGTCGTGCACGCGCACGGAAACCGGCCGCCGCTTCGGCGTGATCCGCTTCCACTGCAAGAACCCCGTCGTCTCACCCATGCGCCGATGCCATCACCCGGTGCAGCGTCTCTTCTTCCGTCAGGCCCAGCTCGCCCGCCTCCGCCATGACCGTGAGCACGCGCTTGTAGTCCTCCGGCATCACCTTCCGGAACGACTCGACCTCGCTCTCCCACTGGGAGAGGATCTGGTCCGCGACGTCCGAGCCGGTCAGCTCGCGGTGGCGCTCGACCGTCGCGCGCAGCCACTCGCGGTCCTCGTCGGTCAGCGGCTCCAGGTCCACCATCTGGTAGTTCACGAGCGGCGCGAACGTGTTGTCGGGGTCGTACACGTAGGCGATCCCGCCCGACATGCCCGCTGCGAAGTTCCGCCCCGTCGGCCCCAGCACCACGACGCGGCCGCCGGTCATGTACTCGCAGCCGTGGTCGCCGATGCCCTCCGCGACCGCCGTCGCCCCCGAGTTGCGCACGGCGAAGCGCTCGCCGACGGTGCCGCGGAAGTAGGCCTCGCCCGCCGTCGCCCCGTAGAGCACGACGTTCCCGGCGATGATGTTCTCCTCGGCCTTGAACAGCGCGTCACGGTCCGGATGCAGGATCACGATGCCGCCGGAGAGACCCTTCGCGGTGTAGTCGTTCGCGTCGCCTTCGAGCCGCAGCGTGATGCCCCGCGGTAGGAACGCGCCGAAGCTCTGCCCCGCCGAGCCGCGGAGCGTGATGCGGATCGTGTCATCGGGCAGCCCGCCGCCGCCCCAGCGCTTCGTCACCTCGGATCCGAGCATCGTCCCGACGGAGCGGTTCGTGTTGTGCACGCACGTCTCGATCTCGATGGGCTTCCCTTCGCCGAGCGCCGCCGCGGACTGCTCGATCAGCGTACGGTCGAGCGCGCGCTCCAGGCGGTGATCCTGCCCGCGCGTGCAGTACGGGTCCTGCCCGTCGTAGGGGTTCTCCGCCGCGGCAAGGATCGGCGACAGGTCGAGCCCGCCCGCCTTCCAGTGGTCGACCGCCTGCCGCACGTCGAGCATCTCCGTGTGGCCGATCGCCTCGTTGATCGAGCGGAACCCGAGCGCCGCCAGGTATTCGCGCACTTCCTCGGCGATGAACTCGAAGAAGTTGACGACGAATTCCGGCTTCCCGGAGAAGCGCTTGCGCAGCTCCGGGTTCTGCGTCGCGACGCCGACCGGGCAGGTGTCGAGATGACACACCCGCATCATCACGCAGCCGCTCACGACCAGCGGCGCCGTGCCGAAGCCGTACTCCTCGGCGCCGAGCAGCGCCGCGATCACGACGTCGCGTCCCGTCTTCAGCTGGCCGTCGACCTGGACCACGATCCGGTCGCGCAGGCCGTTCCGCATCAGCGTCTGCTGCGTCTCCGCGAGGCCCAGTTCCCACGGCGCGCCGGCATGCTTGATCGAGGTGAGCGGCGAGGCCCCGGTGCCGCCG